>CAZROW010000021.1:2721-43159 GCA_964601805.1 uncultured Enterobacteriaceae bacterium
TTCAGGCCACGTCCTGCTGCTTCTGGGCACTGACCACCTCGGCAATGGCATTGGCCAGGCGGTTGACCTGGTCGGCATTCTCACCTTCGACCATGACCCTCACCACGGGCTCGGTGCCCGATGGCCGCAGCAATACCCGCCCCGTCTTGCCCAGTTCCTTCTCGGCACTGGCGATGGCAGAACATATGGCCGGGTCGTCATCCAGGCCTTCCTTGCTGACATTCCTGACATTGATCATTGTCTGGGGGAATTTCTCCATACCCTGCTTGATGTCTGTCAGGCTCATGTCAAACACCTGCATGGCCGCCAGGACCTGCAAGGCAGAAATAATACCGTCGCCGGTAGAAGTCGAATCCAGGCAAATAATGTGGCCTGAAGATTCACCACCAAACAGCCACTGCCGGGTCAACAACTCGGTCATGACATAGCGGTCACCTACCTTGGTGCGCCTGAACGGGATATCGAGCTCGCGCAGGGCAATTTCCAGGCCCAGGTTGCTCATGACCGTGCCGATAATGCCCTGGTCCTTGCCCCCTTTGCCCAGTTTGCCGAGCTTGTAGCGGGCAATGATATACAGCAGCTCATCTCCATCGACCAATTCGCCATTGCCATCCACCATGATGACCCTGTCACCATCGCCGTCAAAGGCAATGCCCAGGTCGGCTTTTTCTTCCAGTACCTTGTCCACCAGTTGCTGCGGATAGGTTGAGCCACAATCCCGGTTGATGTTCAGGCCATCGGGATTCGTCCCCACTGTGCTGACCTTGGCACCCAGTTCCCGGAATACATTGGGGGCAATGTGATAAGTGGCGCCATTGGCGCAGTCGAGAACGATTGACAGACCATTCAGACGCAGGTTGCCCGGAACAGTACTTTTACAAAATTCGATATACCTGCCGCTGGCATCCACGATGCGCGAGGCTTTGCCTATCTCGGCAGAGCCTACCGTAGTCAACTCCTTGTCCAGGGCATCCTCGATAGCCAGCTCGATGTCATCAGGCAACTTGGTGCCTTCACTGGAGAAAAACTTGATGCCATTGTCCTGGAAGGCATTGTGGGAGGCACTGATGACAATACCGGCCCGGGCCTGGAATGTACGGGTAAGATAAGCCACAGCCGGTGTCGGCATGGGACCCAGCAGATTGATATCCATGCCTGCAGAGGTGAGCCCCGCTTCCAGGGCAGATTCAAACATGTAGCCGGAAATGCGGGTGTCTTTACCAATGAGGATTTTGCCACCACCCTGTTGGGCAAACACGCGCCCGGTGGCCCAGCCTAACTTGAGGACAAAGTCAGGTGTAATCGGGTAGGTACCTACCGTCCCCCTGATGCCGTCAGTACCGAAATATTTTTTTCCCAAAACCTGGCTCGCTGTTATTAGATTTGTGTTACTGGACCTTCAGGACTTCATTGCAGATCTTCAGGGCATCCATGGTTTCGCTGACATCATGCGTGCGAACGATCCTGCCGCCATTCATCACGCCAATCACCGCAGCCGCCACACTGCCTTGTACTCGGTCTTTTTCGCGGCGACCGGTGATCATGCCAATCATTCTTTTGCGGGACATGCCCACGAGTAGGGGCAATTCTAACCGCTGCAACCCCTCAAGTCTGCCCAGCAGCTCAAGATTATGGGCCAGTGTCTTACCGAACCCGAAACCCGGGTCCAGAATAACCCTGTCCCTGGCAATACCGGCTTCAACGCAGGCTGCGACCCTGCCAGACAGGTAATCGGCCACTTCTTCCACCACATCGCCGTAAACCGGATTGTCCTGCATGTTTTCAGGTGTCCCCTGCATGTGCATCAGGCACACCGGCAGCCCGGATGCGGCAGCAGCGGCCATGGCACCATCACGGCTGAGGGCTCGAACATCATTGATCAGTCCCACACCGGCATCACGACAAAGGCTGATCAGTTCCGGATTACTGGTATCCACCGACACTATGGTGTCCAGGTTCTGCCTGACTGCCTCGACGACGGGCATGACCCGGCTTATTTCCTGGTCTGTACTGACCGGCTCGGCCCCCGGACGTGTTGACTCTCCACCAATATCGAGGATCGCCGCACCGGCACGCACCATGGACTCGGCTCGCTTCAACACCTTGTCCAGCACGACGTGGCCACTGGTATTCATCAGCTCGCCGCCATCGGAAAACGAATCCGGCGTCACGTTCAGGATACCCATGACATGGGCTACCGACAGGTCCAGGGACTTACCATTAAAATCAAAAGGGGCTGGCTTCATGACAGGGATTTCTTTTGTTCAACGAAAAAGGAGCTCTGACGAGCCCCTTCTCCGCAGTACCTTGGCGTACTATCTTGCTCTTGCTAACGTTCCTGTTCTTTTACAAACTTGTTTCGTGCTTTGTAACGGCTTGCACAGTGAACACAACTTCCTAGTGCTCGCTGGCCGGCCCACCGATAGGCTTGTTGGACTCGTTATCCTTGGGCCTGGCTTCCTGTTTTTCTTCAGGTTCTGCAGTCACGGTCTTGCCTGAGCCGTAATCATCGTCATGCCAACCGGCAGGTGGACGCGGCTTCTTGCCGGTCATGATGTCGTCAATCTGTCCCGCATCGATGGTTTCCCACTCCAGCAGCGCATCTTTCATTGCCTCAAGTTTTTCACGATTTTCTTCAAGAATCTGCTTGGCGCGGTTGTAACAATTATCAATGATGCTGCGTACTTCCTCGTCAATGGCCTTGGTCGTATCCGAAGACAGGACCTTGCCACCGCCTGCGGCAGCAGAGCGGCCGAGGAAAACTTCATCATTTTCATCGTCATACTGCAGTGGCCCCAGGCGCTCGGACAGGCCCCACTTCTTGACCATGTTATGGGCCATTTGCGTGGCACGCTGAATGTCATTGGCAGCACCGGTAGTGACACCTTCGGCACCCAGTGTCATTTCCTCGGCGATGCGGCCACCATACAGGCTGCATATCTGGCTGAGAATGCTGGTCTTGCTGTGGCTGTAACGATCCTCTTCCGGCAGGAACATGGTCACACCCAGGGCACGGCCGCGGGGAATGATGCTGACCTTGTAGACCGGGTCATGCTCAGGCACGAGACGGCCCACAATGGCATGGCCTGCTTCATGATAAGCCGTATTGAGTTTTTCCTTGTCGGACATGACCATGGATTTACGCTCGGCACCCATCATGATCTTGTCCTTGGCTTTCTCGAATTCTTCCATGGTGACACGCTGCTTGCTGGAACGGGCGGCAAACAGGGCGGCCTCATTAACCAGGTTGGCCAGGTCGGCACCTGAGAATCCCGGTGTGGCGCGCGCCAGCACGGACTCATCGACGCCATCGGAAATCGGTACTTTGCGCATATGGACTTTCAGAATCTGTTCGCGGCCACGGATATCGGGCAGGCCAACCACCACCTGGCGGTCAAAACGACCGGGGCGCAGCAGCGCGGGGTCCAGTACATCCGGACGGTTGGTGGCGGCGATGACGATCACACCTTCATTACCTTCAAAACCATCCATTTCCACCAGCAACTGGTTCAGGGTCTGCTCACGTTCATCATGACCACCGCCGACACCGGCACCACGATGGCGACCTACGGCGTCGATTTCATCGATGAAAATAATGCAGGGCGACTGCTTCTTGGCCTGGTCAAACATGTCACGGACACGGGATGCACCGACACCGACAAACATTTCCACGAAGTCGGAACCGGAAATGGAGAAGAACGGCACCTTGGCTTCACCGGCAATGGCTTTTGCCAGCAAGGTCTTACCGGTACCGGGTTGACCTACCATCAGGATGCCACGGGGAATACGACCACCCAGGCGCTGGAACTTGTCAGGCTCACGCAGGAAGTCCACGAGTTCCTTGACGTCTTCCTTGGCCTCATCAACCCCCGCCACGTCGGCAAAGGTCACCTTGACCTGGTCTTCGGTCAGCATCTTGGCCTTGCTCTTGCCAAAGGCCATGGGACCGCCCTTGCCGCCGACACCACCACCCTGCATTTGCCGCATGAAGAACATGAACACGGCAATGATGATGAGAATGGGGAATGAGGCCACCAATAGCTGTGTCCAGATACTCTGTTGTTCAGGCTCCTGACCGCGAACGCGGACATCATGCGACAGCAAATCGTCCATCAGCTTGGGATCATCAATATAGGGGCGCACCGTGTTGAAACGGGTGCCATTTTGCTTCAGGCCAATGATATTGACCCCGCTGATGGTCACCTCGGACACGTTGCCTTCCTGGACTTCACGGATGAAATCGGAGTAATCCAGTTGTTCAGCGTTGCTGGGCTGGTTGAAATTATTGAAAACAGTCAGCAGGACTGCCGCAATAATCATCCAGAGTAATAAATTTTTTGCCATATCATTCAAGGGCTTATCTCCCTTTTTAAGTCTCGGTTACAACTTGTGTTTAACAGGACTGACTGGTGCAATGTCCTGTAGCGTTCAGCGTCCCAGCAAGTATTCTGGTTCAATTCTTACATTATTTGCCTGCTTTGCCTACAGGAATCAGCCGCTATGACCGCCTTATAACCCCAGTAAACACGCGGGATTAAGGCGATTTCAGGGTTTATATCCCTTGGCCAGCAAATAGAGCTCCTTGGAACGGGACCGGGATGCATCGGGTTTTCTGCTCAAAACCTGCGAAAATTCTCCGCGCATGTCCTTGAGCAGGGCATCGAAGCCATCACCCTGGAAGACTTTGGTGAGCAATGCCCCCCCTGGTTTCAGGGTAGTACGGGCAAAATCGAGTGCCAGTTCAACCAGGTGCATCGACCTGGGCTGATCAATGGCTGCCATACCACTTAAATTGGGGGCCATATCCGATATTACAAGGTCTACACAGCGCGGATCTGACAGGTTCCGGCCATCATCGACCAGTCCCAGTATAGCATTCAGGCAGGAGTCTTCTGTGAAATCACCCTGCACAAAATCTACGCCAGGCACAGGTTCCATGTCCAGGATGTCGGAGGCGATTACACGGCCTTTACTGCCGGCAATTTCAGCAGCCACCTGGGACCAGCCACCGGGAGCAGAACCCAGGTCCACGATGGTCATGCCCGGCTTCATGATGCGGTCAGATTTCTGGATTTCCAGCAACTTGTAGCAGGCACGGGAACGATAACCTTCTTCCCGGGATTTTTTCACCCAGGCATCGCCTTCATGCTCTTTCAGCCAGTTTTTGCTGCTTTTGGACTTGCTCATATTTCATTCTATCGAGGATCAGGTACAATGCGCGCCCTTTTGAAAGTGATGCAAGCCGGACACACAACACATGTCATTAGACAAGAAAACCCAGAAAAAATACCGCAGTATCGGCCATCACCTGAATCCGGTGGTGATCGTGGCCAACGGTCTCGGCGAAAACGTACTCGCAGAAATCAACCGCGCCCTGAATGACCACGAACTGATCAAGGTCAGGATTGTCTCCGAAGACAGGGAAGCCCGAAAAGAGGTCATCAACGAAATCTGTGACAACCAGAATGCAGAACTGGTTCAGACAATCGGGAAAGTTGCGCTGATTTATCGGAAGGCCGCTGAGCAGAAGCCACACTTGTCAAACGTTCAGCTGTATTCGGAGGAACGATAAAGCGATAAACCGATGAAGCGATAAAGGTAAGTTCTTGAGATAAACTGTAATCCCTTTATCGATTTATCCTTTTATCGGTTTATCGTCTTTTTATAGGTGCTCCACCTTCTCAATCTCGTAAAGTACCTCTCCCCCCGGCGCATTAACCGTTATCTCATCGCCTTCGGCTTTACCCATCATAGCGCGGGAGATTGGTGAGCCCACCGAAATCTTGCCGCTTTTTACATCCGCTTCGTCTTCACCCACGATCTGGTAAGTCACTGACTTTTCCGTATCGATATTGTAAAGCGTCACCGTAGTGCCAAAAATCACCTTGCCAGTAGCAGGGATTGTCTTGATATCAATAATTTCAGAGTCGGCCAGCTTGCCTTCAATTTCCTTGATACGGCCTTCGCAGAAACTCTGTTGCTCACGGGCAGCATGATATTCCGCGTTTTCCTTGAGGTCGCCGTGTTCACGCGCTTCCGCAATCGCTTGCGTAATTTTCGGGCGCTGGACAGTCTTGAGTTCACTCAGTTCAGCCCTCAATCTTTCCGCCCCATCAATGGTCATGGGTACTTTTCGCATGGACAATCTCTCTGGTTAATTTTTGTTGAACAGGACCACCCGGCCGAGGTCAGGATTTCTGTTCTGCGTGCAGGTGCTGCAGGCTGTTAACGGATGTATCACCACCGAATACCAGGGCCTCGTAAACCGCCTTGGCGCTGGCAATGGTCGTTGTACAGTAGACGTTGTGCCTCAGGGCAGTGCTGCGGATGGTAGCCGAATCAGCGATGGCCTGGCGACCTTCCGTAGTGTTTACGATAAGATCAATTTCGTCATTTTTCAACATGTCCACAATGTGCGGACGTCCTTCCATCACCTTGTTGACTGCTTCAACCGGAATGCCGGCTTCGGCAATCACCTTGGCGGTTCCCTTGGTGGCCACCAGTTTGAAACCCAGGTCATGATAGTTCTTTGCCAGTTCCGGCAGCTCGGGTTTGTCAACTTCCCTGACACTGATGAAGGCTTTGCCATCCAGCGGGATCTTCAATTCACCCAGGCCCTGTGACTTGTAATAGGCCTCGGCAAAGGTTGCCCCTGTACCCATGACCTCACCGGTAGATTTCATTTCAGGTCCGAGAATGGGGTCAACACCCGGGAACTTGTTGAACGGGAAAATGGCTTCTTTCACAGAATAGAAAGAAGGCACAATTTCCTTCGTAAAGTTCTGCGACTTCAGGGAGATGCCAGCCATGCACTTGGCCGCTATCTTGGCCAGGGATACACCAATACACTTGGAAACAAACGGTACGGTCCTGGATGCCCTCGGATTGACCTCGATGATATAAATTTCACCGTCCTGGTAGGCAAGCTGTGCATTCATCAAGCCGACCACACCCAGTTCCCTGGCCAGTCGGATACACTGCTGGCGAATCTCGTCCTGGATATCCATGGGCAGGCTGTAGGGCGGCAGGGAACAGGCAGAGTCACCGGAATGTACACCGGCCTGCTCGATATGTTGCATGATGGATCCCACGACAACATCTTCCCCGTCGCTGACAACATCCACATCCATTTCAATGGCAGAGTTCAGGTAGTAGTCCAGCAGCACGGGGCTTTCATTGGACACATCCACGGCACTCTTGATATAGCGCTTGAGTTCGGCTTCGTTGTAGACGATCTCCATGGCGCGTCCACCCAACACGTAGGAAGGACGTACCACCAGCGGGTAACCGATTTCCTGCGCTTTTTCCACGGCCTCTTCCAGGCTGCGGACCGTGCTGTTGGCCGGCTGTTTCAGTTCCAGCTTCTGGATCATGTTCTGGAAACGTTCGCGGTCTTCAGCCCTGTCGATGGCATCGGCGGGCGTACCAATAATAGGCACACCAAGTTTTTCCAGCTGGGTCACCAGCTTCAGCGGGGTCTGGCCACCAAACTGGACGATCATGCCGACAGGATTCTCAATCCGGACTATCTCCATGACGTCTTCAAGGGTGACCGGATCAAAATACAGACGGTCGGACACATTGAAGTCAGTGGACACCGTTTCCGGGTTGCAGTTGATCATGATCGCCTCGTAGCCTTCTTCACGCATGGCCAGCGCGGCATGGACACAGCAGTAATCAAATTCAATACCCTGGCCGATACGGTTGGGACCACCACCCAGAACGATAATTTTCTTGCGGTCACTGACCTCGGCTTCACACTCCTCCTCGTAGGTGGAGTACATGTAAGCCGTGGTAGAACGGAATTCGGCGGCACAGGTGTCCACGCGTTTATAGACCGGGTGGATTTCCAGGTCATAACGACGCTGCCTGACCTCACTCTCCTTGACACCAAGCACCTGCGCCAGGCGCTCATCGGAAAACCCTTTGCGCTTGAGTCGATAGAGCGTGGATTTCTCCAGCATATCCAGGCTGGCTGTGGCCAGCATCTGCTCGTCCTTGATGATGTCTTCTATCTGGACCAGGAACCAGCGATCAATATGGGTATGTTCAAACAATTCTTCCACGGACATGCCGGCCCGGAAAGCATCGGCCACGTATCGAATACGTTCGGCACCTGCATCCTTGAGTTCCCTGAGCAGCACTTCCTGGGCATTGCTTGCTTCATTGTCCAGGATGGGGTCAAAGCCACAGATACCCACTTCCAGTCCACGCAGTGCTTTCTGCATAGACTCCTGGAAGGTACGACCAATAGCCATCACCTCGCCCACAGACTTCATCTGTGTAGTCAGGCGATCGGGAGCCTGGGGAAATTTTTCAAAGGTGAAACGCGGAATTTTCGTGACCACGTAGTCAATGGTCGGCTCGAATGAGGCCGGTGTCACACCACCGGTGATTTCATTGCGCAGCTCATCCAGCGTAAAGCCAACAGCCAGCTTGGCTGCCACCCTGGCAATCGGGAAGCCAGTGGCCTTGGATGCCAGCGCAGAAGAACGTGACACCCTGGGGTTCATTTCAATGACCACCAGGCGACCTGTTTGCGGATCAACGGCGAACTGCACGTTGGAACCGCCGGTTTCGACACCGATTTCCCGCAGCACTTCGCAGGCTGCGTTTCGCATGATCTGGAATTCCTTGTCCGTCAGGGTCTGGGCCGGTGCCACGGTGATGGAGTCACCCGTATGGATACCCATGGGGTCGAGGTTTTCGATGGTACAGACAATGATGCAGTTGTCGTTCTTGTCTCTGACAACTTCCATCTCGTATTCTTTCCAGCCGATCAGGGATTCATCGATCAGCAATTCATTGGTCGGGCTCAGCGCCAGGCCGCGTTTGCAGATTTCCTCGAACTCTTCCTTGTTGTAGGCAATACCACCGCCACTGCCACCCATGGTGAAAGAAGGACGAATGATGCAGGGAAAGCCCAGTTTTTCCATGGCCTGGTGTGCTTCATCCAGGTTGTGGGCAAACTCGTGTTTCGGTGTTTCCAGGCCAATGGCTTCCATGGCCTTGTCGAACAGCTCCCTGTCTTCCGCCTTGTCGATGGCGTGCTTGCGGGCACCGATCAATTCAACACCGTATTTTTCCAGGATGCCGTGCTTGTCCAGGTCCAGGGCACAGTTCAGTGCAGTCTGCCCACCCATGGTAGGCAAAATGGCATCCGGCTTTTCCTTGGCGATGATTTTTTCCACCGTTTGCCATTCAATGGGTTCGATGTAAGTGGCATCGGACATGCCGGGGTCGGTCATGATGGTGGCCGGGTTGGAGTTCACCAGGATGATGCGATACCCCTCTTCGCGCAACGCCTGGCAGGCCTGTGCGCCGGAGTAGTCAAATTCGCATGCCTGGCCAATAACGATGGGGCCGGCGCCGATAATCAGAATGCTTTCAATGTCAGTTCTTTTTGGCATAGTCAGTGTGCAGTTTTAATTCAGTTCCTGTTCCAGTTGATTTGGGTGTTATCCGGCATGTGCCTGGATAAGGTCGATGAAATGATCAAAGACCGGGGCTATGTCATGGGGTCCGGGACTTGCCTCGGGATGCCCCTGGAATCCAAAGGCTGGTTTGTCCGTCAGTTGGATACCCTGGAGCGATCCATCAAACAAGGACTTGTACGTGGCCTTGACGTTTCCTGGCAGCGACTTCTCGTCCACGGCAAAGCCATGGTTCTGGGAAGTAATATGCACCCGGCCGGAAGACAGGTCCTGGACGGGATGGTTGGCACCATGATGGCCAAGCTTCATCTTCACGGTGCTGGCTCCGCTGGCCAGTGCCAGCAGCTGGTGACCCAGGCAGATGCCAAACATCGGCAGGCCTGTCTCCAGGATTTCCTTGATTGCCGTGATGGCGTAATCACAGGGCTCCGGATCACCGGGGCCATTGGAAAGAAAGACGCCATCGGGCTCCATGGCCAGCACTTCACTGGCGGGAGTTTCTGCCGGGACAACCGTCACCTGGCAGGAGCGGTCAGTCAGCATGCGCAGGATATTGCGCTTGACGCCAAAGTCGTAGGCAACCACGTGGAATTTACCGGGCTTCTTGGGCTCCCTGTGGCCCTTGCCCAGTCGCCAGGATCCTTCACGCCACTTGTAGGTATCAGTACAGGAAACCACCTTGGCCAGGTCCATGCCGACCAGCCCGGGAAAGGCCTTGGCGCCGGCAATTGCTGCTTCCTTGCCTTTATCCGGGTCGATTTCGAGCACGCCACCGGCAACAACGCAGCCATTCAATGGTCCGCTGTCACGCAGAATGCGTGTCAGGCGCCTGGTGTCGATATCACAGATGGCGACTACGTTACGCAACTTCAAAAAGTCGGTCAGGGTTTGCTCGTTTCTGAAATTGCTTTCAAGCAAAGGCAGGTCGCGAATGATCATGCCTGAAGCCCAGACTTTTTCGGACTCGTCGTCTTCCGGTGTGGTTCCGGTATTGCCTATATGGGGATAGGTAAAGGTAATGATCTGCTGTGCATAGGAAGGGTCTGTCAGGATCTCCTGGTAGCCGGTCATGGCTGTATTGAAAACCACTTCACCGGATGTCTGACCCTCGGCACCAATTGAAATTCCTTCGAACAAGGAACCGTCTTCAAGTGCCAGGATGGCAGGCTTGTATTGCATAGTCTCCTCTTTTCCGCTGGCTGTCAGCGTTCAGTATTTCTCTCCACTTTTCACACAGTCATCTGGTCACCCAGTCTCCTGGTGAGGCTGAAATTCAGCCCGTAGAGAGCTTCAACCGAAAATTCCGGCTGAAAATGAAAAAAGTAACAAGTGATTTAAAGACATCTCTGAAACAGTGACCGGAATACAGTTTAAAAAAAAGCGGAATGGGAGAACCCTATTCCGCTTCTTCAAATTCTGGTAAGTCCGATAAGGAGGACTTTTGCCTGTTTCAGTGTCTTCATACTGAAAACTTATTCTATGAAAAATGGTACCCGTTTGTCCATCTCAATAAGTGTCTATCTTGAATATTCTTTTAAAAAGACACCTGTTTTATACGGTACCAGCCGGTTTATAAGCCCAGCACATCCTTCATATCGTATAAGCCGGCCTTTTTTTCCTGCAGCCAGATGGCGGCTTTGACCGAGCCTGCAGCATAGGTCATGCGGCTGCTGGACTTGTGGGTAATCTCGACACGCTCACCATCGGCGGCAAACATGACGGTGTGATCGCCAACGATGTCTCCGGCACGTATTGACTCAAAGCCGATGGTTTTGTCATCGCGTTCACCAATATTGCCTTGCCGTCCGTACACTGCCACTTCCTCAAGATCACGGCCCAGGGCATCGGCTACCACCTCACCCATCTTCAACGCTGTACCAGACGGGGCATCCTTCTTGTGGCGGTGATGGGCCTCAATGATTTCAATATCAGAGTCATCACCAATCACTTTCGCCGCCTGCTCCAGCAGGTTCAGGCACAGGTTGACTCCCACACTCATATTGGGTGCAAAGACAATGGGTATTTCCTTCGCGGCATCGACAATGGCCTGTTTCTGCTCGTCACTGAAACCGGTAGTACCAATGACCAGGCTCTTTTTGGCTTTCAAACAGGTTTCCAGGTGCACCATGGTCGCTGCCGGGCTGGTGAAATCGATCATCACATCGAAGTCTTCCAGCACCTCGTTGAAATCATCCACGGTATAAACACCCATGGCGGGTAATCCGCACAGGCTGCCCACTTCCTCCCCGAGACTCGGGCTGTTGTGACGCACCGAGGCCGCCCCCAGGGTGACGCCATCTGTTTTACTGATGGCCTCGACGATAATTTTTCCCATGCGGCCGACGATACCGGCTACAGCAATGCGCAACATAATGGTTCCTGTAAAAATGCCCTGATCAGGACTTTAATGCATCAACAAATTTTTTCACACCGTCGAAAAAGCTGGTCTTTTTCGGCGACTGTTTGTTGCCCTGACTTTCCTGTATTTCCTGGAATTCTGCAAGCAATTCTTTCTGCCGCTTGGTCAGGTTTACCGGGGTTTCGACGACGACGCGGCACAGCAAATCGCCGGGGGAACCACCGCGAACGGGGGTCACACCCTTGTTGCGCAGGCGGAACAGTTTTCCGGTCTGGGTTTCGGTTGGAATCTTAAGTTTCACACGGCCTTCCAGGGTCGGTACTTCGAGCTCACCACCCAGGGCGGCATCAATGAAACTGATGGGGATTTCGCAATGCAGGTTACTGCCATCGCGAACAAAGATGGGATGCTCCTTCACCGCAATCTGGACATACAGGTCACCGGGAGGCCCGCCATGAATGCCGGCTTCACCCTCGCCCGTCAGGCGAATACGGTCACCCTCATCGACACCGGCGGGCACTTTCACGGACAGCGTCTTGGTTTCCTCGACATTGCCGCGGCCATGGCAGACATGACAGGGATCCTTGATGGTCTTGCCGGCACCCTGGCAACGGGGACAGGTCTGCTGGACCGAAAACGGTCCCTGGCGCATACGCACATGTCCCATGCCGCCGCAGGTGGCACAGTTTTCCGGCGTGGTCCCTTTCTTGGCGCCACTACCGTCACAGGTTTCACAGACCGTGGTCGTGGGAATTCGGATTTTGACTTCGGTGCCGCGAACGGCATCTTCCAGGCTCAGGCCCAGGGTATAGCTGAGGTCGGATCCGCGCTGGACGTGACTGCGGCCACGACCGCCGCCACCAAAAATATCACCGAAGATATCGCCAAAAATATCGCCGAAGCCCTGTGCGCCTGCGCCATTACCGCCGCCCATGCCACCAACGCCGGCATGACCAAACTGGTCATAGGCACTGCGCTTTTCAGCATCATGGAGTACCTCGTAGGCTTCGTTGGCTTCCTTGAAGCGCTTTTCGGCCTCATCGTCACCAGGATTACGGTCAGGGTGGTTTTTCATCGCGATGCGACGATAGGCTTTCTTTATTTCAGCCGCATCAGCGCCGCGCTCAACACCCAGTACTTCGTAATAATCTCTTTTGTCCATAGCTATCCCGGAAACGAAAAAACTAACGTGAACCAAAAGCCCACGTTAGTCTTTTACATACAAACTTCCTGAAGGGAAAAAGAAGCGTTATTTTTCGTCTTCTTTGACTTCTTCAAACTCGGCATCCACCGCATCATCTTCAGTCGATGATGAACCGGCTTCTGCACTTTCGGCACCTGCAGCACCCTCGGCACCTTCCGCGCCACCGGCTGCAGCCTGCGCTTCAGCATACATGCGCTGCGCCAGGCCAGTGGAGGCATCGGTAAGATCCTTGGTCTTGGCTTCGATATCCGCCAGGTCGTCGCCCTTGATGGACTCTTCCAGGGCAGCCATCGCTGCTTCGATCTTTTCTTTCTCATCCGCTTCCACCTTGTCGGCCGCCTCGGTCAGCGTCTTCTTGGTGGCATGGATGAGACCGTCTGCCTGGTTACGGGCAGTGATCAGTTCCTCGAACTTCTTGTCCTCGGCCGCGTGTGATTCGGCATCCTGGACCATCTTGTCGATTTCTTCATCAGACAGACCGCTGGAAGCCTTGATCACGATGGACTGCTCCTTGCCCGTGGCCACGTCCTTGGCGGACACGTTCAGGATACCGTCGGCATTCAGGTCAAAGCTGACCTCAATCTGCGGCATGCCGCGTGGTGCCGGCGGAATATCCGTCAGGTCAAAACGGCCCAGTGACTTGTTCTGGGCTGCCTGTTTACGCTCACCCTGGACCACGTGAATGGTCACTGCGGTCTGGTTGTCCTCTGCCGTGGAGAAGGTCTGCTTCTTGTTGCAGGGGATGGTGGTGTTCTTGTCGATCAGCGGACTGGCCACGCCACCCAGGGTTTCAATACCCAGGGACAGCGGAGTCACATCCAGCAACAGGACATCGGTGACATCACCGGCCAGCACGGCAGCCTGGATGGAGGCGCCCATGGCAACGGCTTCGTCCGGATTCACGTCACGACGTGCTTCCTTGCCGAAGAATTCTGCGACTTTCTTGGACACCATCGGCATACGGGTCTGGCCACCGACCAGGATCACGTCATTGATGTCACTGGCACTCAGGCCGGCATCTTTCAGGGCCACTTTCAGCGGCTCGATAGTGCGCTCGACCAGGTCTTCCACCAGGGACTCCAGCTTGGAGCGGGTCAGTTTCACCACAAGGTGCTTCGGTCCGCTGGCATCGGCTGTAATGTAAGGCAGGTTAACTTCAGTTGACTGCGCAGAAGACAGTTCGATCTTGGCTTTCTCGGCAGCTTCCTTCAGGCGCTGCAGGGCCAGCGGGTCACTGTGCAGATCCATACCGCTGTCTTTCTTGAACTGGTCAGCCAGGTAGTCGATCAGGCGCAGGTCAAAGTCTTCACCGCCCAGGAATGTGTCACCGTTGGTAGACAGTACTTCAAAGGAGTGCTCACCGTCGGTTTCTGCAATCTCGATAATGGAAATATCAAACGTACCGCCACCCAGGTCATAGACCGCGATAGTGGAATCACCACTTTTCTTGTCCATGCCGTAGGCCAGGGCCGCGGCAGTAGGCTCGTTGATGATGCGCTTGACGTCCAGGCCCGCGATCTTGCCGGCATCCTTGGTCGCCTGACGCTGGGAATCATTGAAATAGGCAGGCACGGTTACCACGGCTTCGGTTACCGGTTCGCCCAGGTAATCCTCAGCGGTCTTTTTCATCTTTTTCAGGACCTGTGCAGACACCTGCGGAGGAGCCATGGACTCGCCGCGTACGGTCACCCAGGCATCACCATTGTCTGCCTTGACGATCTTGTAAGGCACCATCTTGATGTCTTTCTGGACCACCTCGTCATCAAACTGACGCCCGATCAGGCGTTTGATGGCAAACAGGGTGTTGTCCGGATTGGTGACAGCCTGGCGCTTGGCCGGCTGGCCAACCAGGGTTTCACCGTCTTCGATGTAAGCAATGATAGAGGGGGTCGTGCGATCACCCTCGGCGTTTTCAATGACCTTGGCCTTGCCCCCTTCCATGATGGCGACACAGGAGTTGGTGGTACCCAGGTCTATTCCGATAATTTTGCCCATGATTTCGTAATCTCCAGCTTAACTAGCGCTTGAATCTTGTTGATGTGATCTATATAGGCCCGGCATTCGATAATTCAAGGCTTGGGGGCCGCTATTTATGTAAATTGTCCTTACTAATGTCTTTGCTACGGCGCCTTGGAAACCATGACCATGGCCGGACGGATGACCCGGTCATTGAGCAGGTAGCCTTTCTGGACCACGGTCACCACGGTATTGGGCTCCACGTCCGGATTCGGCACCATCGACATGGCCTGGTGCAACTGGGGATCAAAAGGCTCTCCCTCGGGATCCATTTGCTGGATATTGAACTTCTCACAGGTTTCCAGGAAACCCTTGAGGGTCAGTTCAACACCTTCCTTGAGCGGTTTGACGTTTGCATCTTCGTTTTCAGCAACGGCAGCCAGCGCACGCTCCAGGTTATCGATTACCGTCAACAGCTCTGTGCTGAAACGTTCCAGGGCAAACTTGTGAGCTTTTTCAACATCCTGCTCACAACGTCGGCGCATGTTCTGCACTTCAGCCTGTGCCCGCAGCACGGAATCGCGCTGCTCGGCCAGGGCGGCTTCGACCGCTTCCTTGACCAGGGCATCCACTTCAGGAGACTCACCAGATTCCTGGCTGTCACCGGCTGTCCCGGACTGCTGTTCGGACCCGGAATTCCCGGCCTGGGCCCGCTCGTCTTCGCTGCCCTGCTGTGCTGCGTCTTCCGCAACTTCGTTCTCTGCGTCTTCACGCGCCATCTTGTTCCTCCGGCAATTCAGTAATTCGTGCGACAGAATATGCCCTAAATGGGGACAACCGGCTGATTATCAAGGTAAAAGCCGATATTTTTTCGCCTGGCAAAATTCTCGCTGAAGATTATCGAATCTTTACTAAAATCCAGGAGCCCCAAAGGCCACAAGACACTATAATGATAACCATGCTGCAACAGCTCACCATCAACAATTACGCCATCGTCGACAGCCTCGAAATCGAGCTGGAAACCGGCATGACTGTCATCACCGGGGAAACCGGTGCCGGTAAATCCATTATGCTGGACGCCCTTGGCCTGGCCCTGGGAGACCGTGCCGACCGCGATGTTATCCGGGGCGGTGCCGAACGCGCCGATATAACGGCCTGCTTTACCCTCTCCAGAAAAGCCGATGTGAATGACTGGCTGCAAGCCAATGATTTCGACAGCGAAGAAGACCAGTGCATCCTGCGCCGGGTCATCTCCCGCGACGGGCGCTCGCGGGCCTATATCAACGGCCAGCCGACGACCCTGAACAACCTGCGTGACCTGGGTGAGATGCTGATCGACATCCACAGCCAGCATGAACACCAGTCCCTGCTGAAAACCGCCACGCACCAGCGCCTGCTCGATGATTACTGCGGCCTGCAGAAGCAGGCCCAGGAAGTCAGGTCCCTGGCCGGCAAATGGCGCCGTCTCAACGATGAACTGGCCCAGATCCGCAGTCGCGCGGAGGAATCCAACGCCCAGTACCAGTTGCTCAGCTACCAGGTCAAGGAACTGGAAGAACTGGCCCTGGAGGCAGGCGAGCTGGAAGCCCTGGAAGAAGAACACAAGAAACTGAGCCACGGCGAGGAATCCGCGGTTGTCAATCAACAGGTCCTGGACCTGTGCGCCGAGAATGATGAGTTCAACCTGGAACAGGCCCTGAACAAGGCTATCGCCCTGCTGCAGGATATTCCCTATGCCAGCAAGCAGACCGAGGAAGCAGGCAGCCTGCTCAATACCGCCCTCATCCAGGTGGAAGAAGCCTCAATCGCCCTGAAACATGCCATTGACCAGTTTGAAGTGGACCCGCAGCGCCTCGAGGAAATTGACCAGCGCCTGGGCCTGATCCACAAACTGGCGCGCAAGCATCATGTGCCCGCCAATGAGTTACCCGAACTGTTTCTGAAACTGTCCGAGGACCTGTCCGGGCTCAGTGAAGCTGATGTGCAGATCGAGCTCATGGAGGAAGAACTTGCACGGCTACTGAAACAGTACGCCGAAACGGCAAGCTCCCTCAGCCAGGCCAGGGAGAAAGGCGCTAAAAAGCTGGCCAAAGAAATCAACAGCCAGCTGGGCAAGCTGGGCATGGAATCGGCCAGCCTGAGCGTGGCGTTGACCCGTTTCAGCGACAACACGCCGCGTACCGGTGGCCTGGAAGGCATCGAATTCCTGGTCAGCACCAACCCGGGCCAGCCACCCAGGCCCCTGGCCAAGATTGCGTCCGGTGGTGAGTTGTCACGTATCAGCCTGGCCATCCAGGTGGTTACCGCCCAGACCTCTTCCATACCAACCCTGGTGTTTGACGAAGTGGATGTGGGTATCGGCGGTGGTGTGGCCAAGTCCGTGGGTGAATTGCTGAAAAAGCTCGGTGAAAAAGGCCAGGTGCTCTGCGTGACACACCAGCCGCAGGTTGCCAGCCAGGGTCACCAGCACCTTTATGTCAGCAAGTCTTCCGGCAAGGATTCCACGGCAACGCAGCTACACAAGCTGTCGCAAAAGGAGCGTATCGAGGAAGTAGCCCGTATGCTGGGCGGAGAAAATGTTTCCGAGAAATCGCGAGCGCATGCGAAGGAATTGCTGACTTGAGGTGAATCACCAAGTCGGGAAACGACGCTTCGCGTCTATCCCGACCTACGACACGTATGCCGATCTTCGGGGTGCCCTGTGGGCACCTTGCCGGATGACGGTGCTTCGCACCTCTTCCGGCCTACAAAATTTCGGGCTGTTTTATTCTTTCTGGCAATCCGCGCAGAGACCGTAAATATAAAGGGAATGGTCTGAAATGGTGAAGTTGAGCCTGTCTGCAGCCAGGCGTTGCTGCTTTTCGATGATCTCATCATAGAACTCTTCCACGCGGCCGCACTTGGTGCAGACAATGTGGTCATGGTGGTCATCCGGGGTCATCTCGAAAACGGAATGCCCGCCTTCAAAATGGTGTCGCGTAACCAGGCCTGCTGTTTCGAACTGGGTGAGTACACGGTAAACGGTTGCCAGCCCCACATCCTCATCGGCATCACGTAATGCCTTGTACACGTCCTCGGCGCTCATATGCCGGGATTCCGCAGATTCCAGAATCTGCATGATCTTGACGCGTGGCAGCGTGACTTTCAGCCCGGCCTTGCGTAACTCCTGGTTCTCTCCACTCATAGACTCTCTCAGCTCTCTACTCTCTTGACTCTCGTTGTTTCTGTACTGCCCGGCTACACTGTTCGGGTCTCGGGCAGGGTGCAGGCACCAGCCTGAAGCGGCAGCTTAACACCCGTTTAACGGGCGATATTGTCCTATTAACATCCCGCACCGGTTTCAGGTATTATGCCCTCTCCCGAATTCATGTAAAAGGCTGGTTCCCGCAACCTGCCGCCAACCTGGTAAAAGCTGGTAAAGCAAAAAGTGTTGAAAAACCTGTCAATAATGCTGACGCTGTTTTCCACCCTGCTCCTTGGCAGTTGTGGCAGTGTAACCTCTTTTGCCTTTCCCGGTGTGTATCGCATCAATATACCCCAGGGCAATATCATCACCCAGGAAATGGTTGACCAGCTGCGTCCCGGCCTCACCAAGCGCCAGGTCAATTTCATCCTGGGCACACCGCTGGTCAAGGACACCTTCGACCAGGATCGCTGGGATTACGTCTACAGCTACCAGCCAGGTGGTGGTGAACGCGTACAGGAACGGCTGACGGTATTTTTCGAGAACAATCAGCTCACCCGTTTTGCCGGTGATTTTGAGCAGACACCTGAGAACGACCAGTTCAGTAACGTCGACGAAACCAGCAACGACGTCTCTTCAGTCAGCCAGTAAGGCTGACAACTTTTACCCCTTCTTTTTTTCTTCTTTCGCCCGTGCGGCACGTTCAAGCCTGGCCTGCTTGGGATCCTTTTCCAGTGGCCGGTATATTTCGACCCGATCGTTTTCCTGCAATACGTAGTCAGCCGGCAAAGGTAATTCCACGCCGTTTAATGGCCGCGAGAAAATGCCCATGGCCGGCTCACTGTCAGGCGACAAAAATGAGGCATATTTTTCCAGGATGCCGGATTTGGCTACTGCTTCACTGGCAGTACATCCCTGCTCCACAACCAGCTCCCTGATCTCTTGCCGCTGTGGCAAGGCAAAGGCCACCTCGATATCGATCGGGTTTTGCATTGCCCCCTTGTCAGCCATAGACCTTTTCTGCGCGTTTGCACACGGCATTTACCAGGTTCTTACTGGTGGCATCAAACAAGCGTTTAAGCACGGCATCGACCAGGCCTGCCGAGAATTCAAAATCCATGGTGAGCTTGACCTTGCAGGCTGATTCGGAGAGTGGCTCGAATGTCCACGTAGCATCAAAACTCCTGAAGGGACCTTCCACCAGGGCCATGTTCATGGATTCACCCGGTTTCAGGGTATTGCGGGTAGTAAAACTGTAACGCAGTCCGGCTTTTCCCAGGTCCAGTCGTGCGGTCACGGTATCGGCTTGTTCGTCGAGGATTTCAGCACCCAGGCACCCGTCCATGAATTCCGGATAGGCTTCGATATCATTGACCAGGGCAAACATCTGGGCGGCCGAGTACGGCAGCAGTGCACTTTGGTCGACACGGCTCACGAGTGTCCTGTCCCGTACATCAATATACTTTCTAAGAACACAGGTCAGAAACCAAACAGGTTATGAGCGAAGTAGATTCGCGAGACATTATTGGCAAACACGGCTAGCAGGATCACCGGAATGAAAGTGCCCAGGGAAATGCCAATGTATTTCTCGAGCAGACCGCCGGCATAATGACTGTCTTCAAGTGCCACTTCTTCATGCATCTTGTGCTTCTTCCAGCGGTAGCAAACAAACAGGCAAACGGTGAAGCCGATCAGTGGCAGTATGGTTTCGTAAAACACATCATAGATCAGGTCAAAAAATGACTTGTCGATACCACCGTAGTGCAGGAAGCCGGTAAAGAAATCACTCATGCCAAATGACAAGGTTGCCATGATGACAAAAATCACCATGAGTCCGGCAATCCAGGTAATCGCTTCACGGCGTGATTTTTCCCGCTCGTCCATGATGTAGGCTATAGGGATTTCCGTAATGGACACCAGTGAGGTCAATGCGGCAAAAAACACCAGCATGAAGAAAAGACATGCCACCAGGCTGGCACCGAAATAACCGACAAATTCCTGCAGGGACAAAAAGACGCTGGGCAGATAACTGAACATCAAGCTGATACTGCTGTCCGACAACTCCTGGGCATCCACCGACGGGTCCACTGCAAATACAGCGGGTATGACAAGCAGCCCCGCCAGCAAGGCAACGCCGGTGTCGGCAATGGCGACCAGGCGGGTGGCACTGACCATTTTTTCCTTCTTGTTCAGGTAGGAGCCGTAGGTAATCAGGATACCCATCCCCAGGGACAGTGAGAAAAACCCGTGATTGAGGGCAGAGTTGATCACGCCGCTGTCAATCTTGGTGAAATCCGGTACCAGGTAAAAAGACAGGCCGGCCGAGGCATTTTCCAGGGTCAGCACAAAAGCGATCAGTAAAAGAAGCATGACGATCAGTGTCGGCATGAGAATGCGGGCCGCTTTTTCGATTCCCCCCTGGACACCATGGGCCAGGATGAAAAACAGCACGACAAACAGCCCCACCAGGTAGGCAAACACGGAAGGTGAACCCACGATGCCGCCAAAAGTCTCCGGATCAGCCAGCAACGCCAGGTTGCCCATTGCCGACTGCAGCATGTAGATGAGTATCCATACGGTAATCACCGCGTAGAATACGGCAATCATGAAGGGCGTGAGAATGGCGAGACCACCGACCATGCGCCACGATTTACGCCCATCCGACAGGGTGGAGAAAGCGCCCACCGGGCTGCGCTGTGACGCCCTGCCCATGGAGATTTCTGCCAGCATGACCGGAAAGCAGACAAAGGCAATAAAGAAAATATAAATCAGGAGAAAGGCGGCGCCGCCATTCTTGGAGGCCATCACCGGGAAACCGACAAGATTGCCGATACCCACTGCCGAGCCTGCTGAAGCGAGGATGAAACCGATCCTGGAACTGAACTGACCGCGCAACACTGACATATGGGCTCCCCCGCAATGCTTCTTATCATGTCGTGAACAACGGGAAACGAGTTTACCAGAAACATAGGCATCTGCCATTGCGACCCCTATAATTGCGCCCCATGGCTAAATCGAAGAAAAACAAGCACGACGACTCCACCATTGTCGTCAACAAGAAAGCAACCCACGACTATTTCCTTGAAGACCGGATAGAAGCAGGCATCGCCCTGACCGGCTGGGAAGTCAAGGCTCTGCGCCTGAAGAAAGTGCAGCTGGTAGACTGCCATGTCATCATCAAGAACGGCGAAGCCTACCTCCTTGGCGCACAGATCAATCCCCTGGATACAGCCAGTACACACGTTATAGCCGACCCCACCCGGACACGAAAACTGTTACTGCACAAAAAGGAACTGGCGAAGATCTTCACCGGCATCAAGCAGAAAGGGTATACCTGTGTATGCACCAAGCTGTACTGGAAGAACCACCTGGTAAAAGCCCAGATAGCCCTGGCCAAGGGCAAGCAGTCTCACGACAAGCGTGCATCCATCAAGGAGCGGGAATGGAATATCGACAAGCAGCGCGCCGTTCGAACCGGCAATCGCTGAAAGGTATCTTCACCGGACAGGCCTGAATATCTCTAACCAGACCGAAAGACTACTGGCCAGCGAGTTCCCGGTAGAGTGCTGGCAAGAAACGTCCGGGATCCCCATAAGTCCCTTCAAATTCTTCAGCCGGTCTTGCCGCAATCACTTCCTCTTCTGACATACCTTCGGCAATCATGCGGGCAACGCGATCACGTACCGTGGTAACCATGCCAATGTAGGTGCCATGCTGGGCTTTCCGCGTGACTTCGCCATTGCCGGCAATATACCGGGTGGCACCATCTGCCATATTGAAGACTGTCATATTGGCTTCGATAAAACCTTCCACCGTGCCACCAGCGATCACCGGGAAACGTTCCGGGCTGTACAGGTCGCCCATATGCAGCACGTTGGCGTTGACATAGTGCACCATGACATTGCCCAGGGAATGGGCCGGGGGCATATGGATAACCCTTACAATCTCGCCGTCAAAGCGCAGCTCCAGGCTGCCGCCGTCAGTAATCAGGACTTCAGGAATCGCCGCAGCAGGTGCAGGAGGACCACCGCGCTGACCAGCAAGCAGCACACGCCTGACTTCTTCATGGGCAATGATCTTTGCCCCGGCAAGACCGAAATTCTCGTTACCGTCAGTGTGATCCGGATGCACATGACCATTGATCAGGTATTCGGCATCACCACCGGAAATTTCCCTGACCATAGCACTGATTTCTTCATACAGGTCGGCACGCTTGCTATCGACCATCAGGGCACGTCCCTCACCGGCCAGCACACTGATGTTGGCGTACCCACCACCACTGATCATCCAGACATCGCCGCTGACCTGTTCCATCTGCAGGGGTGGCTGGTCAGCCGCGGAGACCGGTAATATGACGAAAGCACAAAAGCTGGAACAAAAAAGGACGCGCAACAGGCGTCCTTTGTTAAATAGTTGAGTAATCAATGGTCTTACCCCTCTTTTCGGCGTTATCCCGTTTTTATTATCAGACTTCCAGTTTGCCGGTGCTGTTACCAAAGCTGTCACGATGAATGCCCAGCTTGTCCAGCAACCCGACATACAGGTTTGCCAGCGGTGTATGGGCCTCGTATTCCAGGTGGCGACCGCCTTCAATCAGGCCGTTGGCGCCTCCCATCAGCAGGATCGGCAGCGGATCAAAGTTATGCTCGTTGGCATCACTCATGCTGCTGCCATAGAGGATCAGCGAGTGATCAAGCAAGGAACCGTCACCATCCGGAGTGGCAGCCAGCTTGTCAAAGAAGCCTTTGAGCACGGAGATGTGGTAATTGTTGATGACCGCAAACTGGTCCTTGTTTTTCTGCTCATTGGAATGGTGCGAGGCATTGTGGAAGCCTTCTGTCACACCACTGCGCGGGAAGCGAACGTTGCTGCCCTCGCCTGCCATCATGAGCGTGGAAATACGCGTGATGTCGGATTTATAGGCGAGCACCTGCAGATCAAACATCAGGTCAATATGGTTTTCGAAATCATTGGGTATACCGCTGGGTGCATCAGGCACTTCCAGGGATTCAGCAGAAAGCTTGGCATCCACCAGCGCCACGCGGCGCTCAATTTCGCGGACTTCCTGCAGGTAGTCATCCAGGCGGGAGCGGTCGGCACTGGGCAGTTTCAGGCTCAGGCTTGAGACATCCTCACGAATGGAGTCCAGCAGGCTGGCAGACTGGCGGCGTCTTTCCTTGCGCTCTTCATCAGTGGTGCCATCACCAAACAGGCGTTCAAACACCATCTGCGGATTGTTTTCCATGGGCAGGGCCAGGCTGGGCGTCTTCCAGGAAATGGAGCTGCGATACGAGCAGGTGAAATTGACATCACCACAGGTGTTATTGGAAGGCTCAATAGCCAGTTCCACTGAAGGCAGTGGTGTGTCCTGGCCCAGTTCATCTGCCAGCACCTGGTCAAAGGATTTGCCAACAAAGGCACGGTCACCGGCCACCGGGTGGGCAGCTGTCAAAAAAGCCGCTGCGGCACGTTCGTGGTTCTGGGCACCGCCGGCATCTTCCCCTTTTTCAGGACCCACCGGGGTATTGGCCAGGCCGCTGAGAATGTTCATGTAGCTGCGGTATTCTTCCAGCGGCTTCAGGATCGGCGTAAATTCAAAATCCTTGCCGGTGGTTTTCGGTGTCCAGTAAGCCATGGTGGCGCCATGGGGAATATAAATGCAGCCCATACGCGGTGCTTTAGGCATGGCCGCCGTTTGGGCAAGCGCTGTACTGGCAGGAATCATTGAATCCAGCAGCGGTAAGGCAATGGCAGTACCTGCACCTCTTAAAAGGGTGCGCCGGGACAAATGTTTCTTGCTGATAAACATGCAACTCTCCTGAGTTTGGCCTGCATCTGTTGATGCTGATCAGGCCGCTTTTATTGTGCTGCCTGAAATGTCGTTACGGTGTTTCTGGTAGCCCTGCTTCGTCTTTCAGTTTCTCTTTGCCAGGGCTCCTAGCATAGTAAATATAGTCTTTTTTGAAAACTGTTGCCGCCAGGCCCTAGCGCTGGGCGGTTTCCAGGTTTTCTTCACTGCTTGTACGCTGGATAAATACCGGGCTCAGGGCAATGGCCTTGACCAGGGAGCCAAACCGGAAATCCTCCCGTGAAGCCTCTTCCACCACGTCGCGCACGAAGGGTTTGTCAAAATATTCGACTTTTCTGCCCAGCGCATAGGTCATCAGTTTCTCGGTGAAATTCTCGACAAACAGGTCGCTGCGCGCCATCAGGATATTGAACAAACCTTCCGGGCCTTCAAAATCAGTGCCGTCCCAGAAAGTCGCCCCGGTGTTCACCGGCAGACCGTCGGTCTGCTCGCGGTACTTGCCAATGTGATCAAAGTTTTCCAGGGCAAATCCGATGGGGTCCATCATGTTATGGCAGGACGCACAGGTCGGGTCGATCCGATGCTGTTCCAGGCGCTGGCGCAATGTCGTGGGTGCCGAGCCGGGCTCGGGAGCATCATCCAGGTTTACTTCCACACCGGGCGGCGGCGGTGGCGGTGGTGTGCCCAGCAGGTTTTCCATAATCCAGGCGCCACGTATTACCGGTGAGGTCCGGTTCGGTGCCGAGGTAATAGTCAGGATACTGCCATGACCCAACAGGCCGTGACGACCACTGCCGGCCAGGTCCACCTTGCGGTAATGACTGCCGCGAATATTCGGAATTCCATAATGCTCGGCCAGGCGTTCGTTGACAAAGGTGTACTCGGCCGTGAGCAACTCCTCGATGGGACGATCTTCCAGGATCACCGACTCGAGTAGCAATTCGGTTTCCCGGCGCATAGCTTCACGCAGGCTGCCGTCAAAATCATCGGATACCGGGTTAACCGTGTTGAGCTGTCGCAGAGACAACCACTGCGAGGCAAAGTTTTTCACCAGCGCTTCGGCTTTAGGGTCACGCAACATGCGCTGGATCTGCGCTTCGAGTACATCGGGCTCGGTCAGCTCTCCGGAGTCGGCCACTGCCAGCAATTCATCATCGGGAATACTGCTCCAGATAAAGAAAGACAGGCGCGAGGCAAGTTCATAAGGCGCAATGGTATAGCTTTCACCTGGCTGCAGGTTTTCCGGTTCTTCTTCAAAACGGAACACGAACATCGGGTCCACCAGGATACGGGCCAGTGCATACTGAATGCCGGTATCAAAATCGCGCAGTTCCCTGCCGTCACGATAAAAGCTCATCAGGGTCTCGATGGACTTTTCACTCACAGGACGTCGATAGGCACGATAGGCCAGGTCTTCCAGAATCTGGCGGGCACATGGCAACTCGTCAGCTGTGCTGGCGGGTGTGCAGGAAAAGATTTTCTGGCGACTGGGGGTATTACCCGGTCCGGTGGGGTTCATCGGGCCGTTGATTGCCACCGAACGCACGGAGGTGCTGTTTGACCAGACATTGTGCAGGTCATCGACACCCAGCGGTGACTGGGTTTTCACGAATGCCGCTTCAATGGTATGTGGTCCGGCTGGCAGGCTCAGGGTGACGGTAGAACGGGCACCGACGGGAAACAGGTGGGCCCTTTCGCCGTCAATCACCAGTTCCACCGGATCCTCGATACCCACTGGATCCAGGGAAAACGCGGCATTGGCACCGGTACGTGAAATACGGAATTCATACTCGCCATCCAGCGGAAAGACATGTTCAAAACTCACACCGCCACGAGTACCCAGGGTATTGCCTTCCAGGTGGTCGGACTGGTTCTGTGCTCCGGCACGGTAGGTCTCTATCCGGGCGCTGGTGGTCATGTCGCCTACGGCAAGGCGGCTGACCTTGTTGGCTGCCGAGATATAGGACTGCATCAGGGCCGGCGACACGCTCAGCACGCTGGCAATATTTTCAAAACCTTCACTGGAAGCATCTGCCGGAAACAGACTGGTCGCATCAATCGGCAAGTCCAGCAGGTCACGTATGGCATTCTGGTATTCGGTGCGGTTCATGCGATGCAGCAGCGGCGCACCGGTATTCGGTTTTTCTGACCAGGCAGTATCGATGCCATGGGCCAGGTCTTCGACGAAAGCCTCAACCTCGCGCTCATTCGGCCTGTCATTGCCCAATGGCGGCATCATGCCGGCCTTGAGTTTCAGCAGTACTTTTTCCCAGGACTCGGCATCCGTTAACAGGTTATCGGTATCCATGAGATCAAAGGCCAGGCCACCGGCAAAATCATCCAGGTTATGGCAGTCCATGCAGTATTGATCAAGCATGCGCACATGCTTGTTGTCTATGCCATCGGACTGGGCCTGGGCAATTCCGGGAACCAGTATGCCCAGTGCCAGGGCCAGCCTGGCAGTTTTCAGATTCAAATCAATTTTCATAAGCTATGCCGGCCTCGTCCATCAGCTCCTTGAGAAGAGCAATCGTCTCCGGTTTTTGTTCAGCACCCACGGCCGCCAGGAACACCCCTTCGGCCCAACGGACCGCCGTGCGGCCATTGGCATCCTCGGCATCCAGTTGCGCCCCCCTGGAAGCCAGGTAACGGATAATCTCGTTGGAGCCACGATTGGCTGCACCCAGTAACGCGGTCAGTCCCATGGAGTTGCGGGCGTTGACATCGGCACCAAGGTCGATTGTCATTTTCACCGCCTCCAGCAGAGCCTCGTCAGAGACCGTGTAGGTTTGTGCGACCGTCCAGTTCACACCGGCAGCAGCCATCAGGGCTGTTGTGCCTTCAAAAGTAGTGATGCCCGGATCGGCACCGTATTCGAGCAGCATCTTCATGGCCGGTACATCACCGGAGGCAGCAGCCCGGATAAACGGGGTCTGCCCGGTCATATCCACCCAGGAGACATCATTGAGTGAGTACAACCATTTTTTCTCGGGCGGCCATTCCTTGGTCCGGGCGTTGACATCGGCACCATGGTCCAGCAGGTACTTGATCATGTCGAGAATGGGCTCACGATCAACATAGTTGTCCTGGGGATCATCCTCACGGGAGCTGTTCATTTCCAGGTTGCGGTAATCAACAGCGGCAAACAGGGGGCTGCGTCCGTAAAAATCATCAACATTGATTTGCGCACCGGCATCCACCAGCAGGTAGGCCACATCCAGCTGGTTGTTCAGCAGGGCCATCAACAGGGGTGTGATCTGGTTGGCTTCACGCAGTTCCAGGTCGGCGCCATTGGCCACAAGCAATTCTGCAGCGTCGAGTTTGCCGTCACGGGCGGCATACAACAGTGGCGTCATACCACCTTTCTTGTCGTAGCGTTCGCCCCGGTGAGGCACACCACTGCGGTTGATGCCAACGCCTTCAGAACCACAACCGGTACCCTTGCACGGCGGCAGGTAAGGCGGCTCCTGCCCGACGCGGGTGCGGGCATCCACTTTTGCGCCGTGACGAATCAACAGATCGACCACGGGGGCATGACCTTCACGCACCGCAATCATTAACGCCGTCTGCTGGAAGTCCGGGTCACGGGTATCGACCATGGCTCCGTTGGACAGCAGCAGTTCCACCACGTCGGGTTTGCCCGTGTGGGCAGCTGTCATGAGAATGGTTTCACCATTTTCTGACAGGGTGTTTGGATCGGCGCCGGCATCGAGCAACAGGGAGACGATTTTCTTGCTGCCGTTTTGCACCGCCAGGAATAAAGGGGATATGCCATTGCGATTCAGCGCAACCGGATCGGCACCGGCGTCTACCAGGGCCGCCACTGCTTCGTGCTGGTCACGTAACACTGCCCAGTGCAATGCCGTACTGCCGTCATTGAGACGGCTGTTGACATCAATACCTTGCTTTAATAACAGGTGAACCTGGTCGACCAGACCTTTTTCTGCAGAACGGGCAAGTTCCTGGCTGGCCATGCCAGACAGTGAAAAAGTGAATATAAAGACAGCAAGTAACGTCGTTGTAAACGTCCTGCCGAATGTGTTGTTCATATTGTTTACCTAATTCCCCTTGGAGAAAAACCGGGCGCTGACACACGCTTCTCCGGTATTTCATACGCTCCATTGCTACCTGGCAAAAGTGCCGTAAAAAACAGGCTCCATAGATGCATAATTCCTGCACAAAGGCCCGTAATCAGTAGCATTTGGCACCTTTGCACTATATAACATTGCTCCTTGCCATCACAAGATTGTTGCACAGCACAGCCCTCGAATCAGAGGTTGCCAGCACGCTGTATTCTGCTACATTTACTGCCGACCCGAAGCCATCAAGACAGCTTTCACCCATTACCCTGTTGGTAACAGCTGCAGGCAAAGAATTGGTCCTTGTCCATTATGAGCAACAAGAAATTTATTATGTCACTTCGTCCCGTTGTTATCGCCCTGGCGTTTTTTACCTGCACCGTTTCGGCACAGCCCCGTGATTCTGTTGAGGGTGTTCATTACCAGGCCCTGCCATCGCCAGTTCCTACGGCAACCAACGAGGATGTCATCGAGGTCAGGGAAATCTTCTGGTACGGCTGCCCCGAGTGTTTCACCCTGGAGCCATTGACCACCGAATACAGCCAGGGTGTGCGCGGTGATGTAAAAATGCTGCGGATGCCTGCCGTCTGGAACGACATCATGGCCCTGCACGCCCGAATTTATTTCACGGCGGTAGCCGTGGAGGCGGAACTGCCCATTCACCAGGCAGCCTTCGCCGCGATTCATGAAGACAACAATCCGCTGCGTACACCCGCCCAGATCAAAACCCTTTTCATGGACAACGGCATTAGTGAGGCAGCCTTTGAAGCCGCCTGGAATTCAGAGGAAGTAACTGCCGCCGTGCAGGAAGCACGACTGCGCACCAGCGACTACGGTATCGAAAAACTGCCCGGCATGATTGTTGGTGGCCGCTTTCGCGTGACCGAAAATGCCGAGGTCTTCAACCACGTTGAACTCAACATCGCCGTCAACAATGTCATTCGCCGCCTGCGCGACGAACGCCGCAGCGATTTCTGAGTCTTTGAACACGTAGGTCGGCATAGGCCCGCAGGGCCGTTTGCCGACAACTTTTCCTACTTGCTGATTCCGGCCTTATTCCGGCGCAATCTCAAACGCAAACAGCGCATTCCCCGGTCTGCCCACAATGCAGCAATTGCCGGACATGAAATACACCATGCCATCCACGATCACCGGGCCGGGTCCGTCGAAGGAGCCGCCAGATGCCGGAACGTCATTGATGGTTTCAAATTGCGGATTGGAATCAAAGGTCCACAGGACCTCGCCGTCATCAGCACTGTAGACACGCATGCCGCCATCAGCTGAACCGGAGAATACGGCACCCGGGATAGCTGTTACTGCCGCAGACTGCGTCGCCCGGCAGCCACGGCCCTGCTCACACAGCAGGTCTGCCGGTGGTGCTGCCCAGACTCCTTCTCCCGTGGCCACATCAATGCCATGAATGCCGCCGGAATCCGGATTGGAATAGCCGCTGACACCGACATAGGCCATGCCATCGGCAACCGACATACCCCACCAGCCGCCTGCGGCACTGGGTTCGCCGGCCTTGTACTGCCAGACAATTTCACCGTTGTTGTTCGGATCAAGCGCATGCACGATGCCCGATTTTTGTGGAATAACCAGCAGCTCCCTGCCGGAATCCGTTGTTGTCAGGATGGGCGAGGCGGAAAAATCCACATCGGGTCCCACCACATCCGGACAGTTCGGGTTGTCGACCTCACTGTTGTTTGAACAGCCACTGATAAAGGCATCATTGGCCGTAGTCTGGTTCACCCAGACAATGTCCCCGCTTTCCAGGTCCATGGCGATCACCGCATCGGAAGTGTCCGGCGCCGGGTCACCATAGGCATTACCCGTAGCGGTATACAGGACACCGCGCACCGGATCGATGGTCGGTGCATTCCAGATACCGGCACCGGCCGGGCCATATAACTGCACGCCCTCGCTACTCAAGCCCTGCGGCTGCGGCTCATCCATAGTGTAGGTTTTCCAGATTATCTCGCCGCTCATGGCATCGACCTTGGTGATACTGCCGCGGAAAGTACAACAGGGATATTGCGGACCCGACGAATTGGTTTCTTCCACCACGCCGGCCGTGGGCACATACAGGTAGCCGTCATACAGGGTCACGGAACCGGTACCCCGAACACCGGGATGATCCTCGACATTGGTTACCCACAGCTCTTCACCATTGTGGGCATTCACCGCATAGACATTGCCGCGCAGGTCCTGGAAATACACGGCATAGCCATCACCCCCGCCGGGTAGCAGGACAGGCCCGACCGTCAGGGCACTGCGCACACCGGTCCGGGGCAGGTAGGTCCAGAACGAACAACCGGTTTTCGCATCCAGGGAATACACCGCACCGGCCTTGTTACCCACAAACAAGCGCCCCGAGACGACCGCCGGCTGTGCCCGTGGCTGGTCCTCACCCGGCAGGCCGAACACCCACTTCAGGCGCAGCCTGTCGATATTATCGGCAGTGATTCCCGCATCGATAGCGGCTCGGGCATTGCGATGATCACTGCCCCAGCCATTCCAGGACGGCGCCAGTGCCGGGTTGCCCATGGGCGGATTGGCTTCACACTGGTTGGTGTTCATGACCAGGCCAAAATCGGCCATGGGGCTGCCCGTAATTTCTTCGGCCACGGTTTGCAGCTGGGCATTACTGAGACCGGCTGCCTGGATTCGCATCACGCCCTGGGTCAGGGCCCGGTAAATGGCCACCGGCTCCAGCTCTTCCAGTAACTGGCGCGCCGGCGCCCGCACCGCTTCGTTAGCTGGCGCTTCATGGCAGGCCGCACAGCGGGTCGTGTAAATTTCAGCACCATCCTGGGCCTGGACGGCACCCATCAAAAAAATGGCAACAATGGCAAGCAAGATACCTGGCAGGTGTAAGGACTTTCTCATGTTTTCCCCTGTTCCGGATCACCCGGCAATACGTTTGGCAGGACGAAAAGATACCAGACCCCTTTCCCCATTTGTTGCTATTTTTGCGATTTGCAGGCAACCGCCTTCATGCTATTCTGCTCGGCTACATTTCCGAATAGTTGTAAATAGAGACTGATTGTTAATAATTCGGAAAACTCTGGGGAAAACCATTATGAAAAAACTTATTGCTCTTGTTGCCGGTGCCGCCCTGTCTGCTACCGTTTCTGCCGTCGCACTGGCCCACCATTCTTTCGCCATGTTTGACCAGACCACGAAAGTGGAAGTCACCGGCGTCGTCAGTGAAGTCCAGTGGACCAATCCGCATGTCTGGATCATGGTCGATGTACCCCAGGATGATGGCACCGCCGTCACGTGGGGCGTGGAATTCACCAGCGTGGTACACCTGACCCGTCGCGGCATGTCACGGGACCTGGTCAAGGTAGGCGATCATGTCACGTTTTCCGTCAGCCCCTATGCCGATGGCAGCCCGGGTGGGCGCTTCTTCTGGGTACAGCTGGATGACGGCACTTACTATTGTGACGTCGGCGCCGCCCAGCGCATCTGCCAGGAACGCAACTGATCCCGGCCGGATCAAAAACACACCACCAGAATAAATCGACCGGAACAGCATCATGACTTACAAGACTTTACTCTGCACATTAATGACCACCGGCCTGCTGACAGCGACAGCCGCCCAGGCCCAGGACGGCGTGGTTTACCCCGCCAATTCCCCGGATGCCTCCTACGCACCACTGGATGACCTGCCTGACTGGCGCGGTCTGTGGTTTCCAGCTTTCGGACAGGTTGGCGGTGACGAACCCGTCCTGATCGGTGAAGCCAAGGAAACCTGGGAAATGCACGAGGCCCTGTTGGCCCAGGGCAATTACGAAGTCCCGGAAACCAACAACAACTGCGAGCCAGACGGTTTTCCCTACATCATGAACTTCCCCTACAGCATCGAGTTCCTGTTTACACCAGGCAAGATCACGGTCATCCAGGAAGCCCTGATGCAGGTGCGTCGCATCTTCACCGATGGCCGCCCGATGCCGGATCGTGACGAACTGGACCCAAACTACTTCGGTTATTCGCGCGGTCACTGGGAAGGTGACACCCTGGTGGTCACCACCATCGGCACCCAGCCAGGCCAGCGCCTGGGTCGCGCCGGCATCGCCAACAGCGACATGCTGACGACCACCGAGCGCATATACCTGGATCCGGATGACCCCGATATCCTGCACCTGGATTACACCTTCGAGGATCCCAAGGTCCTGGCACAGCCATGGCACATGACCCACACCTACCGCCGCGATCGTACCTGGGAGCAGATCGAATACATTTGCGCCCAGAACAACCGCCACATGCTGGATGAAAACGGCCAGACCCTGCCGCCGGAAGAAATCCGCAATTGATCGTGTCGCTCTGATCTGAAAAAGCCCGGCATTGCCGGGCTTTTTTGTGGCATCGGAGAATCTGAAACAACGTAGGTCGGCATAGGGCAAAGTCCGTTTGCCGACGTTTGGAATGATGTGTCGGCAAACGGCCCTTCGGGCCTATGCCGACCTACGACTACGACTTTTCATGGCTTCTGGTAATATCGGGTGTTCCTGAACCGGAGAACCATGCCATGAAAACCAACACAAACCGCCTGCTCTCTATTTCTGCCCTGGCCCTGGTGCTGTCCACAACCGCCATGGCCGATGAAATCACCGACGACATTGCTGCCGACTACAACAACTACCTGGCAGACCTCTTTGTTCACTTTCATGAAAATCCCGAACTGTCCTTCCAGGAAGTGAAGACCGCGGCCCGCATGGCCGAAGAACTGCGCGCTGCCGGATTTGAAGTCACAGAAAATGTTGGCCGCACCGGCCTGGTCGCCATCATGGAAAACGGACCCGGCCCGATGGTGGCCATGCGCGCCGATATGGACGGCTTACCGGTACAGGAAAATTCCGGACTGCCTTACTCCTCCACCGCCAGGCAGATGAACCCCACCACGGGCCAGGAAGAATTTGTCATGCATGCCTGCGGCCATGATGTGCACATCACCTCGCTGGTAGGTTCAGCACGGCAACTGGCAAAACGCCGCGACAGCTGGTCAGGTACTGCCATGCTCATCGTGCAACCTGCAGAGGAGCTCGGTGGCGGTGCCATGGCCATGCGTACAGATAATATCTGGGAGCGCTTCGGCCAACCGGACTACGTCCTCGGTTTCCATGTCAGTGCCGGTAACCCGACCTGGACCCTGAATCTGCTTGAAGATGCGAGCCCTTACGCCGGCGCCGACATGGTCGACATCATCGTCCATGGAGTCGGCGGACACGGCGCCTATCCCCATGGCACCAAGGATCCCGTGGTACTGGGGGCACAAATAGTTCTCGCCCTGCAAACCCTGGTATCGCGCGAACTGGCTCCCCATGAACCGGGCGTGGTGACTGTGGGCGCTTTCCATTCCGGCACCAAGCACAACATCATCTCAGATGAAGCGGTACTGCAACTGACCGTACGCAACACCAATCCGGAAACCCGGGAGAAATTGCTCAATGGCATACAGCGTATCGCCGTCAACATGGGTCGTGTCGCCGGCCTGCCGGAAGAAATGCTGCCGGAAGTAATTGTCAGGGAAGAAGAGAACGTCCCTCCCCTGATGAATGACCAGGCAGTAGCATCGCGCCTGAACAACCTTTGGCGTGAACGCATCAGTGCGGATGTGCTTATTCGCCAATTACCGGATGGTATGGGCGCCGAGGATTTCCCTTACCTGACTACCGACCCCACCATTCCCAGCGCCTACTGGGAAGTGGGCGGCACCTCCGCCGAGGCACTTGAGGCCGCCGCCAACGGTGGTCCGGCAGTCGCGGGACATCATTCACCCCTGTTCAAGATTGAACCGGAACCTGCTGTGCGCATGGGTGTGGATTCCACGGTACGCGCCATGATGGAGTTGATGCCGCAACGGTAGGAGCAAGAGTCGAGGTCGGCATAGCCCCAAAGGGGCGTTTGCCGACATTTTACCCGCGCTAATTGATGGAGGTTCAACGTCGGGAAACGGCGCTTCGCGCCTATCCCGACCTACAACACCATGAAAATTCGTTAAAACCCAACGTGTCGTTCCTTGTACCTTGTACCTTGTCCCTTGCTCCTTGCTCCTTGTCCCTTGCTCCTCCCGGCTCCGCCGGGCATCGCAAACTAGTGATAACCTCCCCACCTTGATACCATAGCCCGCCATGTCGCTAGCCGCACAATTCCAACAGACCCGGCAGTTCAGCGAGTCCCTCTGTTCTCCGCTATCCGTTGAAGACTACAACACGCAGGTCATCGATTACGCCAGCCCGCCGAAATGGCACCTGGCGCACACCACCTGGTTCTTCGAGGAAATGATCCTCAAGAAATACGCCGATACCTATCGCGAATTCGATCCGCAGTTCGGCTTCCTGTTCAACAGTTACTACAACCATGTCGGTGAACGCCTGGCCCGGGGTGCACGCGGGGACATCAGCGTGCCGCGCGTGGACAAGGTGCTGGCCTACCGGCAATACATCAATGAGCACATGCTCACCCTGCTGGAAAACGATCCTCCCGTTGAAGCGCTATCACTGGCTACCCTCGGCATCAATCACGAGCAACAGCACCAGGAACTGTTCCTGACTGATCTGAAATATGCCCTTGGCCGTAACCCCTTGTACCCGCCCTATGGGCAGGGCACCAACCTCGTCAATGACACCAATACCTCACACGGCACTGTCAATATGGATGAAGGACTGTACAAGATAGGCCACCAGGGTGACAGTTTTCATTTCGACAATGAGACCCAGGTACACAAGGTCTACCTCAATGCCTACAGTATCGACAAGGCGCTGGTGACCAACGGTGAGTACATCGAGTTCATGGATGCTGGCGGTTATGACACCTTTCATTACTGGCTCGACGATGGCTGGCATTACCTGAAGGACAATGACATCAACGCACCACTGTACTGGCAGAAAATAGATGGCCGCTGGCATTACTACACCCTGGCGGGTCTTGAGCCGGTCAACCCCGATGCCCTGTTGAGCCATGTTTCCTATTACGAGGCCAATGCCTTTGCAAGCTGGAAAGGCAGGCGCCTGCCCACGGAGTTTGAATGGGAGGCGGCCAGTGACCAACTGGACTGGGGCAAACGCTGGGAGTGGACAAATTCCGCCTACCTGCCCTATCCGGGCTTTACCATCAGTAAGGATGCGGTTGGTGAATACAACGGCAAATTCATGATCAACCAGATGGTGTTACGTGGTGCCTCGGTAGCGACACCTGAAAATCACAGCCGCAAAACCTACCGCAACTTTTTCCATCCCCACCTGCAATGGCAGTTCTCAGGGATCAGGCTGGCCGCATAAAAAATGAGCCCTCATGATTGAACAGTTCAAACAGGATGTTGAAGAAGGCCTGAGCGCGCCGCAAAAATCATTGCCGTCACAATATTTCTACGATGCCCGCGGTGACGAGCTGTTCCAGCAGATCATGGCCATGCCGGAATATTATGTGACCGACGCCGAAGACGAGATTTTCAAAAAGCGCACGGCGGATTTGATCGCCGCACTCGATGTGGATACCGACAGCTATTTTGAAATCATTGAACTGGGGGCGGGCGATGGCAAGAAATCCAAGAAGCTGCTCAAGCAACTGCAGAAAAAAGGCTATCAGTTTACCTATCAACCGGTAGATATTTCCCAGAACATCCTGGACCAACTGGAAGACAGCCTGAAGGCGGAAATCCCGGAACTTGATACCAAAACAACACAGGCCCTGTATTTTGACGCCCTGGCCGCCATGAAGGACACGCCACACAAGATCATTGTCATGTTCCTGGGCTCCAACATAGGCAACCTGGACGATAGCGAGGCGGCGGAGTTTATCTACCAGCTCGGGGCCAACTTCAAACCGGATGATTTGCTGCTCCTGGGCGTTGACCTGAAAAAATCCCGTGATATAGTGCTGCCCGCCTACAATGATGCTGCCGGTATTACCGCCAGTTTCAATCTCAATCTGCTGGCACGTATCAACCGCGAACTGGGCGCAAATTTCGTCCTGGAGAATTTCCAGCACTGCCCCGAGTATGACGAGGAGGAAGGCATTGCCTACAGTTACCTTGTCTCTACGGTAGACCAGTCAGTATTGATCAAGAGCCTGGGCAGGGAATTCAGTTTCAGTGCCGGAGAAAAAATCCATACGGAAATTTCACGCAAGTATGACGAACCTACCCTGAAGAAGATCATTGCCGGCACCGATTTCATGCTGGGCAATCGTATCACCGATTCCAAAGGCTACTTTGCCAACTACATCCTGAAACGACGTTAAAAACAACCTCTATAAGAACTGCATCTACAAGCTTTTAAACACATTGAACAAACACAACAATCACATCGTCATGCCGATACTGGGCGCCCGTGCCACTGATTTTTACCAGGGCGAACTGGAGCGGCAGAGTCAAATATCAGAATCGGCGGACCTCCCCCTGCTCCTGCTGGAAACGGATTTCGAGCGTATCAACGCCAACTTGCCGGACAAGTACAAAGCACTGACTCCCCTGGTGGGCTGTCTGCTGAGACACATGGAAGAAACGGGTGCACCAGTTTACCTGATTCCCAATATCACCCTGCACGCCGCCGTGGCCCGAATAGAGCTGGATGAGCAGACACTGCACAGGATCATCAACCCGATAGACTGCGGTATTACTCACTTGAAAGCGCAGGAAATTGAGGAGATCACGCTGGTCGGCACACGCCATACCATGCAATCGGACCAGCTTGCCGGGTTTTTCGAGAGCCGGGGAATCACCGTGAAATTCCCGGAAACAGATGACATCAGCGCGCTGGATGCACTCCGCCTGCAGGTTTTTGAAGAGGGTTTTTCAAAGGGGGCAAAAAAGGATATGGACAAGATATTGTCCCGTTATGACAACCCGGTACTGGCGTGCACCGAACTGTCGATACTCAATCGCGAGTCACAATTCATCGACCTGGCGCGATTGCAGATTGCCGCCGCACTCAAGCGGCTCTAGTCCGCTTTACTCATCAGTACCCGGATGAGTTCTCAGGCAACCACTTCCACGCCTTTCCAGAAGGCCACATGATCCCTGATCTGGCTGGCAGCCTCGTAGGGCTCCAGGTAACTCCAGGCGGCATCCTCGTTGCTCTGCCCGTCCACGGTGACAGTAAAGTAGCTGGCATGCCCCTTCCAGGGACAAAAGGTCGTGGTATCAGTGGGCGAAAAGAGCTCGGACTTCAGTGCGCTTTTCGGAAAATAATGATTGTTTTCAACGATGACCGTGTCATCGCTTTCGGCAATTACGGTTCCATTCCAGATGGCTTTCATGGTTTGTTACCTCGTTGGTATGGTTAAAGAAAAACAACCGTGAGCTTGCCGGAGATGGCCTGTGACCATTTCCGGCCTACACCCTACTCGCCAGGCGAAAGAGCAATGTCGTGACCAGCCCGGCCAGGGCAAATCCCCAAACTACGCCAAACACATACTGGTGACCGGCTGCACCGGGATTATTGTCAATCAGGTAACCCATCAACGGGCCCATGAAGATATCCGGGGTAAAACCGATAAAGGACACTACACCGACGGCGCTGCCGGTCCACAGTGCCGGCACACCGGCATCACCGAAGATGGCAAAATACAGCCCGTGCAGCGCGTAGATACCGGCACTGGTCGTGGCAATGACCAGGACCAGGAGCAGTGGCAAGCCGGGAATAATCATGCCCGTTGCAATCACCATACTACCCGCCATCACGAGGGCAAAGCTTGCCACCAGCATGACTGGTCCGTTGAACCGGTCAGCCAGCAGTCCTGCACAGACAGCCGCAAGCGGCCGCATCCAGAATGAGATCGTGCCAATCTGCGCCGCCTCCACTTCGTTATAGCCAAAGGCATCGCGTGCATACAGGGAGAAATCATCCGTGCTTTTGTAGGCCACGTAGGCACACAGCACGATGACCGCATGGCACCAGACCGTTTTCATGACCATGACCTGTTTTAAACCGTCCAGGCTGATGCCGCCATCGGCAATCGTGTCAGCTTTTGGAGTCGGCGGCACAAACAACCAGACCAGCAAAGCAGAAAACACGTTCATACCGGCAAAGCCCTGGATGATTCTTCCGAGAGCAACGCTACGCTCATCGAAAGTAGCCGTTTCCACCTGGGCCGGCAACATGGCGGCAAACACCAGTACGGAAAGCGAGGATATCACCGCAGCAAACAGACCTCGGCCGCCATCCAGCAGGCCAAAGGTCCTGCCCTGGTGAATGCTGCCCAGCTCCCGGGTGGTTTTGATCAGTGCCCCCCAGAACAGGAAGATCGTGGTCAGACCCCAGAAAGCATAGAGCGCGGTCAGCACACCGATGGCGGGAATCGTGGCCATGAGGATGCCGCCCAGCGACGTGGCCAGCAGGGCTGACACTATGAGATTGCGTGCAGAAAACCGGTCAGCCAGCGGACCACCGGCAAAGTAGGACACCATGGCCACAATGCCGTAGAGAGAAAAGGCGGTACCCAGTTGCAGGTTGGTGATGCCAAAAACATCAAGAAAGGTAGGACGGAATATACGGGACAGGACAAAGGGCAGCAGGAAAATGGCTTCACCGGCAATCACCAGTGCACCCAGGGCAATGTAAGTCGAAATACCTGCTTTGGTTTCGCTATTGCCCTGGATGGAAGTGATAAGTGCCTACCCTTGTTCCATTATTTTGTACCGTAGGCCGGAAATGGCCCAAAGGCCATCTCCGGCAAATCAATTCACCCTAAATCGGCGTTGTCTAAAAATGCTGTGTAATCGTCACCGCTCAACACAGGTAAAACTGTCCGCACTGTTGATATCCCCACGCCCGTTATAACGCGGCCATGCCGGGTAATGACACACCGGACGTGTGCGTCCGGCGGTGTCAGCATTTTCATCAATAGCTTGCAGCGTCCCCGGTGCCTGGCCGTTTTCCACCCAGTCTTCCAGGGCATCCAGGCTCGAGAGGCGGGCATTGAACACACCGGTCACATGGCCCATGCCGGGAATGGTGTAAAACTTCACGAAGTCGCCGAGCCCCTCATCGTAACGGTTCTGCAAACGCTCCCAGTACTGGATGGAGCTGTACACGGGAATGTAGTCATCAACACGGCCGTGAAAATAGATGAGCTTGCCGCCGTTGTCGCGAAAGCGATCAAGATTGACGCTGTTGGCACTGATCAGTTCCACCAGTTCGCCAATGCGGCCGGCATACTGCGCCGGATCAAACTCGTTCATGGTATCCAGGGTCAGGTCCTGGGCAATGGCATAGCGCGGCGTGGCATCACCGGGACCATACTGCAGTGCCTGGGTCGGACCCTCGGCACCCAGGTTGGGACCGCCACCATCAAAGAATGTGGAACCTTCAAAGGGCGTCCACTTGGGAAAGATGGAGGTCAGCTCATCATCGGCAAAGACACTGAAGCCCAGGTCGTATTCCTCATCAAAGACGTTCAACGCTTCGATCTGCGCATCGGACAGGCAGCGATCGCTGGTATCGGCACCATTGTCACAGCGAACCGGGTTGCTGGAATCCAGCTTGCGGAAATCCTGTGTTTCTTCCAGGCAGGCACTGACATTACTGATGATGCCGTCCTCGGCGCGGTCGAGATCATCACAGACCGCATAGATCGCATCGACAAAATTGGTGATCTTGGCCGGGCTGATCCAGCTGTCACCGTCATTGGCCAACAGGGCCCGGGCATATTTATTGGCGGAAAGGTGCAGCATCACCACGTTATGGGCGGGATAGCCGGCCACCGCGCCATGGTAGTCATCCGGGTAGCGCTGGATGGCATCAAATGCCTCATGACCACCCTGAGAGCCGCCAATGAAATAGTTGTACTGCGACGCCGTACCGTAACGGGCCTGCACCAGGTGCATGGCCACGTCATGGGTTTTCTTGATCTGTTCATGGCCGTAGTTGCGCAGCGCTTCCTCGTAGAGAAAGAAGCTGCCGTCAAAACCCGGCAGGCGCGACTTGTGACCCGAGTCGCTGCCCAGCGTGACATAACCGCGTGCCAGCGGCGTGGGTTCGGAAGAAGGCTGCTTGGCATAACGGCCCAGGCCGGTGACCACCCTGCCATTAAAACCACCGCCGCCCAGTTGCAGGGACTTGCCGTTCCAGTTGCTGGGCAGGTTCACCTGGAATTCGATATCCGGTGCGTTGTAGGTCACCGGGTGGATATTGCCCATGACCTTGCAGAACTCCCCGTTCTGGTTGTCTCGCGCATTGGCACGCATGAACTCGGTAGCAAATATGGTCGCCCCGGTGGTTTCCAGGCCAATGGCAGAAGCCGGCACAGACAAACCGTTGAGGGCTGCGCAGGCATCAGCAGCCGACAGGGAGGCCAGTTTCGGCCGCCAGGGATTGTCAGCGTCCTGGGCATGGGCAGCCGCACTGAAGGTCAGTGCGGCAAGAGGCAAGAGACAAGAGGCAAGGCCTAAGCGTCTGGCATGATTA
>CAZROW010000022.1:0-1452 GCA_964601805.1 uncultured Enterobacteriaceae bacterium
GGCAATCACAATATGCAATGAACTTTCATGCCGGAGATGGCCCTTTGGGCCATTTCCGGCCTACGCGTTGCCGCGCATTAGGGGTTTCAGATCAGGCCGCTGATCCACATCGTGCATACCACCGCGAACGACACCAGGCCACCCACCAGGGTTGCCCCGCCGTAACTGAACACGGCGTCGGCGACAGACAACCGGGTTAATGAGGTGCAGATCCAGAAGTAGGATGAATTCACGTACTTGATAATGACCGAGCCACTGGCACCCGACAGCATGGCGGCTTCCGGGCTCAGGCCCAGTGTGCCCAGCATGGGCGCGCTTAGCGAAGCCGCTGTAATCACCCCTACCGTGGTAGAGCCGGTAATCATGTTGCCGATAATGCCGAGCGCAAAAGGCAGCAGGATGGCAGGCAGGCCGTAGTCGGCAAACAGCGTGGCGATGTAATCCACTGCCGGGGTGCCGCGCAGGATAGCACTCAGGCTTCCACCCAGGCCGGTGACCACCAGGATCATGGCGGAGGTGCGCAGGCCGTCTTCGACCCACTTGTCCTTGGCCTTTTCCAGGTCGTCCTTGCTGGCGATATTGCGGTAGGCAAGCCACACACCAATGCTCAGGGCCACCACCGGCCAGCCCAGGTAACTGAAGATGGTTCTGATCAAGGTACCCTCTGCCATGGTCAGGTTCACCACGCTCTGCATGCCGATCAGGACGATGGGAATGACGATGGGCATGTAGGAACTCAATGGGCTGGGCAGGTGGCTGAGGTCTTCATCGTTGAAGGCCGTGTCTTCAAATTCATCGGACGCCTCGGTCTTGATACGCGGCCCGGCGAAATACACACCCCAGGCCCAGCATGCCAGTGAGCCGGCCAGGCACGCAACGCTGCCGGCGATGATGGTCTTGCCAATATCCGCCTCCACCAGTGCGGCGGCCGCTAATGGTCCCGGTGTGGGCGGCACAATGGCGTGGGTGAGTTGCAATGCACCCACCAGGCCGGTGGACATCACGGCAATAGTCACGCCCATGGCGCGGGCCGAGGAATGCACCAGTGGATTGAGAATGACAAAGGCGACATCGGAGAAAATGGCGATACCGATAATGAACCCGGTCAGGGTCAGCGCCAGCGGCATACGGGATTTGCCCACCAGGTTGACCATGGATTTGGTGATGACCTGGATGGCGCCGGTGTGTTTCAACGCCTCGGCGATGATGGAACCCAGCACGATAACCACGCCGATGCCGCCCAGGGTATTGCCGAATCCGGATTCAAAGGCGTCGATAAAATTGTTCTGCTGGACCCCGGGCAGGATGCCGAAGAGCATGATGGGTAATAACAGGGCGAAGAAGACGTGCCATTTCCAGCGTGCGATCAGAAAGAGCAGCAGGAAGATGACCACCGCGAAACCGGAGAGGGAAATGGCGGCGCTGGTGTTGACGGCTGTGGTGGGGTCCAAA
>CAZROW010000022.1:1552-7422 GCA_964601805.1 uncultured Enterobacteriaceae bacterium
ATTATTTGGCGCGGCCGGTGTAGCCCGGGGTGAGTACCGGGATGCCGACGATGCCGTTGCGGGCGGCCTGGGTGCCCCAGGCGCCGTAGAAGACGATGCCGAACAGGGTTTTCTTGTCCTCCCCGCCAAAGAAGACGCCATGCATGCCCTCCGGGCCGGGAATGGAGCCCAGGAAAGTGCCGTCGGTATCGAAGACATCGGCAGAGCGACCGGTGGCCACATACAACCGGCCCTCGTCATCGATGGCGGCGCCGTCACCGCCGGTGCCGCCCTGCAACATGCCGAAGGTGCGCTGGTTGGCCAGTGAGCCGTCTGCTTCCACGTCAAAGGCCACCACCTCGGCGCCGTTGGTGGCATACAACACGGTTTCATCGCGATTTAGAATGATGCCGTTGGCGGCGGGCACTTCACCATATTTAGTGACATTGCCCTCGGGATCGGCACGGTAGACACCGCTGCCGGAGACTGAAAAATAGATGTTCCCGCTTGCCGCCGCGGTGAGATCGTTCATCACCCCACCGGCACATTCCAGCGGCTCGCCATTGATGCTGTCAGCCAGGACCCGGCGCTCGGGTTCCAGCTGGATGATGCCGGTGCCGATACCGCGGGTGGCGACATACAGTTCACCGTTCTTGTTACGCGAAACCGCGCCGGCGGTATTGAGATCATCATGGAGGATTTCAGCCAGGCCGGTGTCCGGATCCAGTTGCATGACGTTACCGGCATCGTTGTTGGCGAAGATGATATCGCCGTCTTCGGTAGTGATGGGGCCGTCAGCATTGTTGCCCTGCCAGCGCCAGACGATGGTCCAGGTCTGGCCGTGTTCGATGACACCGGGAATGGCCGTGGAAAACGGCAACGTGGGAAATGGCGGTGTCATGGCATCCTGGGCGCCTCCGCCGATGCGAAAGGAGGCAGGTGACTGGCTACACTGTGCAATGACATCCTCGAAGCGGTCATCCTGCCAGGCTTGCAGACTGGAACCGCGGTCGAAAGCGGATGATGGTTGTTGGGCGGATGCGGACGCTGCCATGCATACCGTCAGGATGCTCAGTGTGATTCTTTTATTCATGTTATCCCCCTCGTGTTGATGTTTTGTTTTGGTTTATCAGGCGACCTTGGGTCGCCATGCCGGATGACGCCCTTCGGGCTCTTCCGGCCTACATCGAGAATTCTTTCGTCGGCAAACGGCTGACGCCTATGCCGACCTACACCTTTATCGCTTTATCGATTCACTTGGCAAGAAACTCCAGCGCCGCCTGTACCCCACCCTTCCTGAAAGGTACGCCGGCAATATCCAGCCCCATTTCCACCCCACTGAGAGTGCCGGCCAGCATCAGGTCATTGAAGTCGCCGATGTGGCCGATGCGGAACACTTTGCCTTTGACCTTGCCCAGGCCCATGCCCAGCGACATGTTGAACTTGTCCAGGATGGCCAGGCGAAGCGCGTCGGCGTCATGGCCTTCGGGCATGAGCACGGCGGTGGTGGAGTTGGAGTATTCATCGTCATTCAGGCACAGGTTCTCCAGGCCCCAAGCGTCCACGGCAACGCGGGTGGCCTGCGCCAGGCGGGCATGGCGGGCCAGGACATTTTCCAGGCCTTCTTCGTCGACCATGGTCAGGGCCTCATCCAGGCCATACAGCAGGTTGGTGCCGGGCGTGTAGGGAAAATAGCCGCGCGCATTATTGGTGAGCATTTCTTCCCAGCGCCAGTAGGAGTGCAAGGCTTTGGAGTCGGCCGAGGCGTCAATGGCTTTTTCACTGATGGCGTTGAAACACAATCCCGGTGGCAGCATCAGGCCCTTTTGCGAGGCGCTGACGGTGACATCCACTTTCCATTCGTCATGACGGTAGTCGGAACAGGCCAGCGATGAAACCGCATCGACCATGAACAGCGCCTGGTGACCGGCGGCATCGATGGCTTCGCGAATATCGCGAATCTTGCTGTTGATGCCTGTTGAGGTTTCCGTGTGCACGGCCAGTACGGCCTTGATGCTGCCCTCTTTGTCGGCCTCGAGTTTTTCACGCACCGTGTTGACATCAATGCCATGACGCCAGTCACCGGGTACGAAGTCCACGTCCAGGCCCAGTTTGACTGCCACGTTTTTCCACAGGGTGGCAAAGTGACCGGTTTCAAAGGCCAGCACCTTGTCACCAGGTGACAGGGTGTTCAGCAGCGCCGATTCCCAGCCGCCGGTCCCGGAGGCCGGGTAAATGATGACCGGTGAGGCGGTCTTGAACACCGCCGCCAGCTTGGTCATGACACGGTTGGTCAACTCGGGAAAGTCCGGGCCGCGATGGTCCACGACCGGCTGGGCCATGGCGCGCAGGACGCGGTCGGGGACGTTGGAGGGGCCGGGAATCTGGAGAAAATGCTGGCCGGGTTTGTAGGTGGTGTCTGGCATTGTTTTGTCTTTTATGGAGTGTTGTGTCGGATAGCGGCCTTTGGCCTTATCCGACCTACCTCATTTAATAGGTCAATTTTATTTCAGGTTGGAGTAATCGGTGTTGCTCATGTAAAACACCTGCGGGGCGTTCAGCGGCACATTGTACTTGGCACGCAGTGCGGTCCAGTCAGGGTCGTTGGCAAACTTCGTCCATACCTCTGCCCGGTGTTCCAGGTCGCGGTAGGCGAGCATCCAGATCAAGGTGTTGGGACGTTCCAGGTCCTGCCACACACCGATGACATCAGCACCGTGGCGTTCAAACATGGCGGCCTCGTCTTCACGAAAACGCTGGTGCAACTCATCGATACCGCCGTTGAAATCACCCTGGTTTACGCGGGCCGGGTCCACGGTGTACATGCGAAGTTCAAAACAACGTGACTCGGGGGTGACATTGTTGGACACCTCGGCGGGCAACTGGGTGCTGGGGCCGCAGGCAGGCAGGTCGACATTGACCTGGGCCGAAGCAGCGGAGTTAAAAAGGAAAAGAGTGGTGAAGATCAGGAAGTATTTTTTCATTGCTGGTTTCCGTGTTGGTTCATTGAATTATCGTAGGCCGGAAATGGCCGCAGGCCATCTCCGGCACAATTTATTGGTTTTGCCAAATTCCTTTCGGGCGACCTTTGGTCGCCTTGCCGGATGACGGCCCTTTGGGCCTCTTCCGGCCTACAAGACCATTTATTTCATCGCCGTTTTGGTTTCTGCCACTTCCACCAGTCGGCAGTAATGCCAGGGCTCGTCATCCGGTGTCCAGCTGCCATTCTCATAGGCGGCGCAGCTTTGTGGAATAGCCAACGGGAATTCTTCCAGTGGATCCTGTGTCATGTCGTAGAACTCGCAGGCCTCACTGTTCACCCCACCAATACAGACAATCTTGTGGGTGGCATTACGCGCACCGAAATGCAGGGTGCCGCCGGTCATCAGGTTCGAGGTCTCGGTGAGCAGGTAGCCGGCATTCGGGTCCCTGACAGAGGCCGCTTCGCGATTCAGGATGGGGGTCAGCGACACTGCATCCAGCGGCAATGTGCCGTTGCCTTCACTGTTGGACACCGTGGCCGGTGTCTGCAGGCCCGCCAGTGACAACGAGGTGGGAAAGACATCGGCGGCACTGGCAAATTCGCCACTGACACTGGGCGTGATACCCGGGCCTTTCACGATCATGGGCACGCGAACCCCGCTTTCATAGGCCGTGCCCTTGCCGCGGCCATCGCGAGTGATGTACATGTTGTCAATGAAATCCAGGTTGGGACGCTGGTACATGGGCGTGCCGTTATCGCCGATATAGATAATGTAGGTATTCGGGTCGAGTGCATCCACGGCATCCAGCAACTTGCCGACGACCGTATCTAGGGAGTTGGTCATGGCGCGCATCTGGGTCTCACCTGAACAGCTACCGTAATCCTGAGTGCCGTATTGCGCGCCGCAAGCTTCAATTTCTGTGCGGGTGACGTCGTTGAGCGTATCCGGATTGGGCACCGCCATCTGGGTCGGTGCGGATGCGCGCGTGGCATGGGACAGGTTGAAGGCGACCCAGGCAAACCACGGTTTGTCGGGGTCGGTGGCTTCATTATTTTCAATCCATTCAATGGTATCGGCAATCTTGACCACGGGTGCATAGGTGGTCGGTGCAATATCCGGTAACGATCTTTCCGGCGCCGGTTCGGTGCGCCACTGGTCGGCTGGTGTGCTGTCATCCTGGATCTCGTAATCATAATCCCAGAAGGTATTCAGCGCCGCGTGCATATTGCCCTTGAACAAATCAAAGCCGGCCTGTTTCGGTTTCATGCCGGGATAACTGACATCCTGGCCCGGCAACCCGGCCATGTGCCACTTGCCGAATACGGCAGTCGAGTAACCGCCCTGCTCTTTCAGCATTTTGACAAAGGAGGTGTGCAGGGGCGAAAGCGGATCGGCATAGGTGAAGACATGGGTGGCGGAATACAGGCCGGTCAGCATGGACGCGCGAGTCGGTGAGCAGAACGGGTGCGCCCAGACGTTGGGAAACAGCATGCCTTCCCTGGCAAAGGCATCCAGGTTGGGTGTCGATGCCGGGTGGCCGGCTATGGACTGGTAAGCCGGATGATTCAGGCCATCGGGGCCATACTGGTTGACCAGGCTGTCGATCATGCCCGGCTGCATGCCAGTGGTGACATCCATACCCACGTCATCGGAAATGATCAGCAGGATATTCGGCGCCGGGGTGACTTCAGCCACTGCCGGCATTGATGGCGCTGATGGCTCTGATGGCGCAGCCGGCATGTCAGCAGCCTGCTCCTGTTCAGCCGAACAGGCGGCAAGCACCAGGATGGTACTGAACAACAAGGCTTTGCGTTTCATCAATGTGTTATCCCCCTGAATAACTGCTGCATAAACCGTCCGGCAGGAAAGGCAGTATATGAACCCTTTCCCCCGGTGTACAGGGTCACTCCTGCCCCCTATACTCTTCCAAAAAAGAATCCTTCCATGAGGCAGCCATCATGATTCGACATGCCATTTCAGCCCTGTTGTCAGTGTTCCTCGTTTTCCTGAGTGCAACTGTCTTTGCCCAGCCGGAAGGCGCCGCCAACCAGAACCCCGAGCAGAATTTCATCCGGGATGCGAACTGGGCCAACAACGACAGCAACTGGGGTGGCAACACGTCCTGGGTGACTACTGATGGTCGCGGCCAGGTCTATGTGCTGATGCGCGCCAAGCCCTATGTGCATGTTTACACCACCGACGGTAATTTCGTTCGTACCTGGAGCGGCCCGGTAGATATCGGCAGCGCCCACAGCATCACTATTGATGATAACGGCAACGCCTGGATCAGCGACTCGGCGCGTCATGTCATCCGCAAGTACAACGCTGAAGGTGAGCTGTTAATGACACTGGGTGAACCCGATGAGCCCGGTGACAACGACACCACTGATCACTTCAACCAGCCCAACCATGTTTTCATTCATGACAATGGCGATATCTACGTGTCCGACGGTTATGTCAATTCACGCATTGTGCACTTCACACCGGAAGGTGAATTCATCCGCATCATTGGTGGTGTTGGGGGCCCCCGCGACGGCGAATTCCAGGCCGTGCATGGCGTAGCCGTAGATAATCGCGGCAGGATCATTACCAACGACAGCGAAAATTTCAGGATCAACGTGTTCGACAGCGATGGCCGTTTCCTGGAAGCCTGGTCCTACCCTTCCCGCGGTGGCATCGAGATTGTGAACAACCGGATCTATGTCAGTGACGTCAATGAGGGCGAGGTCAATATTATTGATATGGACGGCACGTTGATCGACACCGCTTATGCACCGCGGGCGCATGGCCTTGGAGTGGATACGGACGGCACGATTTATACCTCCGGCGCCTCACGAATGACCGTCTATAAACTGACGCCGAAGCCTTGAACGAAAACGAGACAGCCCTGAGCGGAGACTAGACAGC
>CAZROW010000022.1:7522-10663 GCA_964601805.1 uncultured Enterobacteriaceae bacterium
CTGACGCCGAAGCCTTGAACGAAAACGAGACAGCCCTGAGCGGAGACTAGACAGCCCTGAGCGGAGACTAGACAGCTTTCAGCTTGCGGCACATGAGCGCGCCGGCAAGCCCCATCAGCCCGAACAGGCCCACCATGCCCCGCGCACCCAGCACGGGTGTCAGCAGACCAAGACTTCCTGCCAGCAGCAACAGGATCCCGATCAGGGTATTGCCGACCGACACGTAGGCAGTGCGCTTGTTCCCTGACGCCAGGTCCAGGACATAGGTCTTGCGCCCGACCCTCACACCACTGTGCGCAATCTGCAGCAGAAAATAAGCCAGGGGCAGTCCCCAGGAAGAGCTGATCACAGCGGGTGCAAATTCACCTGACAGGTAAACCACCAGGCACACTATTGCCGTGCAGACAGCCGCCAGGTTGAGCACGGCTTTACTCGATTGATCGGCAAACATTCCCCACAGGGGAGCACTGAGTAACGAGGCCAGTCCGCCTGCCAGCATGAACAGTCCCAGTTGCACCGGCGCAGTACCATGCACTCCCTGTGACATGGCAAGAAAGAAAGGAGCACTTAGTGCCGAGCACATCAGCAAGGCCCGGGTGATGACAAACCACCTGAAAGCATGATCCTCGTGCAACAGGCGCAATGAAGACAGGGCGACTTCCACGGCATTGAGTGCACCATCAGTTTCGCCCGGTACTTCCATGACCCGTGAATACACCAGCGCCGCCAGCAACCACAACAAACCGGCAAACAGGAGCAGGCTGGCCAGGGTTTCGTGACTGAATTCAGATGCGTTGTAACTGACCAGCGCGCCGCCGATGACCAGGGTAATGACACCGGCAAGCGATACCGACCAGCCATTGAGCTTGCCCCTATTACCCTTGGGAATGGTTTTACCCAACACATCCTTGGACGCCACCGAGCACAGGCCTCGCCCCAGGCTGAAGACAATGAGCAGCAACAGGATGGCAATGCCCACATGAAATTGATACCAGACCGCCAGACCCATCCCGATAACCGTGGCTGCCTGGACAACACTACCAGCTACCCACACCCACTTCCTTACAGGCAGGTGACGCACCATGCCTCCAATAAATAACTGCGGCATCATGGAACCGGATTCGCGCACCGGTACCAGCAGGCTCAGGACAAACCCGGGCGCACCGGCCATCACGGCGACCCACGTCAGAACCGTTTTCGGATTGACGATGGCATCACCGAGCTTGGTCAGGCACTGGCTGCCCAGGATGAGAAAAAAGTTGCCCGGCACCACGTGACAGCCGGACTCAGGAATATCCTCGCAGGCACGCGCATCTTCCTCGTTACCCAGTTTCTGGTACAGGTCTTCGGCAATGCGGTGGGCAATGTGATCGGGGGAATTCATGGCGTGGCGCTTAGTAAACGCAGGGTTTTACGAAACACACGACCTGATGGATGACCGATTCAGTCAGTTTCGTAGGTCGGCATAGCAAAGCGTTTGCCGACAAAGACTACTTCACGTGAGGTTAACTCCCTCGTCGGAAAACGACGCTTCGCGTCTATCCCGACCTACAAGGCTATCCCGAACCACAAGGCCCTGGGCATTCGCTAAAGCCCAACGTGTCGTTCCTTGCTCCTTGTTGTTCTTTGCTCCTTGTCCCTGTTATTCCATCAGGGCCAACAACTCTTCCGTTTTCGCTTCCATCAATTGTTTATCACCACGCGATTCCACGTTGAGCCGTATCACCGGCTCGGTGTTGGACATGCGCAGGTTGAAACGCCACTCGGGGAAACTGACACTGACACCGTCGGTGTAATCGATATCTTCGGCATCGTCCTTGTAATGGGCCAGCACCTTGTCGATGACCGCCCTGGCGTCTTCCACCTCACGATTGATTTCGCCACTGGCTGGAAAATTGGCGATACACTCTTCGACCAGTTGTGACAGGGGCTTGCCGGATTCACTCATCAGCTCCAGCACCAGCAGCCAGGGCACCATGCCGGAATCGCAGTAATAGAAATCACGAAAATAATGATGGGCGCTCATCTCACCACCATAGGCGGCATCGACTTCTCGCATTTTTTCCTTGATGAAGGCGTGACCGGATTTGCATTGCACGGTCTTGCCGCCATTGGCCTCTACAATGGCCTGGGTATTCCAGACCAGGCGCGGGTCATGGATGATCTTGCTGCCGGGCTGCTTCTTCAGGAAGGCCTCGGCGAGCAGGCCGACAATGTAGTAGCCCTCGATAAAACCGCCCTTCTCGTCAAAGAAGAAACAGCGGTCGAAATCGCCGTCCCAGGCAATGGCCACATCGGCACCGGTTTCCAGCAGCTTGTCCACCGTGGGCTGGCGATTCTCCGGCAACAGCGGGTTGGGAATGCCGTTGGGAAAATTACCATCGGGTTCGTGAAACATGCGTACGAATTCAAACGGCAGGTGCGGCTCAAGCAGGTCGATGATCGGGCCGGCGCCGCCATTGCCGGGATTACTCAACACTTTCAGCGGCTTCAGTTTGTCCACATCAATATAGGACAACAGGTGCTTGATGTAATCCTTTTTCACATCCACCTGGGTGTTGCTGCCTTTGGTCGGCGCCAGGTCGAACTCGTTTTTCTCGGCGAGCTTCCGAATATCTTCCAGGCCGGTATCGGCACTGATGGGTTTGGAGTTTTCGCGCACAAACTTGATGCCGTTGTAATCCTTGGGATTGTGGCTGGCGGTGACCACGATGCCACCGTCGACACCCAGGAAACTAGTGGCGAAGTAGATTTCCTCGGTACCGCACTGGCCGATGTTCTGCACATCGACCCCGGAGTCAGTGAGCCCGCGCGTGAGTGCTGCGCACAGGGATTTGCTGCTCAGGCGAATATCATAGCCAACCACCACTTCCTTGGGCTTGATGAATTCGGCGTAGGCCTGGCCTATACGGTAGGCGATATCCTCGTTGAGTTGATCGGGGATACGACCGCGCACGTCGTAGGCTTTGAAACAGGTGATTGCCTGCAAGTTGTGAACTCCCTTGTTTTTTCTGTAGCGTCTACTACAGGTTGTACATCATGTCGGATGGCGGCTTGCGGCCATATCCGACCTACCTCTTTATCGTTTTATCGCTTTATCGAAAAGCCCATCGAAGCCGTCGGCATACGGCTCTGCGAGCC
>CAZROW010000022.1:10763-15953 GCA_964601805.1 uncultured Enterobacteriaceae bacterium
TTTATCGCTTTATCGAAAAGCCCATCGAAGCCGTCGGCATACGGCTCTGCGAGCCTATGCCGACCTACGGCGCCTTCAGGGTTATCTGTCAGTACAGATCGTTGTCGAAATAAAACTTCGTGGCTTCCATGAAGCCGGGCACCGAACCGCAATCAAAGCGGCGTCCCTTGAACTTGTACCCGAGCACACCTTTACCTTCTGTTGCCTGGGTCAGTAATGCGTCAGTAATCTGTACTTCGTTATTACGTCCGGGAGGGGTCTTTCGGATGATATCGAAGATATCCGGCGTGAGAATATAGCGTCCGATGATGGCCAGATTGGTCGGCGCGTCTTCCGGCGCCGGTTTTTCCACCATATCGGTGATCTTGATCAGGCCGGGCTCGATTTCCTCGCCGGCAATCACACCGTACTTGTGCGTTTCATCTTCAGGGACTTCCTCGATGGCGACGATGCTGCACTGGTGCTTCTTGTACAGCTCAACCATTTGCGACAACACCCCCTGCTCGGGCGAATAGCACAGGTCATCGGCCAGGATAACCGCAAAGGGTTCGTTACCGATCAGGGTTTCGCCGGTCAGGATGGCATGGCCCAGGCCCTTCATTTCAATCTGGCGGGTGTAGGAAAACGTGCAGTTGTCGATAATGTCGCGAATCTGGGTCAGCAGGTCTTCCTTGTCCGTACCGGCAATCTGGTGCTCCAGCTCGTAATTCATGTCGAAATGATCCGCCAGCGCCCGCTTGCCTCGCCCGGTAATAATCGCCATGCCATTCATGCCGGCCTCCATGGCCTCCTCCACCCCGTACTGGATGAGGGGCTTGTTGACGATGGGCATCATTTCCTTGGGCATGGATTTGGTCGTGGGCAGGAACCGCGTGCCGTAGCCGGCGGCGGGGAAGAGGCATTTTTTTATTGGGGATTCGGACATAAGCTTTTTATTCAGTTATTGGTTTGGATTTCTATATTCAATAATCATTCCAGTTTTCGATAAAGGGATAAACCGATAAAGCGATAAAGAGAGAAATTTTCAAGTTTATCTGGAACGGTGACCCTTTATCGTTTTATCGCTTTATCTTTTTATCGTTTTATCGGCTTTTATTTCTCCACCCTTCCATAAACATCATCAAACCTCACAATATCATCCTCCCCCAGGTAACTCCCGCACTGTATCTCGATCAGGACCAGTTCCTGGTCTTCGGTGTTTTCCAGGCGATGCTTGGTTTCAATCGGCACATAGGTGGATTGGTTGGCTTCCAGGCGGGTTTGTTTGTCACCAATGGTCACCAGGGCGCTGCCTTGCACCACGATCCAGTGCTCTGCACGCTTATGGTGCAACTGGAGCGATAATGAGGCACCGGGATTGACGCGAATGCGTTTGACCTGGAACTGATCACCCATGACCAGGGTCTCGTAGGAGCCCCAGGGCCGGTAGACCCTGACATGGCTGTCGGCCTCCGGGCGGCCGGCGTTCTTGATGGCATCGACAATATGTTTCACGTCCTGGACCCGGTCCCTGGCGGAAACCAGGACCGCATCCGGAGTTTCCACCACCACGGCATTATCCATGCCGATCACTGACACCAGCCGCGACTCGGCATGGATGTAGGAATCACTGACGCTATTGAGGATGACATCACCACGGCTGACATTGCCCTGCGCATCGGCCTCACTGTGCTCCCACAGGGAGGACCAGGCGCCCAGGTCGTTCCAGCCGGCATCCAGGGCAATGACCACCCCCTCGTTGGTGTGCTCCATGACCGCGTAATCTATGGAATCGGCTGGACAGGAGGCAAAACTCTCCCCGGGAATACGTTTAAAATCAAGGTCTTCGCTGCACTGTGCCCAGGATTGGCGGCACACCTGGAGTATGTCAGGGGCATGGGCTTCCAGTTCCCGCAGGTAGGTGCCCGCTGTAAACATGAACATGCCGGAGTTCCAGAAATAGTCACCGGAATCCAGGTAGGCCTGTGCGGTCGCGGCATCGGGTTTTTCCACGAAGGCATCAATGGCAAAACCGCTTTCCAGGGCCTTGCCGCGGCGAATATAGCCATAACCGGTTTCCGGGTGGCCGGGCACGATGCCGAACGTGGCCAGTTTGCCGGCCGCCGCATGGGCAGCACCTTCGGCAATGACCTGGTGGAAGACCGGAATATCTGTAATGAGGTGGTCGGCTGCCAGGACCAGGAGAATATCGTCCTCACTCTCTGCGGCCAGGGCTGCCAGGGCCACGGCCGGGGCGGTATTCCTGCCTTCGGGTTCCAGGATAATGGTGGCCTGCTCTATTGCCGCTTCTCCGCCCAGCGCACGCAACTGCTCTGCCACCAGGAAGCGGTGCTCTTCATTGCACACCACGATGGGGGGACCAATATTGTCCATGCCCTGCAAGCGCTGCAGGCTTTGCTGGAACAGGGACAGGGTATCGGCCTGAAAGGAGACGAACTGTTTTGGATAAAGCTTGCGGGAAATGGGCCACAAACGTGATCCAACGCCTCCTGCCATGATTACCGGTCTGATCATCGTCACTGCGTACTTCCTTTTCTGTCCCTGTAAATTGCTTTGAGTCCTCCAGCAGGCAGGTAATTCGCTAGCCGTGAAAACCGGCGCACAACGCCCCCTGCCCGGGACCCGGAGAACGGCGATTATATAGGCAATGGGAGTAAATCATTAGGGTTTCCATTGAGTTATCTCTATAATAGCGACCTTTTGTTAAGGAAATCGGCAGCTTAGCGCCAAACCATATGTCTTCAGACTTTTTTACCCCCAAGAACAGCTACGAAAAAGACGAACTGATTGCCTGCGGCATGGGCGACATGTTTGGACCGGGCAACGCCAAGTTGCCGACGGACAACATGTTGATGTTCGACAGGATTATCGAAATTACCGCTGATGGCGGTACCGACGGCAAGGGCCACATCATTGCCGAGCTCGACATCAAGCCTGACCTGTGGTTTTTTGACTGCCACTTCAAGGGCGATCCGGTCATGCCCGGCTGCCTGGGCCTGGATGCCATGTGGCAGCTGGTCGGGTTTTTCCTGGGCTGGCGCGGCAACCCCGGTAAAGGCAGGGCCCTGGGCTGCGGCGAGGTGAAATTCACCGGTGAGATCCTGCCGGAGAGCACCAAGGTGGTCTATGAGCTCAATATCAAGCGCCTGATAGAGCGCAAGCTCATCATGGGGATTGCCGATGGCAAGGTTTCGGTGGATGGCAAGGTCATTTATACTGCCAAGGGCCTGAAAGTTGGCCTGTTCAAGCCGGAAGACAAGCTGGGCGAATAAACCAGCTTTCCAACAAGCAGTAGATCAACGGCAGCCCGGATTTCCCGCAATCATGTATTCACTTCGAATTGACGGATCAACCAGCAGCCAGCGATCAAGAAACGAATCAAGAAGTAACAGGAAGTAACTAGGGGACAACAACATGCGACGAGCTGTCGTGACAGGCATGGGCATCGTATCCTGCCTGGGACTGGACAAACAAACGGTAACCGAATCCTTGCAGCAAGCCCGTAGCGGAATTTCCTTTCGCCCGGAATATGAAGAGATGGGCATGCGTAGTCATGTCGCCGGTGCCGTGGATATCGATTTCTCTGAACTGATTGATCGCAAGACCCTGCGTTTCATGGGTGATGCAGCCGCCTATGGCTATCTTGCCATGGAACAGGCCATCGCCGATGCCGGGCTGGATGAAAATGACGTCTCCAATATTCGCACCGGCATCATCATGGGTGCCGGCGGCTCCTCCACAGAGGACATGATAGAAACGGCCGATATCCTCCGCGAAAAAGGCCTCAAGCGTGTGGGTCCCTACCGGGTTACCCGCACCATGGGCAGCACCGTCTCGGCCTGCCTGGCTACACCATTCAAGATCAAGGGTGTGAACTACTCCATTTCTTCTGCCTGTTCCACCAGCGCCCACTGTATTGGCAACGCCGTGGAAATGATCCAGTTGGGCAAACAGGATGTCGTGTTTGCCGGTGGCGGTGAAGCCGAACACTGGACACTGAGCTGCATGTTCGATGCCATGGGCGCACTGTCTACCAAGTACAACGACAATCCCGGCAAGGCATCCCGTGCTTACGATGTGGACCGCGACGGTTTCGTTATCGCCGGTGGCGGTGGCGTCCTGATCGTGGAGGAACTGGAACATGCCAGGGCACGTGGTGCCAAAATCTATGCCGAGATCACCGGTTACGGTGCCACCTCCGACGGTTATGACATGGTCGCCCCGTCCGGTGAAGGCGCAGTACGCTGCATGCAGATGGCCATGGCCACCATGAAAAACAAGTCCATCGATTACATCAATGCTCACGGTACCAGCACGCCAGTAGGTGATGTCACCGAGATCGGGGCTGTGAAGGAAATGTTTGGCGATAATATTCCGCCGATCAATTCCACCAAGTCCCTGACCGGGCATTCACTGGGCGCCGCCGGTGTCCAGGAAGCCATCTACAGCCTCCTGATGATGGAAAACAATTTCATCTGTGAGTCGGCCAATATTGAAAACCTCGATCCGGCACTGGAAGGTGTTCCGGTGGTTCGCCAGCGCCAGGATGATGTGCAGCTCAATGCCATCATGTCCAACAGCTTTGGTTTCGGCGGCACCAACGCCACCCTGGTGTTTGAGCGCTTCGAGGAATAAGACGCCACTCTCATGTTCACCCTGACACCCTTCAGCATGCCGCGCCTGCTTCTGGCCGGGGTCCTGTTGCTTGTCTCCCCTGCCCTGTTCGCCCAGGCCGGCTTTGGCCTGGATACCGGTAACCGTTTGCCGGTGGTTCGCAGCAGTGTGCTGCCTGCCGAAGAGGCCTTTGCCCTGAGCACTTTCATAGAAGCCCCCGATACCGTGGTGCTGATGTGGGAAATCAAGGAAGGCTATTACCTGTACCGCAAAAGCATTTCGGCTACCGACAGCAGCGGATCAGCGGTAAATATCGGCGAGCTTGCCGAAGGTGAGATCATTACGGATGAGTTTTTCGGCGAGGTGGCGGTTTACTTTGACCGTATCTTTCATCGCTTCCCCCTGTCCAACCTGGCCATGAACGACAACACTGCCACCTTTACGTTGCAGTACCAGGGTTGTGCCAAGGATTTGTATTGTTACCCGATGCAGTCACAGGAAGTGACCTTGAGTTTGCCTGAATAAGGAAAAAGCCGTAGGTCGGCATAGCGTAGCGTTTGCCGACATTGAATTTTC
>CAZROW010000022.1:16053-18390 GCA_964601805.1 uncultured Enterobacteriaceae bacterium
GCAACGCTGTCGATACCGAGTTTGCTGGTGACGGAACTGGTCAGGCCCTGGCCCTTTTCCAGGCTGAGCAAGGCAATAGCACCCAGCATGTTTTCGCTGTCCTGTTCGTCAAAATTTCCACCGCTTTCAAAGGAGTTACCGGTCACAAGCAGGGACAGGATTTCACTTTCCGGCAAGGCCGGTGTTGAAAACAGCTGCGCCTGGATATTGCGCACGGTGCCGTTCATGTACAGACCAACTTCTGCCACGCGTGTCTCGCGTACCGCTCGAATATCCAGGGCCGGGTTCAGCGGATTGCCCAGAAAAAGCAACTTGCCGTTATCGATTTCCAGGCGCTGCCCGTACAACTCGTAACTGCCCACTGGTATGGATAACTCACCATTGGCCAGCAGCTGCCTGTCGACAGTCTGCTCCAGTTCCAGGTTACCGGTAAGCTCCAGGTTCAGGCCGTAACCGGTGAAGGTCACCTCATCACCCATGCCCAGCCGAATATCGGCAGCCACTGGGATGCGGCCCAGCAACTCTGAAGAATTATCAATTGTATTGTTCCGGTCGGAGACAATGACCACGTCACGGGAGACATCCACCGAACCACCAACCAATGCCTGCCTGTCAGTAAAATCCACGTGCATCAGCGGGACATCAACACTGCCTGTGACATTGAGTACCTGGTTGCGGTAATCCAGCACAATATCCGGATCGATCAGCATCTCGAATTCTTCGGTATTGAGCAGCTGGAAATTGTCTCCACTGACTTCCACGTGCAGTGTGCGCGAATCCAGCAACGGCATGGTCAGTAAACTGTCGAGTGTCACGGTCCCCGGGCCGGAGCCTGCCGAACCGGTCACCGTAATTTCATTATTATTGGCACTGCGAAAATCCAGGCTCACCTGTTCCAGGGCCAGGCCATATTCCGGCAGCAGGAAACTGCCGTTATCCAGCCTGGCATCCATGTTCAACAGGGGGCGTTCCAGGGTACCGGCAAGGGTACCACTGGCACCCAGCTCACCGCTGACCTGGCTAAGGTTCGGTACCAGCGCTTCCACCCAGGCAATGTTGTTGAATGTGAGTTCAAAATTGCCACCAAGGTTTTCCTCATCATCGAGCTCGACCACGCTGGCAAAATTGCCCTGGAAGTCCAGGCCGCCGGATTCGGCCAGGTACAGGCCAAAGCTGTTGTCGATCTGCCAGCCCCCTGCCCCGTACTGGACGCTGACCTGCACTTCATCGATGCCATAGCGTTCAACCTCGATATTATCGGTTTCAGCATCACTGGCCTGTGCCCTGATCAGGCCGAGACTGACATCCCGCGGCACCAGTTCCGCTGACAATGTTGCCTGCTCCATGCCGGCAGTGATGCCGTCAAAGGTTGCCGACAGGTCCAGCATGCCCTCAAGAAAACCACTGGCTGGCATGGCAATGGCAAAGGCATGCATCAGGTCAACCAGGCCCTGTGGGCGGTCAGCAAGCTGTTCATGGATGGCCCGGGTGCCGGGCACATTCTCATCCAGGTTATCGTCAAGCCATGCCAGGGGGATATTGTCCACGACCACCTCTCCGCTCAGGCCAGCTGTTTCATTCCACAAGGCCTGGCCACATACCATGATCGAGCGCATAAGCCAGCAATGGTTGCCGATATCGGCGGCAGTAGCGGACAGTGACAGAGACAGGCTGTCCTGGAGCAGCCAGTCGCCAAAGGGAGATTCCAGTTCCAGTGCATCAACCACACCCTGCCAGGCGGGATCGTTAAAACTGCCCTCCCCTGAAAGTGACAAGGCCAGTTCCGGGCCCTGCGTGGACAGGCTAAAGGCATGGGTGGCTGGGGTTCCGCTGATTTCCAGCATGCCCTGGTCCTGCACCAGTTCACGCTCACCGACGCTGCCCTTCAAGCCCGAAAAATCCAGGCTCACGGCATTGTCATTGCCGCTGTAACTCGCCCGGGCATCCAGCGTGCCCACGCTCAGGTGGGTGTCAGCATTGTTGTAGGAAAATCCCATGGTGCTCAGCGAACCGGTGACCCGGGGAGCTTCGGGGGTTCCCGTCAATGTGCCATTGCCGATAACTTCACCGGACAAGCCTGTCAGCAATTGGGACAACTCCGGTGCCTGCAGCTCCCACAACAGGTCCAGCTGGGGAGTCACACTGCCTTCCAGCAGCAGGGAATTCACATCCGAGACCAGCTCCAGCGCCACGTTATTGACCGCCCCATCGGTAATGGCGACCTCGCCATTGCCGCTCAACGGGTAACCGTTGAGGCGTCCAGTCAGCGTGGCGAGACTGAGTTCGATCGCTGTCTGGTTGCCCGCCGTGCTGCCCGCGGTACTACCCGCGGTACTA
>CAZROW010000022.1:18490-25525 GCA_964601805.1 uncultured Enterobacteriaceae bacterium
CCCGCGGTACTACCCGCGGTACTAATAGTGACAGCACCACTACCATTGACGTTCTCCAGTACCACCTGTGGCAGCAGGTCACCGTCAGTGAAGTTGCGCAATTGCCAGGCCAGGTTCAATGTCAGGCCGCCATCGAAATCGGCATTACCGTTGGCATCAAACTCAAAGGCGCTGTTACGCAGGGCTACGGAATTGATAGCGAGCGTGTTATCTGCATACAGCGCAGACAGGTTGATGCCGGTATTGCCCAATGTGCTCATACGCAGGGCCGCATCGGCGGAAAGCCTGATCCGGTCAGTAGTGCCTGCTGTGGTAAACGTCCCGGCGAAATCCTCCAGTTCAGGAAAGCCAAAGGGCGTGCCCCCGATATCAGTGGCGCTATGGGTCAGGTCGAAACCCGGCTGCTCTCCGTTAAGCAAACCGGTCGTTACAGAACCAGTTGTCGTTATGGCAACCGGTGCAGTCAGTTCATGGCGCACTTCCAGCTGCTCCAGGTCACCATTGATAACCAGTGTACCGCTGGCCTGCTGCTCACCGGCAAGGGCTGCCCAGGAGACAGTGCCATCCAGGGTAAAGTCATTGGCCGCCAGGCTGAACTGCGGTGCAATCCAGTTTGCCTCATCGCGGACAAGTCGCGCATTGACCAGGGCCCTGTTGCTATCCAGTTGCAGCATGCCCGTTATGGCTTGCAGGGTTTGTCCCTGTTCGCCTGACAGCGTGAATGGCGCGATATTGATGTCATCAACAGCCACAGTCACCGGCAGGGTAAAAAGGGTATTGAGCAAGGCTGCCGTATCGGCCGGCTCATCGGAACCACTGGTCGGTGGCGTAATGGCCAGACCCCTGACCTGCAGATAATTCAGGTGTACCTTGCTGCTGAACAGGTCAGCAACCACCAGCGACAGCGCCAGGGATTCTGCATTGACACGCAAGCCTGTGGCAGTATCGCGCACATTGAGTTGCTGCAATTCAAGATCACCCAGGAAGGTCCCGTTGATTTCGCCGGCATCGATGCGCAGGGAGCTTCCCTGCTGCGCCCTGTCCAGCGCTGCTCGCAGGACAAAGGCCGTTCCGCCTTCTGTCCCCGTCAGCACCAGTGCTGCAAACAACACCAACCCGGCCAGAAAAAGCAGGCTGTACAGCGACCTGAATAAAATTTTGCGCAGCAGTGGCAACATTACAGGTCAGGCCCCATGGTGATATGCAGGCGAAAACCCCCTTCATCACTGAGAGCATGGGCCAGGTCAGCGCGAATGGGGCCAATGGGCGACATCCAGCGCACGCCGATGCCCACGCTTTGTTTCCAGTCAAACTCTTCCGAAGAAAAGGCATTACCACCGTCATAGAACATGGCGGCACGCCAGTTGTTGCTCACCGGAAAATCGTACTCGACACTGCCCACCAGCAAATGCTTGCCACCGATGACTTCCTCGTTGTCATTGCGCGGACCCAGGGACTGGTACTTGTAGCCGCGAATACTCTGGTCACCACCGGCAAAGTAACGCAGGGACGCAGGCAGTTCCTGGGCATCATCGATCCAGGTGGTGCCTGCCTCAAAGCGGGTGAGGAAGCGGCCGGGCCCAATGGAAATGATCCCCTTGCCGCTGGCATACAACTGCACAAAGCTGGTCGTGGAAATCACGCTGTCCGTGGCACCGCGAATCTGGCCGAACAGGCGCCATCCCTTGCTGGGATTGATGAAATCATCGGTCGCGGTCTTGGCCAGGCTGTAACCCGGCATGGCCAGTGTTGACGTGTCTTCCTGCGCATCCAGCACATAATCATCACGCAGGTAGTCCACCGACCAGGTTTCCAGCCAGCCCGAGGATGATTCCCGCAGGTAGGCGGCCTCCAACTTGAAACGGTCACTGTCGTAGGTGTCGGTATTTTCAGTGATGTAACCGGTATTGAATTTCAGATTGGTGGTCAACGGTTCATTCAGCGGAATGGTATAGCCCATGTTGGCCTGCGAGCGCACGCTGGATAGCGCCAGGTCACTGTCAAAACGATGCCCGCGGGTATTGATGTAACGGTTTTCATAGGCCGCCCGAACACGAGGGCCGGTATCCGTGGTAAAGCCAATGCCCGTGGAATAGGCATGGCGCAAGCGGGGCACCAGGATGACATCGACAGGGACAGACTGGTTCGTTGCCGAGGACAGCTGCGGCGTGATGGTTATCTGCCGAAAATACTGGGTGTCGTCGAGTTGCGCTCGCTGTTCCAGCAGATCACTGCTGCTGTAAGGCTGTCCGGGTGCCAGCAGAATGAGGCTGTCGATAAAAGCTGTCGAAAAGCCGGGCACCGGCTGCACGCGTATCTCCCCAAAGTTGTAGCGTGTCCCCGGCTCAAAAGCGATATCAATGGCCGCGGTGTAAGCATCCATGTCGACCCGGATTTCCGCGCGCTCAAAGCTGGCCCCAAAGAAGCCATTTTCCACGGCTGCCGCGCTCAGGGCATTCTTGACGGACTCATAGCGGCCGTGGTGCAAGGGCGCATCTGCCAGTTCCGGCAAATCGGCCACCACGTCACCGAATACTTCCTGTATGCCTGCCCTTTCAGGTAAGTCGATACTTACTTCAGAAACCATCATGCGGTCTCCGGGCGTCACTGTGATCTGTAATTGCCAGCAGCCTTCGCCCTGTTCAAAGCGGGTGCTTTCCGAAAGCCGGTAATAGCCCAGGGCCTGGCCTGCACGCACCACGTTGGCAGTCACCTGTGAACGTAATCGCTCCAGGCGTGCCAGGGGCGTATCGCACGCTTCACGACCAATGCGCAGGTGATTGCGGATATTGTCGGCCAGCTGGTCATCTGCCCCGACAATCTCGATCACTGGCGTGCTGGTCTGTGCGCTGGCGAGACTCCCGGCTAGCAACAAGCTGGCGGGTAGAAGTGAAAGGATTCTATTAATCACAAAATACGTTAAAATTCGCTAAGATGTCGTTAAATTTCTATATATTCGATAAAAGTGACGCTAACGTGAAGAAGCGTGCTTGTTAGTCCCTGTTTTTGCTCTGCCCGGGACAAAAAAGTGTTCTGAAATTGAGGCTATCGTCTGCGAAAAATGCAGCAAATGTCGTTTAAACGAGGAAAGTGTGAATTTACCCTCCCAATAACGTGTCAATATCAGCTACAATACGTTCTCCTTATACGGTGACACAAGTTTCAAGATCATGGCTTCCATACTGGTAATCAATGGCCCCAACCTGAACCTGCTCGGCAGCAGGGAACCGGAAATCTACGGCTCCCTCACCCTGGAGGATATCAATGCCAGGCTGACAACGCAGTGCGAGGCTGCCGGGCACACTATCGGGTTCCTGCAAAGCAATGCGGAAGCGGAGATTATCGACCGAATCCATGAAGCCAGAAAGGAAGGGGTCAGTTTTATTCTCATTAACCCTGCAGCGTTCACGCATACCAGTGTGGCCTTGAGAGATGCACTGCTGGCTGTAGAGATTCCCTTTATTGAAATCCACCTGTCGAATGTACATGCAAGAGAGGAGTTTCGAAAGCACTCCTTTCTCAGCGATGTCGCGGTCGGCAGTATTGTTGGCATGGGACCGCAAGGCTATGAACTGGCCCTTGCTGCAGCCATTGCCCGGATTGAATAAAAGACCGAACCAGTGACAGGTCCTGTCATGCCGGACCAATTGTGCGTTGTAACGTATGAACGTGTAATGAACAACATCCCAATCAATTTTCATCGAACCAGGTAAGACCATTCATCATGGATATCAGAAAAGTAAAAAAACTTATTGAACTGCTTGAAGCTTCCGATGTGGCTGAAATAGAAATCAAGGAAGGCGAGGAAGCCGTCAGGATCAGCCGCGCCTCCACCAGCGCTCCCGTGATGCCGCAATACATGGCAGCCCCTGCGCCTGCAGCCGCCCCTGCGCCTGCCGCGCCGGCAGCCGAAGCCGCGGACAATACTGCCGGTGGCGACAGCTTCAAGGGTGATGCGGTTAAATCGCCCATGGTAGGCACCTTTTACCGTTCCCCTTCGCCCACCTCCAAGCCTTTCGTGGAAGTCGGCCAGCAGGTGAAGGCCGGTGATGTCATCTGCATCATTGAGGCCATGAAAATGATGAACCAGATCGAGGCCGGCAAGGCCGGGACCATCGAAGCCATACTGGTGGAAGACGGTGAACCCGTTGAATTTGACCAGCCGCTGGTCGTTATTTCCTGATAACTGTTGCATGAAAAGTTGCATGAAAAACAGCTGTCGAATCCTGTAGTCACGGCATCACCCTTGATGCCAATGGCTCACAACGTTACGCGTTACAACTGGTAAATCAATGCTGGAAAAAGTACTCATAGCAAACCGTGGTGAAATTGCCCTGCGTGTCCTGCGGGCCTGCCGCGAAATGGGCATCAAGACCGTTGCCGTTCACTCCACCGCTGACCGCGATCTGATGCATGTCAGGCTGTCGGACGAATCCGTGTGTATCGGCCCACCCTCTTCCACCGACAGTTACCTGAATGTGCCTGCCCTGATCAGTGCCATGGAACTGACCAACGCCGATGCCGTGCATCCCGGTTACGGTTTCCTGTCGGAAAACGCCGACTTTGCCGAACAGGTGGAACAATGCGGTTTTATTTTTATCGGCCCGACACCTGAAACTATTCGCTCCATGGGCGACAAGGTGTCTGCCATTGAAGTCATGCGCAAGGCAGGTGTGCCAACTGTGCCTGGCTCTGACGGCCCGCTTGGCTCCGACGAAAAGGAAATCCTCGCGCTGGCGGAGAAAATCGGTTACCCGGTGATGATCAAGGCCGCTGCCGGTGGTGGTGGACGCGGCATGCGCGTGGTACCCAATGCCGGAGAACTGATCAAATCCATCCAGGTGACGCAGCAGGAAGCCAAATCCTATTTCGGCAGCGACGTGGTCTACCTGGAAAAATTCCTGGGCAATCCGCGCCACGTGGAAATCCAGGTCATCGGTGACGGCCAGGGCAACGCCATCTGCCTGGGCGACCGCGACTGCTCCATGCAGCGCCGCCACCAGAAGGTGGTGGAAGAAGCCCCGGCGCCCGGCATCAAGCCGGAAGCACGCCAGGCCATCATGGATTCCTGCATCAAGGCCTGCCAGGACATGAAATACCGCGGTGCGGGCACACTGGAATTTCTCTATGAAGACGGCGAATTCTATTTCATTGAAATGAATACACGCCTGCAGGTGGAGCACCCGGTCACCGAACGCGTAACCGGCATCGATATCGTGCGCGAGCAGTTGCGCATTGCTGCCGGCCTGGGCCTGTCGGTGAAACAGGAAGACATCGAGATCATCGGCCATGCCATCGAGTGCCGCATCAATGCCGAGCATCCGGAAACCTTCATGCCAAGCCCGGGCAAGGTCAACCTGTACCATTCACCCGGCGGCAACGGTATTCGCGTTGACTCCCATATCTACAGCGGCTACACCGTGCCACCCCATTATGATTCGCTGATCGCCAAGCTGATCAGCTTCGGACCCAACCGCCAGGTTGCCATCGGGCGCATGCAAAACGCCCTGGAAGAAATGCTGGTCGATGGCATCGTCACCAATATCCCCCTGCAAAGCCGCATCATGAAAGACGACGGCTTCAGGAAAGGCGGCGCCAACATTCACTACCTGGAAAAAATGCTCAAGAAGCATTAACCGGCGTTCCTGGTTACAAGGAGACTTCGTCATCGCCTGGCTGCAAGTACAGATTCCCGTCAATGCTGACCAGGCCGAGACCGTAGAGAACGTCCTGCTGGCCGCCGGCGCCCTTTCTGTCACTCTCACCGACTCTGAAGACCAACCCATCTTCGAACCCGGCCCCGGCGAAACCCCGATCTGGAACCTGGTCACAGTGGTCGGCCTTTTTTCTGCCGATACGTCAGAAGAAAATTTAAAACAGCTACTGGCCGAAAACCTGCCCGACTTGCCTCTTGCCTCTTGCCTCTTGTCTCGTCTTGAAGACCAGGACTGGGAACGCGCCTGGCTCGATGATTACAAGCCCATGTGTTTCGGCGACACCCTCTGGGTCTGCCCCAGCGGCATGCAAATCAACACTGGCGAAGGCTCGGGCAGGCAAGTCATCATGGAACTGGACCCGGGACTGGCCTTTGGCACCGGCACACATCCCACGACAGCCATGTGCCTGGAATGGCTAGCCACGGCCGACCTGGCTGGCAGGCACGTGATCGACTATGGCTGCGGCTCCGGCATCCTGGGTATTGCCGCCCTGTTGCTGGGAGCAGACAGTGTCAGCGGCGTGGACAATGATCCCCAGGCCCTGACCGCCACTCACGATAACTGTGACAAGAACACACTGGCGCACGAGCGTTTCCCGGTATACCTGCCAAAGGATTTTGCCAATGCCCTGGCTGACGGCAGCCAGGCCGCCGCCGATATCGTGCTGGCCAATATCCTGGCCGGACCACTGGTGTCACTGGCCCCTTACCTGGCGGCCATGGTTCGCCCACAAGGCACCATCCTGCTGTCCGGCATATTGCGGGAACAGGCCGAGGAAGTCATGGCGGCCTATGCTCCCTGGTTTGACCTGGCTGAACCGGTTTACCAGGGAGACTGGACGCGCCTGGAAGGCAAGCGTGATTCGCAGCACTGAAAAAACCCGCAATCAGGGTAGAATGAACCGCAAACCCGAGTCCTGATTATCCATGTCACAACTGCTTACCCAGTGCCCTTTCTGCCAGACCACCTTCAAGGTCAGTGACGCCCAGTTGCAGATTGCCAGTGGCGTGGTCAGGTGCGGCTCCTGCATGGAAGTCTTCCTGGCCACCCAGCACCGGGTCATTCTCAAGGACAGGCCCACGCCTGCCTCGCGTCAGCAATCCGCTCCCGAATATAGTGCCGACTTTCCCTCCTCGGCTGCCCATACCGAACCCTTGAGCGAAGCCCATGCGCCTGGCTGGGAAATCAATGACGAAGAAGCCTCGCTGCCCGACACTACCGATACGTACGATGACGATGAGTTTGATGACAGCGAACCGGCATGGGGCGATGGCCTGGTGGACGAGAACGATAGCGAGGATGAACCTGGCGACTTTGA
>CAZROW010000022.1:25625-42785 GCA_964601805.1 uncultured Enterobacteriaceae bacterium
GGCGACTTTGATGAAGCACTGACAGAACAGGACGACTGGAACAACCATGAAGCCCTGGATGAAAGCCTGGATGAAGCTTCTGATGACGAGGAAGCCTTCCAGCACGATGACCGTGGCGCAGCTCACGATCAGGGGACGGCACAGGAGGCTGCCTTTTCCTCCTGGGAAGCAGAAGAGGCCTTCCGCGCAGACAGCGTACCACCTGAGACTGAGCCCGGGATGCCGGAACCCGGGTTGGATGAGCCAGATACGGCACTGGCAGAGGAAGAGGAGGTTGCCGATGATTGGGAGCCTGATTCACCCGATGAAAAGCCGGCCTACGGCGGACTGCTCAATCCCACGGGCTACTCTATTACCAGTTTTTCCGTAGATCATGTCCTGCCGAAACAATCTGCGGTAGACGAAGCCCTGGAAAACGACCCCGCCCTCTGGGATGAACCTGTCACCCCCGTTGAGGATGACCTGGACACGGCTGAACTGGAAGCCGACGAAGATGACGAGGCATTACCGCCGGATGCCATTCCCGAAGGGGAACAGTTTCCGGTGCAACCCGCTGCTCCCAGGACGGCGGTGATCGTACCGGAAAAATCCGGCAGCATTCCCACCCTGGTACCCGACGTGGTGGCCAGCGAAGACATTCCGGCAGCCGGGCTTGGCGCCCAGACCATGGCCTGGTTCCAGTCTTTCCGCAAATCCTTCACTGACAACACCGCGCAGGACGAGAACTATGCCGGTACCGACGAGAAGGCGGAAATACGCAGTCACCTGACCAACCTTCGGAACGAAGACTCACTGGAGCCGGTAACCAGCGAAGCCCTGGATGTGCTGGATGAGGATCCGGTGGAGCTGCCCTACATTCGCCAGCAGTGGCAGAACATGCGCAGTGCCGGCATGCTGGCGGCCTCCGGGCTGCTGATCCTGGCCTTTGGCCTGCAGTATGCCTGGTTCAATCTCGACACCCTGGTACTTGAGCGCCGCTTCACAGGCCTTACCGGTGTGCTGTGCAGGTTGACCACCTGCCCGGATACCCAGCTTATCGACCTGTCCTCTCTGGTCACCGAGGAGCTGGTGGTACGCAGCCACCCGGATGTCGCCGATGCCCTGCAGGTGAATTTCATCTTTCGCAATGATCGCAACCGCGAACAACCCTTTCCGCTGGTAGAGCTTAATTTCACCGACATTGACGGGCAGATCGTGGCCAATCGCGTCTTTACCTCGGATGAATACATGCCCGACGAGATGCAGTTGTTCACCCACATGCCCGCCCACTCCTCCATCCAGGTCAGCCTGGACCTGGTCGATCCGGGCAGCGAGGCCACGGGCTACTCCCTGGTTTTTCGCAATCCCTGATGTCCTGCATCAACTGAGCTGAAAATCAGCTCAAAAGCTGCCTCACCCCCTTAGAAACCACGCCAAAATCTTGTACCATTAGCCCCCTAAAAAAAATCAACAGAGTAGCCATGTCAGTGATACAAATCGGTCCTTACACACTGGATTCGCGTTTGGCCCTCGCCCCCATGGCGGGAGTGACTGACCAACCCTTTCGTAAACTTTGCCGGCAATTCGGCGCCGCCCTCACCCCCTCGGAAATGGTGACTTCCAATGTGAAGTTATGGTCCCGGGACAAATCCCGCCTGCGCCGCTGCCATGACAATGAGGAACAGCCCCGGGTCGTCCAGATTGCCGGTGCCGATCCCTTGATGATGGCCCAGGCTGCGCAGCTCAATGCGGATGAAGGCGCCCAGGTCATCGACATCAATATGGGTTGCCCGGCCAAGAAAGTGCTCAAGCGTTCTGCTGGCTCGGCTTTGCTGCAGTACCCCAAACTGGTCAGGGAAATCCTGGAGTCTGTGGTCGCAGCAGTGGATATTCCTGTAACCCTGAAAATTCGTACCGGCTGGGACCCCGAGAACCGCAACGGGGTTGAGATTGCCAGGCTGGCCGAAGCCTGTGGCATCCAGTCACTGGCAGTGCATGGCCGCACTCGTGCCTGCGCTTTTCGCGGGGAGGTGGAATACGACACCATTGCCGCCATCAAGCAGGCTGTGACCATACCGGTATTTGCCAATGGCGATATCACCAGCGCCTCCCGGGCCAGGGAAATTCTCGATTACACCGGTGCCGACGGCCTCATGATTGGCCGGGGTGCCCAGGGCAGTCCCTGGCTGTTCCATGAGATCAATCACTACCTGGAACACGGCACCCGTGCGCCTGCCCTGTCCCTGGATGAACTTCACCACATTGTGCGTAACCATCTTTGCGACATCCATGACTTTTATGGCAGTGTCAAAGGAGTCTTCTTTGCCCGTAAACACACCGCCTGGTACCTGGGCAAACTGGCGGGCCGCCTGCAACCGGATTTGGCCGAACAGTTGCCTGCCTGGCGCAAGGACTTCAACGCCCTGGAAGACTGCGAAGCCCAAATTCACGCGCTCGATCGCGTGTTCAACCACCTGACTGAAAAACAACAAAAACAAATGTTAAAGGAACTGGCAGCATGAGTAATTTCCTGAATGAGTCGGTAAATTTTCAACCTAGCAAAGCTGATGCCACAGACAATGAAGTACAGCCCGGGGCCACAACCCAGAAACAGACATTGCGACAATGTGTCGCTTCCTCCCTCACCGAGTATTTCGACAAGGTCGACCATGAAAATATAAGCGACCTGTACGACCTCGTGCTATCGGAAGTCGAGGCACCACTGTTGCAGACAGTCATGCAACATACCCGCAGTAACCAGAGCAAGGCCTCGGCCATGCTGGGACTGAATCGCGGTACACTGCGTAAAAAACTGAAGAAGTACGGCATGCTCAACTAGCCTGTCCTCCTTCCTGTCCATAAACACTTAAGCGGAAACACACTGCAATGAATGCGCAGAACCCAACTCCTGTCAGCAGGGCGCTCATCTCCGTCTCTGACAAAACCGGCATTACCGATTTTGCCAGGGACCTCTTTGAGCTCGGCGTAGAGCTGTTATCCACCGGCGGCACCTTCCGCCAGATCAGTGAGGCCGGTATTCCCGTAACTGAAATATCAGCCTATACCGGCTTTCCCGAAATGATGGATGGCCGGGTAAAAACCCTGCACCCGAAAGTCCATGGCGGCATTCTTGCCCGCCGCGGCCAGGATGATGCGGTCATGAAAGAGCATGATATTCCGCCCATCGACATGGTGGTGGTGAATCTCTACCCCTTCCAGGCCACTGTCGCCAAACCCGATTGTGACCTGCCCACGGCTATCGAAAACATCGATATCGGCGGACCCACCATGCTGCGTGCAGCCGCCAAGAACCATGCCTGGGTAACCGTTGTGGTCAACCCCGGTGACTACGGGCGTGTGATTGATGAGCTGAAAGCCAACGACGGCCAAATCAGTGCCACTACGCGTTACGACCTTGCCGTGTCAACTTTTGAACATACCGCCCGGTACGACGGCGCCATTGCCAACTACCTGGGAAGCCGAAACAACGAAGGCGTCGCCGAGGAATTTCCACGCACCTTCAATACCCAGTTCATGAAGAAACAGGGCATGCGCTACGGTGAAAACCCCCATCAGCAGGCGGCATTTTATGTCGAGACCGGCGCGAAGGAAAACTCCATCTCTACTGCTACACAGTTGCAGGGCAAAGAGCTGTCTTTCAACAATATCAATGACACTGACGCGGCTCTTGAATGTGTGAAAAGTTATGATGAGCCAGCCTGTGTCATCGTCAAGCATGCTAATCCCTGTGGTGTAGCCAGCGGGGCCACTATCCTGGAAGCCTACGAGAAGGCCTACCAGACTGATCCCACCTCAGCCTTTGGCGGCATCATTGCCTTTAACCGGAACCTGGATGCCGACACGGCCAAGGCCATTGTCGAACGCCAGTTCGCTGAAGTGGTGATTGCTCCAGCAGCATCGAAAGAATCGGCCCAGGTATTGGCCAGCAAGGAAAACCTGCGCCTGCTGGTATGCGGCCAGTGGCCTGATGAACCCGCACCATCGCTGGACATGAAACGGGTCAACGGCGGCCTGCTGGTGCAGAATACCGACCAGGGCGTGATTGTCGAATCCGACCTGAAAATAGTCAGTGCACGCCAGCCCTCGGCAGATGAAATCCGTGACCTCCTGTTTGCCTGGAAGGTCGTGAAATTCGTCAAGTCCAACGCCATCGTTTACGTCAAGGACAACCAGACCATCGGCATTGGCGCCGGCCAGATGAGCCGCGTTTACAGTGCGAAGATTGCCAATATCAAGGCGGCTGACGAAGGCCTGCAGGTGACAGGCTCTGTCATGGCCTCCGATGCCTTCTTCCCCTTTCCGGACGGCATCGAAGCGGCTGCCTCGGTGGGTATTACAGCTGTCATCCAGCCCGGTGGTGCCATGCGTGACGAGGATGTCATCAAGGCAGCCGATGAAGCAGGGATGGCGATGGTGTTTACCGGAATGCGCCATTTCAGGCATTAATTAATAGGTGCAAGGAACAAGAGACAGGGGACAAGGGGGCAATCGAAGCCGTCTTGTCCCTTTGCCCCTTGTTCCATGTCCCTGAAAACAGGTGAGTTATGAACGTATTGATTATCGGCAGTGGCGGACGTGAACATGCCCTGGCCTGGAAAAGTGCACAGTCACCACAGGTAGACCAGGTCTTCGTGGTACCCGGTAATGCCGGAACAGCCGGTGAACCCGGTATCAGGAACATCAACCTGGACATCAGCGACTTTGACGCACTGGCTGACTTCGCCAAAACCAATCACGTCGGCCTGACCATCATTGGGCCCGAAGCACCATTGGTCGATGGCATCGTGAATTTTTTCCAGGCGCAGGACCTGGCCTGCTTTGGTCCCTCGCAGGGTGCCGCCCAACTGGAAGGCTCCAAGGCATTCACCAAGGATTTCCTGGCCAGGCACAATATTCCCACCGCGGCCTATGAAAACTTTACCGATGCAGATGCGGCAATCGCCTATGCCAGGTCACAGGGCACGCCCATCGTCATCAAGGCTGACGGCCTGGCGGCGGGAAAGGGCGTCATCATTGCCCAGACCCAGGAAGAAGCCGAGGCCACCATTCGCGACATGCTCTCGGGCAACAGTTTTGGTGATGCCGGCCATCGTGTCGTCATTGAAGAATTCATGCAGGGTGAAGAAGCCAGCTTCATTGCCCTGGTGGACGGCAGTCATGCCCTGCCCTTTGCCACATCCCAGGACCACAAGGCCCGCGACGACGGCGACAAGGGACCCAACACCGGTGGCATGGGTGCCTATTCCCCGGCTCCGGTAGTGAGCCAGGAGATCCATGACCGCGTCATGAAAGAAGTCATCATGCCGACCGTCAATGGCATGGCTGCCGAGGGCAATACCTATGTCGGCTTCCTGTATGCCGGGCTGATGATTGCCCCGGATGGTTCACCACGCGTGGTGGAATACAACTGCCGTTTTGGCGACCCGGAAGCCCAGCCCATCATGATGCGCCTGCAATCCGACCTGGTTGAACTCTGCCAGGCCGCCCTGGCAGGCACCCTGGATAACACCACCATCGAATTCGATGCCCGCGCCTGCCTGGGCGTTGTCCTGGCCGCAGGTGGTTACCCGGAAGCCTACGACAAAGGCAAAGTCATCAGCGGCCTGGAAAGCGATTCAAACTCACCCCACAGCAAAATCTTCCACGCCGGCACACGCACAGAGGGTGATACGATTGTCACCAATGGCGGTCGCGTACTTTGCGCAACGGCTTTGGGAGATGACGTTACGCAGGCGCAGGCCCGGGCATATGAGCTGGTCAGCCAGGTGTCCTGGGAGGGGATGTATTATCGGGGGGATATTGGTTACCGCGCTGTGGCGCGGGAAAGGGACGATAAAACGATAAAGGGATAAAACGATAAAGGGCAAGCCGTCCGGGTTTGTCGAGAGCTTTAATGTTTTATTCTGTCAAATAGTGATTACCGCCTACTGAAATCCTGAACATATCCACGAACCCTTTTTATCGTTTTATCGTTTTATCCCTTTATCGTAATTTTCACAATTCTGTTAAAATCCCCCTATGCAAACCCTTCTAGACAACCTGATAACCCAATTCGACTCCGCCCTGAAAACCCTCGTCCCCGGCAGCGTCACTGCCCTGCGCACCAGCCCTGCTGTTGAAAAGGATACTGTCGAATTGGAAGAAACCGACCGAAAACATGTTGCCGGCCTGATGCGTATTAATCACACCGGTGAAGTCTGCGCCCAGGCGCTGTACCAGGGACAGGCATTGACGGCCAGATTGCCGGAGGTGCGTGAGAGCATGAACCTGGCGGCGAAAGAGGAAATTGATCACCTGAACTGGTGTGAACAGCGTCTTGATGAGCTCGAATCCCGTCCCAGCCTGTTGAACCCTGTCTGGTATGGCATGTCGTTCGGATTGGGTGCCCTGGCCGGTCTGGCCGGTGATCGCTGGAGCCTGGGATTTGTTGCAGAAACCGAACACCAGGTGTGTGCCCACCTGCAGGATCACCTGGGCAGGCTGCCAGAACAGGATGAACGCAGCGAAGCCATTTTGTCACAGATGCTCGAAGATGAAGGTCGTCATGCCGTGACGGCCGAGGCAGCAGGTGCGGCCGAGTTGCCACTACCTGTAAAAAGCGCCATGAATGTCATGGCAGCTGTCATGAAACAGGTCACTTACCGGCTCTAGCAGACCGGTTTCATCACGCCGGAGATGGCCTGCGGCCATTTCCGGCCTACATTCATGCGGTCCCGCTTTCCTCGATAGTGAAGTCATGGGTGATTTTCACGCCGCCTTTGCCCAGCATGATGGAGGCAGAGCAATATTTCTCTGCTGAGAGTTCCACTGCCCGTTTCACCCTGGCCGGGTCCAGGTTCTTGCCCCTGACCTTGAACAACAGGTGTATGCTTTCAAACACCGCAGGCACGGCATCAACCCGAACAGCATCCGCTTCAGTCACACAGTCCTCTACCTGCTGGCGCGATTTTTTCAGAATATTGACCACATCAAACGCGGAACAGGTAGCCATGCCCATTAACAGCATTTCCATGGGCCGAAGGCCACGGTTTTTGCCGCCGGCATTTTCCGGGCCATCCATGATCACCTTGTGACCGCTGCCGGATTCTCCTTCAAACATGGCATCTTCGAGCCAGGTAATCGTTGCTTTCATCTTGTGGTTGCTCCTGAAACAAGGACTGTAAAACAGGGCCCGCATTATCCCATACTGCTTTCTGTCCGTCTTGATGGAACTATTTGAATTGGCGATCAATTTTGAGTCTAATAAATAGATCACCCTGCAAAAGTGTGGTATGCAATTGCAGGTTAACCAAGTAACGAGGATACATTGGATGGTATTGATGGCAATCACGCCGCATATACGGGACCTGGAAAATTTTCTCAGTCACTCCCATCGGCGCAAATACCCAAACAAAACCACTATCATCCACGAAGGTGACAAGTGTGAAACCCTCTACTACATTGTCACGGGTTCCGTCTCTATAGTTCTTGAGGATGAAGATGGCAAGGAAGCAGTCATTGCCTACCTCAATCCCGGCGACTTTTTTGGTGAAATGGGCCTGTTTGAAGACCAGGAAGCGCGCAGTGCCTGTGTGCGTACCAAGACCGAATGTGAACTGGCTGAAATTTCCTACGCCAATTTCAGTGATTACACCCGCCAGCACCCTGAAATCCTTTACACCATTGGCGAGCAAATGGCTCACCGCCTGCGCAGCACTACCAAGCGTGTTGCCGACCTCAGCTTCCTGGATGTCACCGGCCGTATAGCCAGCACCCTGCTGGAGCTGAGCAAGGAACCTGACGCCATGACCCATCCTGAAGGCATGCAGATCAAGATCACCCGCCAGGAACTGGGACGCATCGTCAATTGCTCCAGGGAAATGGCCGGACGCGTGCTCAAGGACCTGGAAGAACAGGGACTGATCGAAGTACACGGCAAAACTATCGTGGTGTACGGTACCCGTTAGTATCCAGCCACCGTGTTCTGGAACTCAATTTCAATAATCCTGTCGGAGACGGTCTGCGGCTACTTTCAGCCCATGACTAACCACCCCTCGTAACTCTTGATATTCGGGCATCCGCTGGATGCCTTGCCGGATGACGGCCTGCGGCCTCTTCCGGCCTACTCAATTCTGACTTTTTCAGTTCCATTGCAAGCCTCATAATGCAGGGCATGGATAGTCGAGAAATCGAAATAGGTGAGTTGCAGGACCTGCTCAAGCTGTATGCAGACCTGCATGAGGACGAGAAACCGGCCACAGCAGGCAGGGAAAACTGCCAGGCCCGCCAATTAGAAAAACAGGATAAGCGCCCAGGTAATGCCGACCAGGGCCAGGCTGATAAACACCGCCGCACTGCCCAGGTCCTTGGCCAGGCCGGATAATTCATGGTGCTCGTGGCCGATGCGATCAATGGCCGCTTCAATGCCGGAATTCAGAATCTCCACGATCAGCACCAGAAAGCAGACGCTGACCAGGATGGCTTTTTCCACACCACCCTCACCCAGGTAAAGTCCAAGGGGTACCAGTACCACGCACAACATCACTTCCTGGCGAAAAGCCGCTTCGTTTTTCCAGCAGTCGCGTAAGCCGCGCAGGGAATTATAGGTCGCGGAGATGACCCGCGTGAGTCCCGTTTCGCCCGGCTTAGCCATTGAAAAACAGCTCCTTGAGTTTCTCGCCGGGCTCGGCCGCGCGCATGAAGGACTCACCCACCAGGAATCCGTATACCCCGTGAGAGAGCATCTCTTCCACGTCCTCACGGATATGAATGCCGCTTTCAGTGACCACGGCAGTGCCCTCGGGTATATGGGGCAGCAGGTCGTAAGTGACATCGAGACTGGTTTTGAATGTGTGCAGGTCACGGTTGTTAATCCCGACCAGGTTCGCATCCAGCGACAGGGCCAGGTCAAGCTCTTCCCGGTTATGTACCTCGACGAGGAAGTCCATGTTGTAGGCAAGGGCCGCAGCGGCCAGTTCCTGCATTTGCGCAGCCTCCAGTGCCGCGACGATCAACAGTATGCAGTCTGCCCCAATGGCCCGGGATTCTGCCACCTGCCAGGGATCGATCATGAAATCCTTGCGAATTACCGGCAATTTACAGGCCGCCCTGGCCTGTTGCAGGTAGGCTTCCTCACCCTGGAAGAAATCCCTGTCAGTCAGGACCGACAAACAGGCGGCGCCATTATCGGCATAACTTTCGGCAATTGCGGCCGGCTCGAAATCTTCCCGAATGAGCCCCTTGCTGGGTGAGGCTTTCTTGATTTCTGCGATAACCGCCGGGCGTTTATGGTTGATGCGCTCCATCAGGGCGCTGGCAAAACCGCGACAAGGGTCAGCCGTTCTCGCTGCCGATTCCAGATCGGACAGCGGTGCAAACACTTTGCGTTCGGCAATTTCTTCTGCCTTGCGATCCAGTATCTTCTTGAGAATGGTGGCCTGGTTCATGGTGTCTATGCGCTGGCGTCCAGGAAGTTTTTCAACATCTGGTGACCGTGTTCACTGAGAATGGATTCGGGATGGAACTGGACGCCTTCCACGGCCAGGTTCTTGTGACGTACGCCCATGATTTCTTCCATGGAGCCATCATCATTTTCCGTCCAGGCGGTCACCTCCAGGCATTCCGGCAAGCTGTCCTGCTCAATGACCAGTGAGTGATAGCGCGTGGCATTGAAGGGATTGGCCAGGTTACTGAACACACCCTTGCCCTCGTGGTGGATGGCCGAAATTTTGCCATGCATGACACGCTTGGCACGAATGATATTGCCACCAAAGGCCTCGCCAATACTCTGGTGGCCAAGACACACACCCAGGATGGGAATCTTGCCGGCGAACGTTTTGATGGTGGCCACGGAGATACCGGCCTCGGTGGGGGTACAGGGCCCTGGTGAGATCACAATCTGGTCAGGCGCCATGTCGGCAATGTCATCTACACCGATTTCGTCATTGCGAAACACGCGAATATCCACGCCCAGTTCACCAAAGTACTGCACCAGGTTGTAGGTGAAGGAATCGTAGTTGTCGATCATCAGCAGCATGGTGTTATAAACCTTCTTCCGCCAGTTTAACCGCGTGAAACATGGCCCGGGCCTTGTTCATGGTTTCTTTCCATTCCAGGGCCGGTACTGAATCGGCCACGATGCCGGCACCGGCCTGGATATACAGTGTACTGTCCTTGATTACCGCGGTGCGAATGGCAATGGCCATATCCATGTTGCCATTCCAGGACAGGTAACCCATGGCCCCGCCGTAGACGCCGCGTTTCACCGGCTCGAATTCATCGATGATTTCCATGGCCCGCACCTTCGGTGCACCACTGAGCGTGCCGACAGGCAGGGTTGCCTTGAGCACATCCAGCGCGGTGCGGTCCTCGGCCAGTTCGCTTTCCACGTTCGAGGCGATATGCATGACATGGGAATAACGCTCCACGAACATCTGCCGGGTGACTTCAACCGTACCGGTTTTCGATACCCGGCCGGAATCGTTGCGGGACAGGTCGATGAGCATCAAATGCTCGGCAATTTCCTTTTCGTCAGCCAGCAGTTCGGCTTCCAGGGCCAGGTCTTCTTCCTCGGTCCGGCCGCGGCGGCGGGTACCTGCCAGGGGCCGTACCGTGACCTTGCCGTCTTCCACGCGGGCCAGGATTTCCGGTGAGGCGCTGACAATATGGAAATCCCCCATGTCCATGAACACCATGTAGGGCGAGGGATTGAGCTGGCGCAGGGCGCGGTAGACATTGATAGCCTCACCTTCGTAAGGCAGGCTCATGCGCTGTGCGAGCACCACCTGCATGACGTCACCGGCGACGATGTAATCCTTGATCTTGTCCACGGCGGTTTCGAAAGCTTCCTGACCGAAACTGGAAACAAAATCGTCCTCGCCAACGTCGCGGTCACTTTTCAGGACATCCATCTGCAACGGGGTATCCAGCTTGGCCGCCAGTTCATCCAGCCGTGCACTGGCCTGCTCAAAGGCCCCTTCATTGGCCGGATCGGCATACATCATCAGCATCATCTTGCCACGCAGGTTGTCAAAAACCACCACTTCCTCGGACAACATGAGAATGATGTCAGGCGTATTGACGTTGTCTGGCGGTGCCGTATCTGCCACGCGATGTTCAACATAGCGGACCGTGTCATAACCGAAGTAACCTACCAGGCCGCCATTGAAGCGCGGCAGCTCTTCAGGTTCGGCTACCCGGAAACGCTGCTGGTAGGTTTCGATAAATTCAAAGGGGTCACGGGAATCAACGGACTCGACCACTTCCCCGTCAGTTTCCACGGTCAGATGTTTTCCGCTGACTTTCAGCAGGGTTCTGCAGGGTAGGCCAATAATGGAATAACGCCCCCACTTCTCGCCGCCCTGGACAGACTCCAGGAAATAACTGTAGGGACCGCGAGCCAGTTTCAGGTAGGTGCCCAGCGGCGTTTCCAGGTCAGCCAGGATTTCCCGGTAAACCGGTATACGGTTGTAGCCCTGGCTGGCCAGATCCTGGAACTGCTCGAGATTCATTAGCTGCCCAGTTGCCCGCGCATTTCGGCAATCGTGGCGGCATAGTCATCGCTGCCGAAGATGGCAGAGCCGGCGACAAACATGTCTGCCCCTGCCCTGGCGATCTCGCCGATATTGTTCACACCGACACCACCGTCCACTTCCAGGCGAATGTCATGACCGCTGTCATCAATGAGCTTGCGCACCACTTTGAGCTTGTCCAGCGTGGACGGAATGAAGGCCTGGCCGCCAAAACCGGGGTTAACGGACATCAGCAGGATAATGTCGAGCTTGTCCATGACGTATTCAAGACAACTGACAGGCGTGGCTGGATTCAGGACCAGTCCTGACTTGCAGCCCTGGTCGCGTACCAGTTGCAGGGAACGGTCAATGTGGTTGGTGGCTTCCGGGTGAAAGGTGATATAGCTAGCCCCGGCCTTCGCAAATTCCACGACCAGGCTGTCCACAGGGCTGACCATGAGATGCACATCAATGGGCGCATCAATGCCCTTTTTCGCCATGTGGGCTGCCAGGGACTTGCAAACACCCGGGCCAATAGTCAGGTTGGGGACATAGTGGTTATCCATGACATCAAAATGGACCACGTCGGCACCGGCTGCCAGCACGGTTTCCACTTCCTCACCCAGGCGGGCAAAGTCGGCAGACAGGATGGATGGGGCTATCAGGTAATTATTCCCGGCCATGGTAGATTCTCACGGGTGTTTCCAAGTGGCGCATTGTACCGACTTTCCCGTTTCATGTCCTTGTTTGCACTGGGTATTCGGAGTATTGCTTTTTGTGGAGTCAGCCCCATATCTGCATTGTCATCATTGTGTTAAGTAATGCTATGCAGCTTTCCAAAGGAGCCCCTCTATGATGCGCATCGCGCTTTTCCTGGCCACCAATATCGCCATCATGGCGTTGATTTCCATTGTCTTCCAGCTCTTCGGCTTCCAGGGCCTGCTGGCGGAAAATGGCGTTGACCTGAACCTGCAGGCCCTGCTGGTATTTTCCGCAGTCATCGGCTTTGCCGGCTCGTTTATTTCATTGCTGCTGTCAAAAACCATGGCCAAGCGGGGCATGGGCGTTCAGCTCATCGAGCAACCGCGTACCGAGTTTGAGGGCTGGCTGCTCAATACCGTCAAGCGCCAGGCCGATGCTAGCCGTATCGGCATGCCCGAAGTGGGTATCTTCCGCCAGGACGCGCCGAATGCCTTTGCCACCGGCTGGAACAAGAATGATGCCCTGGTCGCCGTCAGTACCGGTTTGTGTGAACACATGACCCGGGAGGAAATCGAGGCAGTCCTGGCTCACGAGGTCAGTCACGTGGCCAACGGCGACATGGTGACCATGACCCTGATCCAGGGCGTGGTAAACACCTTCGTGGTGTTTTTGTCCCGCGTCATAGGCCATATTGTCGACCGTGTGGTCTTCAAGGTGGAACGCGGACACGGTCCGGCCTTTTTCATCGTCTCCATCGTGTCCCAGATCATCCTGGGCATCCTGGCGTCGATGATCGTCATGTGGTTCTCCCGCTGGCGTGAATTTCGTGCCGATGCCGGCGGTGCCCGGCTCGCCGGTCGCGGCGCCATGATTTCCGCCCTGCGCCGGTTGCAGAACTCCCAGCAGGCAAAAATGCCGGACGAGCTGGCCGCCTTCGGCATCAACACCGGCAAGGTCCAGGCCATGTTCTCCAGCCATCCGCCCCTGGCAGACCGTATCGCTGCGCTGGAAAACCGGCAGGGATAAAAAAAGGGCATCTTTGTCGGATGCCCCTTTTTCAGACGTTTAATGCCTTTTCTGGTTTAGTAATGTCGGATGGCGGCACCTTGTGCCTTATCCGACCTACTCTGACCTTTTTCGCTATACCTGGCAAACGTTGTTTGCCTTGCCGGATGACGGGCCTTCGGCCCTTTTCCGGCCTACGCCCTGTATCCCTGCATCCCTGTATCGAAAAGCCGGTCGAAGCTGTCGGCAAACGGCTCTGCGAGCCTATGCCGACCTACGTTTTATCCTTTTATCCTTTTATCCTTTTATCGTCCCTTAAACAGGCGTCTTCCATCCATGCGGCTTGATGGCCAGTACCGAACAATTGATATTGTTCAACACTTTCTCGGCCGTATTGCCCATGAAAAAGCCCTTGATGCCGGAGCGGCCCACGGTGCCCATGACGACCAAGTCAATGCGCTTGCTCTTCACGAAACGGGGGATGACGTCCGCCGGGTGACCCTTGATGAGATGGGCCTCTGATTTTGTCAGCGCATATTCTTCGGCCAGTTCTTCCAGGTGGGTTTTTTCCACCTTGCGCATTTCACGCAGCATGCTGGTGATGGACTTGTAGGCTGCAGCAATACCATGGCGGTTTTTCAGGCGGTTCTCCAGGGCCACATCCCAGGCATGCAGGACATGCAGTTCGCCTTTTTCCAGCTCGGCCAGTGAACTGGCCAGATCCATGATGGTGCGGTCCATGTTTTTCTGTGTCTTGTCTTTTAGCCGCAGGTCGACGCTGGCGAGAATGCGGGCATGGTTAATTTTCTTGCGCGGTTTCATGATGTAGACCGGACACGGACATTTCCTGACCAGGTTCATGTCCAGGGTACTGAACAGTACGCCGGTCAGGTGGGGCTTGCCACTGGCCTTGACCACCAGGTCATAGCCTTCTTTCTTGACCTCCTGGATGATCTTGATGAAATCCTTGCCTTCCTTGACCACAACAGGAATCCGGGTCTTGGAATTCCTGGGCAATGTTTTTTTGACCAGGGCCTTCAGGTCTTCAGTACGACCCTTGACCAGTTCTTTTTGCAGCCTGATCATGTCGATGGCCACATCGGTTATGGCATAGCCTTCGGCTATCTCAACCACATCCATCACTGTAATCCTGGCCTTGGTGGTCTTGGCCAGTTCAATCGTTTTCTTCAGTGCTGCTTTTTCGCCGGCACTGCCGTCGGCAACGAACAATACTTTTTTGAAACTAATCATCTGATCATTACACCCCTTGAAAAGGTTGACTGGATAATTCGCATAATCTGCACTGTACATTGTACGTTTCTCACACTACCTTTCGGCTTAATGTAAATCAATAACACTGGATCTAATGAACCTGGAAAAATTTTTCCGTAGCGAGTCGGCCCCGGCGATCCTGTTGATACTGTTCGCCCTGCTGGCCATGGCACTCAAGAACACCCCCTTGTCCGAGGCCTATAACCAGTTCCTGGTTATGGAACTGGAGGTGCGGGCCGAAAACTTCGCCATCGAAAAACCCCTGCTGCTCTGGGTCAATGATGGCCTGATGGCGATTTTCTTTTTCCTGGTGGGTCTCGAATTAAAAATGGAGATATTCACGGGCCAGCTCCGCAAACCGGCCAATGTCATCCTGCCCGTGGCTGGTGCTATCGGGGGTTTCCTGATTCCGGCCGGCGTCTATCTCCTTTTTAATCTGGGCAACAGCCTGAATGCCAATGGCTGGGCCATACCCACGGCTACCGACATTGCCTTTACCCTGGGCATCCTGGCCTTGCTTGGCAATCGTGTACCAACTTCCCTGAAACTGTTCCTGCTGACCCTGGCTATCGTCGATGACCTGTTCGGCATCATCGTCATCGCTGTTTTCTACACTTCAAAGCTATCGCTGGTGACATTGTCCATTGCCAGTATTGGCTGGATCGGCATGGCGATACTTAACCGTCTGCGGGTCACTCACCTTGTGCCTTTTCTTGCCTGTGGACTGCTGGTCTGGGTCTGCTTCCTGAAGTCCGGCGTCCATGCCACCCTGGCCGGTGTCATAAATGCCTTTTTTATTCCCATTACGATCATGCAGGAGGATGGCAAAAACCATGCTCACCTGAAGGAACTGGCCCACGAACTGCACCCCTATGTCTATTTCCTGGTGCTGCCGTTGTTTGCCTTTGTTAATGCCGGCGTGTTGCTGCAAGACATGAGCCAGGAAGTGCTTACCGGACCACTGCCCATGGGCATCTTCCTGGGACTGTTTGTGGGCAAACAGATAGGCATCTTTGGCGTGTGCTGGCTTCTTATCAAGGTGGGCGTGGCGAAACTGCCGGAAAACAGTAACTGGATGCAGTTCTATGGTGTCTGCATATTGTGTGGTGTAGGTTTCACCATGAGCCTGTTCATCGCCTCGCTGGCTTTTGAAGATGGCGGCCAGGTATTTGACGGCAATGCCCGGGCAGATCGGCTGGCCATTTTGCTGGGTTCATTGTGTTCAGCCATCCTGGCTTATATCGTGCTGTATTTTTCAGGTAAGCCTGACGCCGGCAAGACAGAACAACCAGCGCATTAAGCGTCAATCCCGGTCCAGGCTCTCACGGATAATCTTCCAGGCCTCTTCCTCATCATCAATGAAATGGAAAATATCCAGGTCTGCCGGGCTGATCATGCCCTCCTCCACCAGCAAATCAAAATTAATCAGTTTCTGCCAGTACTCCTTGCCAAACAGCAGCACAGGTAATGGCTTGATCTTGCCGGTCTGGATCAGGGTCAATGTTTCAAACAGTTCATCCAGCGTGCCAAAGCCACCGGGAAAGGCCACCAGCGCCCGGGCCCGAAGCATGAAATGCATTTTGCGCATGGCAAAGTAATGAAACTGGAAACACAGCTCCGGCGTGATCCACCGATTGGGTGCCTGCTCATGGGGCAGGACAATATTCAGACCAATGGTTTCCGCACCGGCTTCACTGGCCCCACGGTTTGCCGCTTCCATGACCCCTGGGCCGCCACCGGTGACGACAAATAATTGCGGGCAATCCTCGCAACCTGATTTTTCACTGACCAGGCTTGCCAGGCGCCGGGCCTGTTCATACCAGCCGGCGTGACGCATCTGGCGCTGCGCCTGATGCATGGCAGACTGCAAGGCCGGGTCTTCCGGATGCTCCTTCAGTGCTTGTGCGGCCTCAGCTTCAAGCCGGGTCGCCGTTTCCAGGTCCATGGTGCGGGCACTGCCGAAAACGACAACGGTGTGATTGACACCATGCTCCTGCAACAGCAGTTCCGGTTTCGACAGTTCGAGAAAAAATCGCACCGGCCGCATTTCATCACGCAACAGGAAATCCATATCATCAAAAGCCAGCCGGTAGGCCGGTGAGTCCAGTTGCTCCCTGGCCAGCGCGCTTTTTTCCTTGCGGGCATGAACACGATCATCGGCAGCCGAATAGAACAGGTGGCCAGGTTTTTTTCGATTTGACATGGATTTCCCTGATGCAGGTGTTTTATTGTTGTGTTCAATCATACATGATTCACTCTGAATGAAGATAAAGGGAACCATTGACCATGTGCCGATTCCTGGCCTATAGCGGACCGTCCACGTTAATGCAGCCCTGGTTGCTGGACAGCAGTTATTCCCTGGTTTCCCAGAGCCGTCATGCCCGCATGCGTTTTGAACCGGTCAACGGGGACGGCTTTGGCGTGGGCTGGTACCCGGCACATGATGACCCGATACCTGGCACTTTCGTGAGTATTGAACCGGCCTGGAGCAATCGCAACCTGCGGGAGATCGCTTCCAAAGTGCCAACACGGCATTTCTTTGCCCATGTGCGCGATGCCACGCCCGGCATGCCGGTATCCCAGTCCAACTGCCATCCCTTCCAGCACGACCGGTGGTTGTGGATGCACAATGGTTTCTTTGGTGATTTCCAGCGCAGTCGGCGCGACTTCCTGTCGGCACTGTCCGATGCCT
>CAZROW010000023.1:0-36727 GCA_964601805.1 uncultured Enterobacteriaceae bacterium
AAGTGAATTCAGTGCCTCCACCCTGACATTCAACGGCAACCGGGAAGCCCTGGATACGGCGGCGGAGGTACTGTCCCGTCAGTGGTCGGCCTGGTCCTCCTTTGCTGGCATTGCCATTCATGGCATCGATTCGCTTGAACAGGATCAAGTAAACGCAACTAGGCAACCTGAATGAAAGCTGTTGGTATCGCCTTAACCGTCGTGTTGCTTGTCCTGGCCATGTACATCGGGCAATCATTTGTCGGCAGTGAACAGCCCCGGTTCCTGTTTCCCGATCTTACGGGTCCTGTGGCACCAAGCCCCCTGCCGGCTACCGGTTATCCCCTGGTAACTGAACAATACAATGAAGGAGGTATTGATGCCCTGGCGCTTTGGGTTAATGACACCAGTGCCTCCTGGTACGGGCTGGTTTCTGGGCTGAAAAGCATCGGCATCCCGGTTCGAACAGTCTCCTCGTTAGCCGAGGCAGCCGATCATGATGTCATCATGGTTTACCCCTCCCTCACCGGGGCCAACACCTCACCATCTGACCTGCGACAGCTTGCTGACCATGTCCGCGATGGTGGAACCCTGCTGGCCTTTTCGGTGATTGGCGGTGGCATGCCTGACCTGTTTGGTTTTACCGAGTCCGTCGAATCACGCCAGCTCACCGAAATCCGCTTCAACGCCCTGCCCTTTAACACGCAATTCGCTGCCACGCCCGCGGAATCAATTATTGGACTGGGGGGTACTGGTGAAGCCACCACCGGATTGTCCGGTATTCGCTACCTGCAACCCAAGCACCCGCCAATTGCATCCTTCACTGATGGTGCTGCTGCCATCACGCACAACTACTTTACTGCCAATGATCGCACCGGGCATGCCTATGCGCTGGGTATCGACCTGGGCCATTTCATCCTGCGGGCACATAACGGCCGCTTCAATAATCTTGCCAATAATTATGTGAATTCCTACCAGCCCAAGGTGGATACCTTCCTGCGTTTTATCCGGGCAGTCTATCGGCAGGGAGAAAGCAACGCTGTGCTCCTGTCGCCCACACCGGCAGGCAAGGATGTGACTGTACTGATGACCCACGACATCGACTTCACCGCCTCCATCAACAACACACTGGCCTATGCAGAAGTTGAAAAGAATGCCGGTATCAATGCCACCTATTTCATTCAGACCAAGTACATCACCGATTACAACGACAGACATTTTTTTACCCCGAAAAAAGCATCAATACTGCAGTCACTGCTGGCCTCCGGCATGGAAATCGCCAGTCACAGCGTGGCCCACTCCAATGAATTCCAGAACATGCCAATCGGGTCAGGTCGCGAGCAGTACCCGGAGTACCGGCCTTTTGTACAAACCTTTACCCAGGTCAGGGATGCGACCATTACCGGTGAATTACGAGTCAGCAAGTTCCTGCTGGAACAGGTCACAGGGGAAACCATCCATGCCTTTCGGCCCGGTCACCTGTCACTGCCGCCAGCGCTCCCGCAATTGCTCGCGGCCACGGGCTACCAGTACAGCTCCAGCATGACAGCCAACCAGGCACTGACTCACTTGCCCTACCAGGCCATGGTGGACCGGGGCTATGACCAGGCTTACGGCATATATGAGTTTCCGGTGAGTATCGAAGATGAACAGGGGAATTTTGCCAATCGTCTTGATCAGGCCATCGCCGTGACCGAGGCCGTGTCGCAATACCAGGGACTGGTCAACCTGTTGATCCACACCGAAACCACGGGCGAAAAACTGGAGTTCGTGCAGGAATACATCGACAGGTTTAGTGATACTGCCTGGTTTGGCACTGTGAGCGATTTTGGTGACTGGTGGCAGGTGCGTGACAACACAAGCTACCGGATAGACACCCTCTCAGACAGCGAGAAAGTGATTCATCTGGATGTAGCAGACGAAATTACCGGACTGACGCTGGAATTACCGGAAGGCTGGACATATACCAGTGGCATACCCGATTCAAGTCAGCGCGGCAATCGCCTCAGTCTTGGCATGATCAGTGATAACGCCACTGCGGTTATCCGTGTCGATCAATAAATAACGTTCCTTACCAGAGCCCGTTGTCATGAAGGGGCTGCACGTCGGTCAGGGGCTGGAAAATATCCCAGTGTTCCACCACCTTGTCATTTTCCAGGCGCATCAGTTCGATGACATTGTAGGTCAGGCCACCCTTGTCGCGGCTCACTTCCAGATTAAGCACCACCATGTCGCCATCGGCGAATGACTGCTTCACCAGGCCCAGGTTATTTGGAAACTCACGCTGGATGCGCTCCACCAGTCCCTTGAAGGCTGTACGACCATCGGCCATGTAGACGCTGTGCTGCTGGTAGTACTCCCCCATGTACTGCTCGGCTTTTTCCCAGTCCTTTTCATTCAGGGCGACATGATAGAAACCGGTGGCCAGGGCCAGGTTGCGGCGCTCCTGCGCGGTACTGGTCGGTGCCGGATAGGGCGCACTGTTATCGCCAAAGACATCATTGGGGTTTTCCGGGTCCGGGCTGGGGGTGATGGGATGAATGATGCCCCACTGTTCAGCTATCAGGCCATTGTCCAGGCGGAAAATATCACCGGTTACCGCGCCGGGATCATTCGGGCCATTGGTGAGATGGCCTTGCACGATGACATAGTCGCCATCGGTGAGGACACGTTTGATCTCGCGTCGGGATTCGGGTCCCTGTAACCGCATGCCATTGACATAGGCCGCCATGCCCGTGATGCCGTCGGCGATGGCCGGATGGTGCTGGATAAAACCCGGCGCCAGGTATTGCACCATGGCCTGAGCATTACGTTCGGCATAGGCTTGCTGGTAAAAGTCTTCAACGATGTTCCGGTTAACCAGTTCTTGTGACGGGTCACCCTGGCCAGTGGCAAGACCGGGAACGATAGCGAGCAGTAAAAGAAAGATGAGGCACCTTGTATTCATGTTTATTCCATTCGAAAGCACGTTGCTGTTTATAACATATTCAAAATGACTGTGAGCAACACGGTGGCGCCACATAATTCAGCTAAGTCGAGATAAATACTCATATTTCTTCTCAAGGTCACATGCAGTAACATCCAAGAAAAAATGGGGACAGGGGATTCAACGCGCCATGCCAGAAGAAAACCACTACGACCTGATAATCCTGGGTACCGGCCCTGCCGGGGAAAAAGCGGCGGTCAAAGCGGCCTATTTCGGCAAGAAGGTCGCCATCGTGGAAAAAGAGAAATGCTACGGTGGCGCAGGCATCAACACTGGCACCATTCCGTCGAAAACCCTGAAAGAATCTGCTCTGTATTATTCCGGCAAGTACGACACCGGCATCTATGGCAATGACCGGATGCTTGATGGCCAGACGACGATCCAGGATTTCCTTTACCGGAAAAATTACGTCATCGAAACGCTGGAGCGGGAAGTACTGAAAAACCTGCAACGGCACAAGGTAGACCTGTTCCAGGGTACCGGCTCCTTTGTTGATGCGCATACCATCAATATCAGCAATGAGGAGGGTGACACCCGTATCACCGGTGATTACATCATCATTGCTACCGGTTCCTACCCCTTTCATCCGGACAATATCGATTTCGACGGCATCATCGTCCATGACTCGGACACCATTCTCAACATCATGCGTATTCCCGATTCCCTGTGTATCGTCGGCGCCGGCGTCATCGGCTGCGAGTACGCCACCATTTTCGGGGTCATGGGTTGCAAGGTTTACCTGGTCAACAACAGCGACCGCATCCTGCCTTTCCTGGACAGCGAGATATCCCAGGCTCTGGTGACACAGATGCATGAAGACGGCGTCAATATCCTGTTCAATGCCTCCATTGATGAAATGACCGTGCCGGAAAACATCGAGGATGATATCCAGATTCGCCTGAAGGACGGCATGGTGTTCGATGTGGACATGTTCCTGTTTGCTGCCGGCCGCAGCGGTACCACCAAAGAGCTCAACTGTGAGAAAGCGGGCGTTGAGCTTGGCAAGCGGGAAGCTGTCGTGGTCAATGAGCAGTACCAGACATCGCAGGACAACATTTATGCCGTTGGCGATGTCATCGGTTTTCCGGCACTGGCCTCCACCAGTATGGACCAGGGCCGCGTAGCGGTTTCACATATTTTCAACATCCATGATCTTGACGCCCTGCCCAAGATATTTCCCTACGGCATCTACACCATTCCCGAGGTGTCCATGGTGGGTATCACCGAGGAACAGGCCCTGGCTGAGAACATGAAATATATCGTCGGCCGTGCCCACCATTCCAAGGTGCCGCGCGGCAGAATCATGGGGGCAAAATTCGGGGTCCTTAAAATTATCGTGTCCGAGGAAGACATGGTGATTCGCGGCGTCCACATCATGGGCCGCCTGGCCAGCGAGCTGATTCACTACGGGCTGGCGATCGTGGAATCGGAAAAAACCGTGAATGAAATCGTGGCGACCGTCTTCAATTTCCCGACCCTGCATGACCTCTACAAATATGCCTGCTTTGACGCCCTGGGCAACCTCAGTGGCCACAAGATAAAAGACTTCTGACTCCCTGTTCCGCCCCCTTGTCCGGGCGGATGGTGCTATACAACGACAAGCACTGTGCATTACCATGATTTGAACCTGTCAACTCCCGACAAGAGCAGGAACCGGGTCCATGACCGAGATAATCACTGAAAAACCGGCAACCTACTCGCTCAGGCTGTCCTTTTATTTCTGGATGACCGCCATCATGGCCGTGCTGGTGTTCGGTGGTTTTAGCATCACCTACTGGCAGCCCATGGCCACCAGTTCACTCGCTCCCCTGCCCCCGATCGTCCATATCCACGGATTTTTGTTTTCGGCCTGGATGCTCCTGTTGGTCACGCAGTCTTTGCTGGTCAATGTCAGGAACGTGCCCCTGCACCGAAGCCTGGGTACCTTTGGCATTGCTATTGCCACCCTGGTGTGGATTTTTGCGCTCATGCTGACCATCCTGCCGTCAGATCCGACCGGACAAACAACTGGCTTCCAGTATTTCAGCCTGGAGTATTTGTCCATTTCTGCGGTGATTCTCTTTGGTGTGTTGTTTACCCTGGCCATTCGCCATGTGCGCAACCCGGATAACCACCGGCGCTATATCCTGTTCGCCATCATTCCGCTGCTGCCACCAGGCATCAACAGACTCTACATGGCACTGCTGGACACCTTCACCCTGCCCCTGCTGTGGACCTACCTGACCATGGATCTGCTGGTGGCCGCTATTGTCATCCACGACTGGCGCACCCGTGGGGCATTGACCAGCGCCTCCATCACCGGCACTGTACTCATTGTTGGCACCCAGTTGCTGCATGTCCCTATCACGGGTTCGGAAAGCTTCGCCGACTTTTGCATGTTCCTTGGCAGTCTTTCAGGATACCGATAAATGATGACCAACCGCCGCTCACTGCTCACCGCCGGTATAGCAACCACCTTGCTGGGACATACCTTCCCCCTGCGCGCGCAAAGTACTGACCTGACCACCCTGTCCATTGGGGAAGCTGCCGACCTTATCCGTCGCCGGGTGATTTCCCCGGTAGAGCTGACCAGTGCCTACCTGGAACGTATTGAAATGCTCCAGCCACTGGTGAATGCCTATATCACTGTCACTGGTGACATCGCCATGGCACAGGCCCAGATCGCAGAACAGGAATTATTGCGGGGCACCTGGCGCGGTTTACTGCACGGGATTCCCATTGGCGTGAAGGACAATATCGATACGGCGGGCATCCGGACCACGGCCGCCAGTACCCTGTTACAGGATCGTGTACCTGACAGTAACGCCCCGATCTACACCCGCCTGCGCGACGCCGGTGCCATTCTGCTGGGCAAGCTCAATATGCACGAATTTGCCTGGGGCGGTACTTCCGCGATCACCCACTTCGATCCGGTGCACAATCCCTGGAACCTCGACCATATTCCGGGCGGCTCATCCGGCGGTTCCGCCGCTGCCATGGCAGCACGGATGTGCTGCGCCTCCCTTGGCACCGATACCCTGGCATCCATTCGCCTGCCTGCCGCTTACTGCGGAGTCACCGGCCTGAAAGCCACCCATGGACTGACTTCCATCCGCCACATCATTCCCGTGGCTGAATCCCTCGATCACGTGGGACCGATTTGCGGCAGTGTGGCCGATACCGCCATCATGCTGCAGGCCATGGCCGGTTTTGATCCCCTGGATCCTGTCAGTATTCGCTCAGGCAACACGGATTACCTCAATGCCCTGTCCCGTTCCGTGCGCAACCTGCGCATCGGTTTGCCCGAAGGTGATTACTTCGCCCGCCTGCATCCCGATACCCAGGTGGCCGTGAACAACGCCATGGAAGTCCTGAACGGCATCACTGCCGGTTCCCGGGAAGTCAGCCTGCCCGCCATACCGGATTTCTCGCCATTGCTGGCCGAAAGCTATGCCTGGCATGAAGATTACCTGAATGATGAAAACAATCACGGCGCTTATGACCCGGTCACCCTGGAACGCCTGCTGGCCGCCGGCCAGGTCAGCGCGGCAGACTATATTCGCGCCCAGCAGGATATGGTGAGATCAAGAAACCTGGTTGCCGATGTGTTCAATGAGGTGGATGTGCTGGTCACGCCAACGGCGCCCGGGCTGCCGGAGCGCATCGACAGCGCGATCAACCCGGCACAGGCCTCCGGTGCCGAACCGTCCACCCGCAATACCGCGCCATTCAATCTTTATGGCATCCCTACCATTTCCGTACCAATCGGCTTCAGCCAGGATGGCCTGCCTATTGGCCTGCAAATCAGTAGTGCGCATTTACGGGAAGATGTCATGTTTGCCCTGGCCCATGCCTACCAGCAATTGACGACCTGGCACCTGCAGACCCCGGTTATCGCCTGAGTCTGCATGCCGGATTGCGCATGACGCGCTTCAGCAGTTTTCCTTTTTGCTGACCTGCTTGAGTTTACAGGTCACTCCACTCGGAAATGGCTATCCTGCCGACCGGTTCTGTCTTGCTGACCTGGGGATCAAATATCAACGCCTCGCCTTCGCTCGTTCTGCCGACGTCAGGAAAGGCGTCACTGATATTGGGGCCGTGTGTGATCAGTAACAGGTTGCCGTTAACAGCCGGGATGGAAACCCGGATTCGCAACCACTGGCTCTTGGCCTGGCTGGTTGTGCGCATGCTTTCATTACTGAGTTGCGGGTAGGTATGCACGTTTTCAAATCCTGCATACTCTACGGTTTCCATCGCACGAAAGGCCGGGCTGCTGCCGACCTGGTCAATGGCAATGTCCAGACGCCGTAATGCTTCGCCTAACCGGATAGCATCTTCCCGCCCCTGTGCGTCCAGCTGGCGCTCCAGGTAGGTATTGCCCTGGCTGGCACTATCAGCATCGGGCAATTCCCGGGGCGAGCTGGCATGGCGCATCAGGATAACCTTGCCACCGGCCTGCAATCCGGCCACCAGGTCAGCACGTGAAGCTTCCTGGGCAATTAATCCGGAACACAGACACAGCAGAGCAATAATCGCCGGTATGCGGATGCTTGATTTGTATTTCATTGCTACCTCCTGTAGTTAAATTTCCCTGGGATCAAAACCAATGTCTTTCATGCGCACTTGAAAGACAAGCGAATTATATATTTTCCTCGGTCACCACCTCGGTCAGGATGCCCGCAAACTTTTCCATGGCGATGGCTTTCAGGTCAAAAGACAGTTTCTGGAACAGGTGTCGCGAGGAAGAATTGATACGCCAGGCGGCCACATGGTTGCGCACTACCGGTTCCTCTTTCAGGGACAGCACACTTAAGGCCGCGCCTTTTTTCAGTTCGCTCTGCACGAACAGCTCCGGCAGGAAGGCGATACCCAGATCCATCATGACCATCTGGCACAGTGTGTCCAGGCTGTTACCTTCATATTCCCGCTTCAGGCTGGCACCAAAGCGCTCACACAGGCCGGCAATTTGCCGGTGCAGGTGATAGTGATCATCAATGGTCAGCACGGACTGGCCCAGCAGCTCGGAACCGTTGATGACTTCCTTGCCTGCCAGGGGGTGCTTTTTCGATACCACGATCTTGATGGGCTCCGTAAACAGGGGCCTGACCCGGTTATCCGTGGACTGCATGGGCAATACGGTCATGATGAGGTCAAAGGTCCCCTTGCGCAGGCCGGTTTCCAGGTCACCTGGATCCCCCTCGCGCAAATGCAGTTTCAGCTTCGGATAGCGTTGATGCAGATCCGGCAACAGGTGCGGAAGCAGGTGGGGCCCTACCGTCGGGGATACCCCCAGCCTGAAAGTCCCGCCCATATCACGATTGCTGCTTTGCGCGGTATCCATCATGTGCTGGTAGCGATCCAGGATATCCCGTGCCACCGGCAGCAGTTCCCTGCCTTCGGGCGACAACAGGGTGCCGGCCCGTGAACGTTCAAACAACTGGACGCCCAGGGATTCTTCCATGGCCACTACCTGGTTGGTCAGAGTGGGCTGGCTGATGCCCAGCTTGGTGGCGGCCTTGCGAAAGTTGGAGGAACGGGCGATGGTGACAAAATATTCAAGCTGCTTGATGGAGGGTTTTTTCGTGGACATGTCGCGCCTTATCCTGGTGAGCAGCCTGATAGCCTGAGACTAACTATTTAGTCTGCCATTGTATGGAAGCACCTGGCAAAAACAACCGCCCCGGGGCCGGAATCCATCCCTTCCGGCATGAAATATTTCAGCAGGTAAGCGGTCGAACTTATTGAAATCCTTTACAAATAATATACCCCCTCAAACATTCAAAATTTTTCTTTACAAGCCGCAAAAAAAATCTACAATGCGCGCTCGCCAGAAATTCAGCAGCTGTATTTTCCCCTGGAAAACCGGATGCTCTGGCGCCTTGTTTGGTTGCGTATAGGGTGATTTATGAGATGCATAAGTTCAATTCTATCTACGCAATGGTCAAAGCAATGCGGCCGGAACAACCTGTTTACTGTCTCCGCCCCTCTGCCGTAACCATTGCCACACGCTGGTTCCAGGATAATTTTCCTGGCCGGGTTCTGTTCGCCGTCAAAACCAATCCGGACTTTGTCCGCACTGTCCATGAGGCCGGACTGAACCACTTTGATGTCGCTTCTCTTGGCGAGATTGACCTTGTTCACCGCACCGCGCCTGGCGCCAGGATGTCTTTCATGCATCCGGTCAAAAGCCGCGAAGCCATTCGTCGTGCCTATTTTGAATACGGCATTCGCGATTTCTCCCTGGATTCCGAGGCTGAACTCGAAAAGATCCTGACCGAAACCGGTGCCGCAGACGACCTCAACCTGTTCGTGCGCATCAGCGTCTCAAACCGGCACAGTAATCATTCGCTGGCCGGCAAGTTCGGCATTGCCGGCAAAAAAGCCGCGAACCTGCTCTTCCGGGCCAGGCAGCATGCCGAGAAACTGGGCATCTGCTTTCATGCCGGCTCACAGCTGATGAATCCCGATGCCTTTCGCATTGCCATGGCTGAAGCCAGCCAGCTGATCATCAAGTCCGGTGTCATTATCGACATCATGGATGTGGGCGGCGGTTTTCCGTCTGTCTATCCCGGACTGGTACCTCCCCCGCTGGAAGATTACCTGCAGGTCATTATTGACAGTTTCGAAACCTCCATGGTCAGCGAAACCTGTGAGCTGTGGTGTGAACCGGGTCGTGCCCTGGTCGCGGAAGGTGCATCCCTGATCGTGAAAGTGGAACTGCGCAAGGACAATGCCCTTTACCTGAATGACGGCACTTACGGCGGCCTGTTTGATGCCGGCCAGCCAGCCATGGTGTTCCCGGTGAGAAAAGTCAGCGCCTTTGAGGCCACCGGGCAGCAGGACGAATTCAGCTTTTACGGCCCCACCTGTGACAGCATTGATTACATGGCTGGTCCGTTTACCCTGCCTGGTGATATTGATGAAGGTGATTACATCGAAGTGGATAACATGGGTGCCTACAGTGTCAGCATGCGCACCGGTTTTAATCATTTCAACAACTACGAGCAGGTGATTGTCGATACCATCCCTGAATTCTCCCTGTACCAGGGCAAAACCGGTCATGACCAGTTGCGTTATGACAGTGCCAGCCGCAGGCAGGGACAAGACATTGAACAAGGAGAACAAGCATGACGCAGGCTAAACTCAACAGTGCCGACGATTACCGGGCAGCCCTGCTGTCAAAGGAAGTCGAGCATGTAGACATCACCAGTTTTGATTCCCGCCCGATTATCGATTCCATGAGCAAGATGTCGTTCACTTCACGTGACCTGGCACGGGCGGCAGACATCTACAACCAGATGCTGGCCGACAAGAACTGCTCAATCATCCTGACCATTGCCGGTTCCACCTCGGCCGGCGGCTGCATGAACCTGTACACCGACCTGGTGAAATACAACATGGTGGATGCCATTGTCGCCACGGGTGCCACCATTATCGACATGGATTTCTTTGAAGCCATGGGCTTCAAGCATTACCAGGGCTCCGCTGACCTGGATGACCGCCAGTTGCGCGACCTGTACATCGATCGCATCTATGACACGCTGATCGATGAACATGAACTGCAGGCTGTTGACCACACCATTGCCGAGATTGCCGACTCCCTGCCGGCCAAACCCTATTCCTCCCGTGAATTCATTCGGGAGATGGGCCGCTGGTGTGAAACCAACGGCAAGAAGCACAACTCCCTGATTGAAACAGCCTACAAGCATGATGTGCCCATCTTTTGCCCGGCCTTTACCGATTCCAGCGCCGGCTTCGGCCTGGTGGTACACCAGGATCGCAATCCTGACAGTCACCTGACCCTGGATTCGATTCGTGACTTCCGTGAACTGACCGACATCAAGATCAAGGCCGGCACCACCGGCGTGATGATGATCGGCGGTGGCGTGCCCAAGAACTTCACGCAGGACACCGTGGTGTGTGCCGAGATTCTTGGCAAGGAAGTAGACATGCACAAATACGCGATCCAGATCACGGTGGCCGATGCCCGCGATGGCGCCTGCTCCAGCTCTACCCTGAAAGAAGCCTGCAGCTGGGGCAAGGTGGATATAGCCAGCGAGCAGATGGTGTTTGCCGAAGCTGGCAGCGTGCTGCCCCTGCTGGCCAGCGATGCCTGGCATCGTGGTGCCTGGAAAGAGCGCGAAGCACGCAAGTTCTCCACGCTGTTCAAATAGCCTTTCTGGCAAATCCTCGATAACCCCGCCTGATGCAGTCGTTGGCCCGGTGCCTTCGACTGTACGGGAATTATCCTGCAGACTACCCCTGCCAAATAATGATAGTTATTAGATAATTATATTTTTATTAAATAATTATATTTCTATCAATAATCAGGTTTAAGTGACAAAAGCAGGATATGGCTTACCACAAACAGGCTGAAATCACCCTGGAAACCCACTTTATAGTAAACACTTACTTTGAATTTAAATCCTTTTTATTCAATACCTTGGAGAGATAGCGAGGGTTTATGACTGTGATGGAGCCTCTGCCGCTTCAGGTTTATTGGCAACAGGGGATTCTGATTCACGAAACTGGAATTCCACCAGCTTGATATCGTCCAGACCCATCTGGTCGAATGGATCTTCGATATGTTCCTGCAGGTTATACAGAGACATAAGGATGAAACCATGCAATACGCTCAACACGTAGATGAGCCAGACGGGATGGGATGACAGGTTGTAAACCAGTGTGGGTGTAAAAATAAAAGGAAGGATGTAGATAAATACCAGGCAATACGCGCGCAGGCTGACCGGGGTGCCGTGAATCTTGATGCCATTGAGGTTTTCTACCGCCTCCTGGATATCCTGGACCAGGCGAATGAGTTTCAGGGAAGTATTGTTTGAAATGGAGTTACGGTTGGTGTCGACAAAGACATAAATATTCCGGATTTGCTCGCGTACCTGGCTGATTTTGTCGTTGTTCCTGTGTTTCAGTCCCTGGATAAAGGTCTGGGACAAGCCATTCATCATCTCGTGAACCTGAAGCTTTTCCTCGCGGGTCAACTTGTTGCTGTTCTCAAGGCTGAAATAAAAGGCACTGATTGATGCCTTGAGCGTGCTGAGCAGCTTGATCGCGTTCTGTCGACGACGAAAAGCTTCACGAATGGTAAACACCAGTGGAAAAATGATGGCAATGCTGAAAATGATCAGGTCAACGTTATAACTGATACCCAGCCTCAGGCAGATCCAGGTCACTGCTATGCAAGGCAGGGTTATCATGAGGCTTCGATGATCAACTATGTCCAGGTATTTATGCATAATATTTTTCTTATAGTGCGTTGAATTTAGCTGAACCCGGTTATAGTAATCCGCACTCAAAAACAAGTAAATTATTGTTTTTGAATACTATTTTCCCACAATCCATCATTGCAGGGTGTTATTGAGCCGTTATTGCCCCGGAGTTACACTGTTTAAACCCAAATACGAGTTATCAGGGACCAGGCCTCTATGAGCACACTTCTCCTGTCGCGATTCGATCGTTTCCTGGTCACTATAATACTTTCCGGCTTCCTGACCTGCCCGACAGTACTGCTGGGTGCCGAACCTGACCCGCTGTTCCTTGAACAGGACATTCTCGATATTACCCTCCATGGCCCGTTTACCTCGATCAACCGGGAGCGTGACAAGGAAAAAGAATATGAAGATGGCTTGCTTACCTACATGCATAACGGTGAACAGATATCGCTGGAGGCGAAATATGAAGTCAGGGGAAATTTTCGACTGCGCAAGGATATCTGCAATTATGCGCAGCTATGGGTCGATCTCGACAAGGATGATGTTGCCGGCACCCTGTTTGAAAACCAGAACCGCATCAAGCTGGTTGTCCAGTGCAAGTCAGGCGACCGTTATGCACGCTATGTCGCCAGGGAAGACCAGGCATACCGCCTGTTTAACACGTTGACTGACCTGAGTTTCCGGTCTCGCCTGCTGAACGTGACCTTCCATGACACTGAACGCGACCGTGACAGGACATCCCTGGGCATTTTCATTGAACACAAGGACAGGCTGGCTGCCAGGAACGGCTTGGATAACGTGGACCTGAACAAGATTCCCCTGGACCAACTGGATCCTGCCAGAGGCAACCTCGTGGACATGTTCATGTTTATGGTTGCCAATACAGATTATTCGCTTATCTCCGCCCCCGAGGATGAATGCTGCCACAACGCCAAACTGTTTCAGCAAACCGGCGTAAATCGCTATTTTCCTGCTCCCTATGATTTTGATTCATCAGGATACGTCGATGCCTCCTATGCACAAACAGCACCGCAATTGCGGCTACGCAGTGTGACGCAGCGCCTGTAGCGAGGTTTTTGTGTACCGCAAGCTGTACTGGAAACCACCCTGGCGTCTTTTCGTGCCAACCGCGCGCAAATCATGACCATCGCCGGTGACACCACGCACGTCAGGGAAAAAGATGCGGAAGATTCGTTGGAATACCTGGAAGAGTTTTTCGCCATTATTGATGATCCTGAGGAACTGGAAGATGAGATCCTCGAGGACTGCCGGGGGTAAGTCATGAGCCTTTCCAGCATTAACAAAACCATCGCACGACAGCTTCTTGTCGTCGGCTTGCTGATCACATGCCAGTGGTCACTGGCGGCCCAGTCCATCCAGGATGAATGGGACGACGTGGAAAGACTGGTGGTGGTAGGGGACATCCATGGCGACTATGACAACTTCATCAAGGTGTTGCGTGAGGCCGGCATCATCAATCGACGCGGCAACTGGATAGGGGATGAAACCCACCTCGTCCAGGTGGGAGATATTCCCGACCGCGGCCCGGATACCACGAAGATCATCAATCACCTGCAAAAACTGGAACGCCAGGCACTTCGCGATGGCGGGTATGTGCATGTACTGATCGGCAACCACGAATTCATGAATGTGACTGGCGATCTGCGTTATGTGCATCCCGGTGAATATGAATCCCTGACCACGAGAAACTCAAAGCGCCTGCAGGATGCCTATTACCGGCAAACCGTACAGGCGATCGAGGCCCAGAATGAAAATCGCGAAGAACCTGTCATTATCGATGATGCCTTTCGCGAAAAATGGTACGCAGAGTTTCCCCCGGGTTACGTGGAGCATCGCCTTGCCTGGCAGGCTGGCGGTGATTTCAATGACTGGGTCAGCAATCACAACAGTATCATTCGCATCAATGACATGTTGTTCATGCATGCTGGACTGGGCCCGGACATGCTCGACAAGTCACTGACTGAGATCAACGACAGGATTCGAGCGGAGATTCTTGGCGCATATGATATGGATGACAGCCTGGGCGATTCCCAGACCGGCCCCTTGTGGTATCGCGGGCTGGCCACGAATCCGGAAACCAGTGAAAGCGAACACGTCAGGAACTTGCTGGACACTTACAAGGTAAAAACCGTTATCGTGGGACACACTCCCAACCTGGGTATTATCACGCCCCGCTTTGGCGGCAGTGTCATCATCACCGATACCGGAATTTCAGCGTACTATGGCGGTCAGCTGGCCAGTATGCTGGTAGAAAACGGAGAGCGGTTTGCCCTGCAGGACGGGGAAAAAATTTCCCTGCCCAATGTTGGTGAAAACCTGATTCCCTACTTCCAGGCCATGGCCCAGCGGCAACCTGACAACCAGCGCCTGGAACAATGGCTGGCTGACCTGATCAATCCACCCGTTGAAGAACCAACTCCGGCGCTTTCGGAAGAGACAACGGTTGAAGCTGCAGAGTGAGCAGAATTAGAGAGTGAACAGATGAATGGCATGGGCGAAAAGCCTGAATGCCTACTCGGCAATAACCTGCTCTATCCACTCCAGGTGGGACGAAATACGCTCGTATAACTGGATGGTGCCATACAGTCCCTGCACCGGCGGCGATTCCCCTTCTTCCAGCTCACCCAGGGCAATGCCCATCAATACCGGGCCCTGCTCGGTTTCCAGCAAGGCGGGACCACCACTGTCACCCAGGCTGGGAATCCCTTCCAGGTCCAGGGCCTGGTTGCCTGATTCGCGGGGGTCATCAAACTGGAAGCTTAGCCATTGCCCGGCTTCATGAACACGGTTACGGGCGCGGCGGAACTTGCCATCGTTGTATTGCAATCCCAGGGTGCCGATACCGGTGAATCCCCAACCCAGCAGGGAAACTTCCTGGCTGGATTCATTGGCCTCCCGGTTGAGCTGTACCGGTATGACATTGTCCACGTCGCGATCCAGGCGGATCAGGGCCAGGTCGACACTGTGCATCTGGTCAGCGGTATCGTTAAGCGGATGAATCACCAGGCGGGCTACCTCGTACTGCTTGCCGGCGATGGATAGTGAAAATGATTCCTGCTGTTCCAGTGTCCGCAGCATCGGTGTCTGCCGTGCACAATGGGCAGCCGTGATGGCCCAGTGCGGACTGATCAATGTGGCCATGCAAATCTTGTTGCCAAAGCCCTGGTGCAGGAAAAACAGCTGCGGGTAACTGGACTCGTCCACCCGGTAGCGGGAATCTGCCTTGTCGTGGCGAATAATGATGGCCTGGCTGCTACTGGCAATGGCTGCCAGCAGAAGTATCAGGGCAAATCGGGCCAGGGAAGAAGGTTTTCGCATGGGATTGGGCGGCTGCTCAGCCTTGGTCCTTGCCATCGCTGGTGTCGCCATCAGTACTATTCCTGATACCGGGTTTGCTGCCGGTTTCTTCCTGTATGCGTGACAGGCCAATATTCGGCTTGTACTTGTTATCCGCCGACTCCTTGATGACCCGGTAAGTCCGGTACACGAAATACAAAATACCAATAACAACGAATACGAGGATACCGACTATCATCCACTGGTCCTGCGTCATTTCGCCGGGATTCATGAGTGCTTCAAGCATGGGTTTTCCTCCAAAAAGCCCCGATTATGAAGAAACGGTAATGTGATTGCCACTCGGCACAGGACAAACGCGCTGGAGGGAAGAGCAAAGCGATATCCGTTACTTAAGACAGCGTCTTCCCGTAATCAGAATCAAAGCCCCCTGCTGTCCTGCTGGTTGATGGAGCGAATATACAGCTCAATCTGCTCGAGCCGGTCAAAGGGATCAGACAACTCCAGCAGCGCCTGCTTGTCGCGATTGGCAATGGGCAACAGCTCACTCAGACGCCAGGCAATTTCACGCAGGTTGTCGAAACTGATATTAAGCTTGAGCTCCTCAATGGCCGGGTGTTTCGAAAGCCCCTGTAGCAAATCCACGTACTCCTGGAACTGCTCACCCACATCGACCTGCTCGGAGTCCACTGAATCAAAGTCCCGGAACACCACCTCGGCCTTGCACAGGTCATTGTCCTCACGCCAGGATTCTATGATCTTGAAGGTAGTCTGTCCTTCCACCGTGATTCCCAGCAGTCCGTTGGGCAACTGGTTCCAGTCAACCACGTGGCAAAACGTGCCAATGCGGTGAATATCCAGCTTCTGCCCCGGACGCGCCACTTCACTGCCCGTTTCAATCAACACCACCCCGAAACCGCTCTGATCTTTCAGGCACTGGCGGATCATATCCACGTAACGTGACTCAAAAATCTGCAAGGAAATTCGCCCCTTGGGAAACAGGATCGAATTCAGCGGAAAGAGCGGAATTGTTTCCAATCTAAAAAACTCCTACAACTACGTATGTCAGTAATGCATTCTTAATAGTGTCGAAAAAGGGAAAAAAGGAACAAGGGAAAAAGGGCGAAATCTTTCCGGCTCACCTGAATCCTTACCCCTTTTTCCCTTGTTCCCTTTTTCCTTTATTCGATTCACCCGGCATTCTCCAACGCCTCCCCAATACGCCGATGAATCCCCTCAAATCCGCCGTTGCTCATAATGACCAGGTGATCCCCGGCTCGGGCTTCCCTGGTAACAGCCGCAATAATGTTATCGGTAGTGGTCATACTGTGAAATGCTGTTTGTGCCTGCTCGCCGATGGCATCCAGGTCGAGGCGGGTTTCTTCGGACTTGTACCAGATGACCAGGTCGGCCGCAGTCAGGGCTGCCGCCAGTGTCTGTTGATGGTAACCCATTTTCATGGTGTTTGAGCGCGCCTCGATCACGCAAAGCAGGCGACCTGGATCATTGTTTTCATCCAGCCTGGCACGGAAACCGTCGAGAGTGGTTTTGATGGCAGTCGGATGATGGGCAAAATCATCGTAAACCTTCACTCCCCCGAATTCTCCCAGCAGTTCCAGGCGCCGCTTCACCCCTTCAAAAACCGACAAGGCCGCACAACCTTCGGCCAGCGAGACGCCCGCATGGGCGGCTGCCGCCAGGGCCGCTATACCATTCTGGATATTGTGATCTCCCAGCAGTGACCACTGAACTTCACCGCTTTGCGTGCCATCACTGACCTGGAAGTGCGCGCCCTGTTTGTCCAATTTTTCTACCTGCCAGTGGGCACCCTCTTCTCCTGACAGGCTGAAAAATTCCTGTTCACACCAGACGCCTTTCGCAAATACCGCATCGAGATTGGCATTGCCAAACGGTGCAATCACCACCCCGGAACGCGGTATGGTTTTCATCAGGTGATGAAATTGTGTCTGGATCGCGGCCAGATCGGGAAAAATATCGGCGTGATCAAATTCCAGGTTACCCATAATGCAGGTTTTGGCATGGTAGTGGATGAACTTGGAACGCTTGTCGAAAAAAGCACTGTCGTATTCATCCGCCTCGATGACAAAGAAAGGCTTTTTACCCAGGCGCGCCGAACAGGCAAAGTTTTTCGGCACACCACCGACCAGGTATCCCGGCTCCAGTCCCGCATGCTCCAGGATCCAGGTCAACATGCTGGTTGTGGTGGTTTTGCCATGGGTACCCGCAACGGCCAGCACCCATCGATCCTGCAGAACATGATCAGACAGCCATTGGGGGCCTGAGCAGTACGGCAGGTTGTTATCCAGCACATATTCCACCGCCGGGTTGCCCCGGGAGCAGGTATTGCCGATGACAATCAGGTCCGGCGTGTTGTCAGTACCGGTAAAATGGGCCGGATCATAACCCTGGGACAGGACGATGCCCTGTTCTTCGAGCTGTGTGCTCATGGGGGGATAGACATTCTGGTCAGAGCCGGTGACCTTGTAGCCAAGCTCCTTTGCCAGAACCGCCAGGGAGCCCATGAATGTGCCACAAATGCCCAAGATATGAATATGCATGGCAGATGATTGTCGCAAAATGAAGTCCTGTATGCCATGTAGATGATGCCAGGGTGCGCAATTCATCCTGGCGCCAGCATCTCATGACCCGGTAACCGGAACACGCGCCCCCATCCTGTCAGGACGCAAGGCGATGCAGTAGAATACGTCGATTACCAAATGGAGTGAATTATGTCAGGTAAGAATATTTTTTATGCCCAGTCCGGTGGTGTCACCGCTGTCATCAACGCCTCGGCCTGCGGTGTTATTGAAACCGCCAAAACCTTTCCCGAACTGGGCAAGGTCTATGCCGGGCTCAACGGCATTATCGGCGCCCTGCGCGAAAACCTCATCGACACCAGCCAGGAAAGCAATGAAACCATCGCCGCCCTGCGCTATACCCCGGCAGGGGCCTTCGGTTCCTGCCGTTACAAGCTGAAAAGCCCGGATGAAAACCGCGCCGAGTATGAGCGCCTGATCGAGGTCTTCAAGGCCCACGAAATTGGCTATTTCTTTTACAACGGCGGTGGTGATTCCCAGGATACGGCAAACAAGGTAGGCCAGTTGAGCCGGGAAATTGATTACCCCATTACCTGCGTTGGCATTCCCAAGACAGTAGACAATGACCTGCCAATTACCGACAACTGCCCCGGCTTTGGTTCTGTCGCCAAGTACGTGGCAGTCTCGATTCGCGAGGCAGGCCTGGATGTAGCGTCCATGTGTGAAAGCTCTACCAAGGTCTTTGTCATGGAGGTCATGGGCCGCCATGCAGGCTGGATCGCCGGTGCCGCTGGCCTAGCCGCCGAACAGGAAGGCGATGCTCCGCACATCATCGTGTTTCCCGAAATCGCCTTTGATAAAGCCGCCTTCATGGCCAAGGTAAAAAACAGCGTGGACAAGTATGGTTATTGCGCCATTGTTGTTTCCGAGGGCGCCCATTACGAGGACGGCACCTTCCTGGCCGACCAGGGCACACGGGATGCCTTTGGCCATGCCCAGCTGGGTGGTGTGGCCCCGGCCCTGGCCAACATGATCAAGGATGAACTGGGCTACAAGTACCACTGGGCGGTTTCTGATTACCTGCAACGCGCTGCCAGGCATATTGCCTCGGGCACGGATGTCGAACAGGCCTACGCCATGGGCAAGGCTGCGGTGGAATTTGCCGTTGCCGGCAAGAATGCGGTGATGCCCACTATTGTCAGGGACAGCTCTGCCCCCTACCAATGGCATATTGGCGAAGCCGCCCTGGCTGATGTCGCCAACGTGGAAAAGAAAATGCCGCGCGACTACATCACCGAGGATGGCTTCGGTATCACCCAGGCAGCCCGGGAATATTTTGCCCCGCTGATTCTGGGCGAGGATTACCCGCCTTACCATAACGGCCTGCCCGCTTTTGCCCGCCTGGAAAAACACCTGGTCGAGAAGAAGCTGCCTGCGTGGCCCGAATAATCACTAGAACATTCAACCTATGCTTATCGACATCTTTGCGATTATTGCCCCGGTCTTTGTCTGTGCCCTGATCGGCTATACCTGGGTCAAGCAGGGGCATGCCTTTGAAACGCCCTTCGTGTCCAGCCTGGTGATGAATATCGGCGCCCCCTGCCTGATATTTTCCACCTTCATGGATATTGAGCTGGATCGCCAGGCCTTTCTGTCCATGGCGGGTGCAGCTTTTATCACCATGGTCATTTTTGGCGTGGTGGGTTACATCATCCTGAAAATATTCAGCCTGGACCAACGCGCTTTTCTGCCCGGGCAGATTTTTCCCAATGTCGGCAACATGGGCTTGCCGTTGTGCCTGCTCGCCTTCGGCGATGAGGGACTGGCACTCGGCCTGACCTATTTCACGGTCAATATCGTGTTTGGCTTTACGGTGGGTATCGCCATATCGTCTGGCGCCATGTCCTTTCGCGAGATCCTGCGCAACCCCATGTTCTGGACGGTCATAGTCACCGTTTCCCTGGTGTTTGCCGGCATTGAATCACCGGCGTGGCTTTACAACACCACTGACCTGATTGGCGGCCTGACGATTCCCCTGATGCTGATCGCCCTGGGCGTGTCACTGGCAAGATTCAAAATCACCAGTATCAGGCGTAGCGTCTCCCTGTCGGTCATGCGCCTTGCCCTGGGATTTGCTACCGGAAATGCCATTGCCCTGCTGATGGGCCTGGAAGGGGCCGCCCGCGGCATCCTCATCATGCAATGCTCAATGCCGGTGGCCGTGTTTGCCTACCTGTTCGCCATGCGCTACGACAGGCAACCGGAAGAAGTCGCCGCCACTGTCGTGATTTCGACGTTGATGACCTTTGCCCTGTTACCGGCGCTGCTGTGGTATGTGTTGCCGTAGGCACCAGGCTACGCCTGGCAGGAGCAAGGAACAAGGTTTTCAGGTTTGTTGATTGGTTCAGCGTGTCTATTTTTACGGCAGGTTGAATTTCAAACTGAGGTAGGTCGGATAAGGCCCATCGGGCCGCCATCCGACATATCGGACCTGTAAACTGCCGGGAATCAGACGGCCTTGAGCCGTCATGTCGGATGGCGCTTCGCTTATCCGACCTACAGGATCACGTTTGAGTCCGGCGTGTAGGTCGGCATAGCCCGAAGGGCGTTTGCCGACGTTTGTGCTTGAAAAATACCCAGCGTTTCATCGTCGGGAAACGGCTCTTCGAGCCTATCCCGACCTACGGGCTTTCACTCAAGCCCAACGTGTCGTTCCTTGTTCCTTGTCCCTTGTTCCTTGTTCCTTGTTCCTTGTCCCTTGCTCCTGCCCGGCGCAGCCGGGCTCAATCACGCCGACTCGGCGAATGCTTCCGCCTTGCCTGTCAACAATTCGGCAACCACATCGGCCGCTTCCGTGCCCTTGATTTTCATGTGATTGAAAAAGAAATCATGGTGCTCCACTTCACTGAAGGTTTCCTTTGGGGTCAGTACCACTGACAACACCGGCAACTCCATTTCCAGCTGCACCTGCATCAGGGCATCCACCACCGTCTGCGCGACAAATTCGTGGCGATAGATCCCGCCATCGACAACAAACCCGGTACCCACAGCCAGCGCATACTCCCCACTGCGCAGTAACTGTTTTATTTTCAGGGGAATTTCAAAGGCGCCGGGCACACGGAAATAATCCACTTTCGCAGTAAGACCCAGTGCGGCCAACTGTTCGGCAAAGCCTTTCCTGGCCTGGTCAACCAGGTCCTCGTGCCAGCCGGACTGAACGAAGGCGATTTTCTGATGTGTCGGGTTTGTCATGGTTTGCTCCTGGTTAATCATTCGGAGCATGAAAAGCAACGCAACACGCACACAACTGAACGTCATGTGTGTTCACATTGATTCTCTCTCATCCGGACTGTCACCGTCGGCTTCGGACTCTCACCGAATCTGCTGTCCTGTCACCAGAAGGTAACAGCGCTCGCGGGCTGAACAGGTTTCACCTGTATTACCGCCGGTAGGGAGTTGCACCCTGCCCCGAGAATGGGAGGCATTTTACAGGATCGGGGGGCAGGAAAGAAGGGACAAGGGACAAGGAGCAAGGGGGTTCAGGTGTGATGTTTGGTTCAGCGTGCCTATTTTTACGGCAGGTTAAAGAGTTAGCTAGTAGGTCGGCATAGCCCGAAGGGCGTTTGCCGACGTTCATTTTTGAGGAATGCTTGAGACCTCATCGTCGGGAAACGGCTCTTCGAGCCTATCCCGACCTACGGGCTCACGTTAAAGCCCAACGAGTCGTTCCTTGTCCCTTGTCCCTTGCTCCTTGTCCCTTCCCTAAGGAGCAAGCCGGTGTATCTCCCACTCCCCTTTATCGTTCAGGGTGTACACAAACCGATCATGCAGACGATGCTCCCCACCCTGCCAGAACTCGATTTCATGGGGGATTACCCGCATGCCGCCCCAGAAGTCCGGTAGCGGCACTTCTCCGTCGGCGAACTTTTCCTTCATGTGGGCCAGCTGGTTCATGAGAAAATCACGCGAGGAAATCTGCCGGCTCTGGTCAGATGCCCAGGCGGCCAGTTGGCTGTCCCGGGGACGAGACAGGAAATACTTGATCGATTCAGACACTGGCACTTTTTCAGCATGTCCGCAGACCTTGACCTGACGGTCGAGGGTGGACCAGGGAAACAGCAGGCTGACCTGTGCATTGCCGGCAATCTCCCGGGCCTTGCGACTGTTGTAATTGGTATAGAAGACAAAGCCCCGGTCATCAACCTGCTTGAGCAGCACAATACGCTGGGAAGGCTGGCCGTCAGCCGAGACAGAAGCGACCACCATGGCCGTAGGGTCGGTAATACCCGAGGCGACCGTCTGGTCCAGCCAGGTCTGGAACTGGCTTACGGGATTATCGTGCAGGTCTTCGCGCTTGAGGCCGCCTGCCAGGTATTCGCGCCGGAAATTTTCTATGTCCATGAAGCGGTCTGCAGGTCAGAACTCGAAGCGTTCGTCGTAAACCCTTTCGTCAAACTCAAAGGTACGCCAGGCCTTGTGACCGGTACCGTGGTCAAAGTAGCCACGGCCATGTTTCTTGTTGGCAGCCCAGGAACCGACATACTTGGTGCCGTCTTCCCAGCGGTAGGTACCCTCCCCGTAGAAGACATCGTTCTTGAATTCACCAAAATAGTTTTCGGTATTTTCCCGCAGCCAGGTTTCCGTGTACTTGTCTTCTTCCCAGTCCTGTACCTGGAATGCCTGCAATCCCATGCCGTTGCGACGATCATTTTGCCACTGGCCCATGTAGACATTGCCTTCTTTATCCCACAGGGTGCCGCGGCCGTGCTTCACACCATTGCGGAAGCGACCCTTGTAGTGTTCGCCTTCATCGTTATAGGAAAGTCGTCCGAAACCATGGAACTTGCCATTGACGAAATCACCGCGATAGGTGCGCAGGCCACGCTCGGTTTCTTCCACCAGGGTGCCCTTGCCGGTTGTACAGTCACCACTGATACAGCCCAGTTCGTCATCATCAGCAGCCTGGAGCGGCAGCATACACACGAGTGTCAAAAGCAATACAGTCCAGCGCAGGATGTTTTGCATGTTCAGTACCTTGATCCTTTCCATAGAGGAGTTATTTCGGTGTCTCACCCGAAAAAGAGTGGGGATTGTAGCGAAAATTTCAATCCCGGCCCAACGTATTGCCAGGATCCATGCCTGAAATACCGCCAGAACCAGGTATTTCGCCGTACCCACACCTGATTAGACGCGTGCGGGCAGGGAAAGTTTACCAGTAGTTTTCCGTGGTAATGTGCCCGGGCTTGCGACGCAGGTTCTTGGCAAATCCGCGATCCTTGAGCAGGGCCACGGCATCCTTGACCATATCGGGATTGCCGCACAACATGACCTGGGAATCGTCCGGTGCCAGTGTCAGGCCGATCTTCTCTTCCAGGCTGTCATCTTCAATAGCCGCCGGGATACGCCCCTGGATGGCACCCTCCACGGCCTCACGGCTGACAAAGGGCTGGAAATGAAATTGCTTGTCATACTTTTCTGAAAAGCCGGCAATGACATCCTGGTACTGCAGGTCGGCACTGGTTCTTACGCCCTGCACCAGCACCAGGTTTTCATATTTTTGCCAGGGTTCGTCCGTTTTCAGGATGGAAAGAAAAGGCGCAATACCTGTGCCGGTACCAATCATCCACAGATCCCGTGACTGTGGCACTTCATCCAGGGTAAAAAAGCCATTGGCCGGATTCTTCACCAGTACCGTATCACCCGGCTCAAGTGCCTGCAGTGCGTTGGATAACACGCCATCGATGGCCGTGTAAAAAAAGAATTCGAGCGGTTTTTCGTGGGGAGCACTGAGAAAGGAATAGGGCCTTGCCACCTGCTCGCCATCGATTTCCAGTGCCAGGCTGGCAAACTGGCCTGCCGTGAAAGGATCAATGTCGGCATCAATCTTGAGAGAAAACAGGCTGTCATGCCAATGAATATTTTCAACCACCTTGCCTTCACGCCATTCGGACATGCGCCTTCCCTCTTCTTGTTATGTATGGCATCAAGCTTAACACCACCTCGAAGGGTGATGAAGAGGCAGACACCCGGCTATGCCGGGCAGGAACAAGGGACAAGGAGCAAGGAACAAGGTGGGTTCAGGTTTGTTGGCAGTTTCAGGGTCTCTATTTTGACTGCAGGTTTGTGTGTTTGTAGGTCGGCATAGCCCGCGAGGGCGTTTGCCGACGTGTATTTTTAGCGAATGTTTCAGGATTCATCGTCGGGAAACGGCTCTTCGAGCCTTTTATGCCCTTTAGGGTAATCCCGACCTACGGGCTCACGTTTAAGCCCAACGTGTCGTCCCTTGTTCCTTGCTCCTTGTTCCTTGTCCCTTCCAACCCCGATCTAGTATTCTTGCCCCATCTTTTTACCAGAACAGGAATACATTCATGAGCTGTAAAGTCGCTTTCATCGGGTTGGGCGTGATGGGATTTCCCATGGCGGGTCACCTGGCCAATGCCGGTCATCACGTCACCGTGTTCAACCGTACTGCTGAAAAAGCACAGAAATGGGCAGATACCTATAACGGCAACACGGCCGCCACGCCGGCTGAAGCTGCTGACGGCGCCGATTTTGTTTTCACCTGTGTGGGTAATGACGACGATCTGCGCCAGGTTACTATTGGCGACAACGGGGCTTTTGAAACCGTCAAGGCCGGTGCTGTGTTCATCGACAACACCACCACGTCTGCCATCGTGGCCCGCGAATTGTCAGCCATTGCCAATGACAAGGGCTTTGCCTTCATCGATGCGCCGGTTTCCGGCGGACAGGCGGGCGCCGAAAACGGCAAGCTCACTGTCATGTGCGGTGGTGATGAAGCCGCCTTTGAAAAAGCACTGCCCGTAATCGAAGCCTTTGCAGCCAGCGTCAAGCTGTTGGGTCCTTCCGGTTATGGCCAGCTTACCAAGATGGTGAACCAGATATGCATCGCCGGGGTCGTCCAGGGGCTTTCCGAGGGCATTCATTTTGCCAAGCGCGCCGGGCTGGATGTGGAAAAAGTCATCGACGTCATCAGCAAGGGAGCAGCCCAGTCCTGGCAGATGGAAAACCGCTACAACACCATGATGAACAACGAGTTCGATTTTGGTTTTGCAGTGGACTGGATGCGCAAGGACCTGGGGATCGCCATGGAAGAAGCTGGAAAGAATGGTGCCAGTTTACCCGTGACAAAAATCGTCGACGGCTACTATTCACAGGTTCAGGAAATGGGTGGCAACCGCTGGGATACTTCTTCACTGATTGCCTTACTGGAAAAAGATTGATCCGGTATAACCAATGTTTGAAAAAAATTTTTTAAACAGATGGTTAAATTTTTTCAGGATATTGACGTGTCCTGGTTTTATGGCTACAGTCAGTCGTGAATCAGGCACGTCCACTGTGGGATTATGGAATTAGTCGACAGTCACGCCCATATTCTTCGTCTTAATATTGCCGGCCACCCCGTCGAGTGGCTCACCTGGCAAGAAGCCACTACCCTCTACGCTCGCGAACTTATTACCTGGACCCTGGGCGATACCCTTTTCAAGGTACGTGGTGGTACATCACGTCTAACCGGCGAACAATCCATTATTGAATTGCACAGTATCGTTGCCTGCGCCGGGGAACTGCACAGCGGTTTGCCGAAAAAACCCGCCCTGAGTAACCGTATCTTGTTTCGACGGGACCAGAACCTGTGCATGTACTGCGGCAAGGAATTCACGGACAGGGAACTGAGCTGCGACCACATCGTGCCAACGTCTCGCGGTGGCGCCAATACCTGGGTCAACGTGGTTGCGTCCTGCCGCCGCTGCAACCATTACAAGCAGGACCGCACACCCGAAGAAGCCCACATGGAACTGCTTGCCCTGCCCTACGAACCCAATCCTGCCGAATACCTGGCGCTGGTCAATTCAAAACGCATACGGGCTGACCAGATGGAGTTTCTCAAATCGCAGTTTTCCAAGAACTGTCGGTTGCAGTAGTCATCAGGCGTTCGCATAACGCCCAATAATGTTGAAATTTTTAAAGCGTTGCGTGCGAGCTACTGCAATCACCGCGTATTTTAAATAGTCTGCAAAGGTATTCTTGTCAGGGCATCCTCCGGATGCCATGTCGGATGGCGCTGCGCTTATCCGACCTACGTCAATTGCGTTGCCAGGTGTTAAGGCTAATTCTTGAGGAATTTATGGACCATGGCCTGGAAAAGTTCGGGTTGCTCCGCATGTAGCCAGTGCCCTGTCCCATCAAGCTGCTCTATCTGGGCATTGGGGAAACGCCCCATGATAGCCTTCTCGTGTTCCTTGAGAATGTAGTCTGAATTCTCTCCCTTGATAAACAGGGTTGGCCCCATAAACTTGCCATCGGGCATACCTGCAAGCAAATCCGTGTAGCCGTGCCTGATGGCATCCAGGTTCATGCGCCAGTCGTAATTACCCTCGGCATCCTTGACCAGGTTGGCGAGCAGGAAATCCCGAATACCTTTTTCACTGACATACTCTGACAGAATTTCATCCGCATCCTGGCGGCTGTCAATGAGATCCAGGTTGAGCGTTTTCAGGCCTTCAAAGATAGCATCGTGGTGAGGTTTGTATTGCACCGGTGCGATATCCACTACCACCAGTTTCCTGACCAGGTCAGGGTAGGATATGGCCAGTTGCATGGCGGTTTTGCCACCCATGGAATGGCCGATGAAATGGGCACTGGGAATGCCATACAGGCGCATGGTGTGATGCACGTCCCCAGCCAGGGCCTCGTAGGTCATCCCCTCTTCCCATTCGGAGCGCCCATGGTTGCGATGATCCATGCCGTAAACGGCATACTGGTTGGCAAATATCTTGGCATGCTGGCCCCAGTTGCCCTGGTTGCCAAATAAACCATGAAGAATGATGAGGAGTTCACCGGCATCGGCGTACTGCTTGCAATACAACTTCATAACTACAAACCATCCTTCAGTGCTGAACAGCCTGGCGAGTTAGGTATTCTGTCAGGAAAGATTTTCCTTGATCCAGCCAAGGACGTCATCATGATGCGTCTTGGTGTTTACCTTTTCCATGATGTGCCGCAGGCGGCCATCCTTGTCGATAATAAACGTGGTCCGCTTGAGTCCCATAAACTCCCGGCCCATGAATTTTTTCAATCCCCACACGCCGTACTTGTCGGCGATCTTGTGGTCCTCGTCGGACAGCAGGGTAAAATTCAGATCATCCCGTTCAGCAAATTTGGCCAATCTGGGATAGGCATCGATACTGACGCCGAGTACTTTGACGCCCATTTTCTTCAGGGCTTTCTGGCTGTCACGAATGCCACAGGCCTGTACCGTACAGCCGGGTGTCATCGCCTTCGGGTAAAAATACAGCACAACAATGCTGCCCTGGTAATCCTTCAGGCTGTGCTTGTCGCCATTCTGGTCCTGCAGGGTAAACGCGGGTGCCTTGTTGCCGATCTTGGGTAATGCCATGGAATCTCCTCAAGTTAAGGACACTCAGACCAGGGCTGGCCTGTCCTTTTGGCGAGAAGGATACCGCCGGTCGAGGGACTCGTCAAAACGGAATTTTCAGGGTGACTCAAGCGCCTGCAAGGCCGCTTCCAGATCAGTTTCAGGATAGGCTTCCAGGAACAGGACGGCCTCTTCAGCGGCACTGTCAATTTCCCCGGTTTCACGCAAGCGGGCGATTTCCTCAAGCCAGTCTTCGCGGTTTTCCCGGTAGGAAAGTTCCGGCTCGGCTACCTGCAGCCTGGCAGCAAACGTGATGCCCTGTTGCTCTGACTGACTGAGCTGGCGCTCCTCGACAAGGTCCAGCAACTGGTCCAGGGAGGCATCCTGGTCTGCAGTAGCCTCATTCGCGGTTGCATTGCTGTCGGCACCGGTAGCGATAATATTGGATGTGCTGGCGACAGCGCGTTGAGTGTCGGCCTCCGAAGCCACCCTGGACCGGGCAGCACTTTCCGCCCCAGGTGCGGCAGGGGCCTGCTCCTCGAGGGCACCTTCAACGAGCCTGGCAGTCGTGTCTTCCGGTGAACGCAAAGCACCGGTACCCGGCACATCGGAATTGTTCAGATACAGGAAGCTGATGGTCAGGCACAGAAATACGGTGGCAGCAGTCGCATAGGGCCTGATAAAGACATCATTCCTGGTGGGTTTTTGCCCGGCAACGCTTTCCCGTGCGCGGGCCAGTATTCGCTCATCCAGGTGCGAGGGTGAGGACACGTCTTCGAGCTCGCGATGGGCCCCAGACACGGTATCCTTGCCGGCCAGGTAATCCGCCAGTTGCTCATCAGACAGCTTGTGGTTGTCGTTGTCCGTCATGTTGTTCAGGCTCTTCAAGTGCCTGTTTCAGTTTGCCGACAGCATAACGCAGTCGGCTTTTCAGGGTTTCAAAATTCTCACCGGTAATTTCCGCAATCTCCTGCAGGCTCAACCCGGCTTCTTCTTTCAGCAGGAAGACTTCGCGTTGTTCATCCGGCAGCGTCTGGATCATCGTGCGATAGCGGGCAAGTTTTTCCTGGCCGCTGACGATCGCTTCCGGATTATCGATACTCGAAGACGGCACGGTACCGGTTTCCGGCAAATCCTCTTCTACCGGTTTCCGGTAGTAATCCGTCAGGATGTTATGGGCAATGCGGTAAAGCCAGGTCGTAAACCTGGCCTTTGCCTCATAGCGGGACCTGGCATCAATCACGCGCACCCAGACATCCTGGTAAAGCTCCTCGGCCAGTGCCTGGTTGCCGAACTGGCGCAGAAAGAACCGGAACAGGGCATCCTTGTGCTTCAGGTACAACTTTTCAAAGGCTGACGCATCACCGCGGGCATAGGCCAGCATCAGTTTTGCGTCACTATCACCCCTGTCAGCTATGTTGAACAATTGCATGGCTCGAGTTTATCACTTTCATTCCAGTTCAGCGGATATCGACCAGTGTTCAACGCAATGCACTCGCTGTACGCACCATGTTGATGAACTCGGCACGGTAGCCAAAGATATCGTCTCCCCTGGCCGGCTGCGCCAGGACCAGCACATCATCAAAACTGAAGCTGCCCAGGCTGGCATCCTGCTTGAGCAACTGCGCAAAGCCGGCCACTGCCGCTGAAAACCGGTAATCCTCGGAGGTATCAGTAATGGAATCACGAATATCAGCAACCAGCAGTGGCTGCTCGATCAGCGTACTGGAGTCTTCCTCCGGGGCTTTGTAGCGCAGTTTCAGGAACGCAAACTCCGAGGTATCAACAGCAACCGGCTGCGTTCCAGGCTGGTTGTCCCGGTAACGCAATGGCTCAACACTCTGTCCCCGGGAACCAGCCAGGCTGATTTCATACAGGGCTGTCACCGTATGCCCGGCGCCAATTTCCCCGGCATCAATCTTGTCGTTATTGAAGTCTTCCCGGTTGAGCAGGCGGTTTTCATACCCCACGAGTCGATATTCGGCCACCACCGCCGGGTTGAATTCAATCTGCACCTTCACGTCTTTTGCCACGGTGTGCAGGGTGGAAGACATTTCATCCACCAGCACTTTCCTGGCCTCGTTCAGGGTATCGATGTAGGCATAGTTGCCGTTCCCGTTATCGGCCAGTTGCTCCATCATGTGGTCATTGGTGTTGCCTGTCCCAAAGCCCAGCGTGGTCAGGCTGATACCGGTCTTGCGCTTCTCGACAATCATGTCTTTCAGGGCCTGGACACTGGATGCCCCGACGTTGAAATCCCCGTCAGTGGCCAGGATGACCCGGTTTATCCCGCCGTCGATATAGGCCCGCTGTGCCAGGTGGTAGGCCAGTTCGATACCTGCCGCCCCGTTGGTGCTGCCACCGGCACGCAGGCGCTCCAGGGCGGAAACAATCCTGTGTTCCTGGTTGCCCGGCGTGGGCTCAAGCACCACACCGGAGGCACCGGCATAGACCACCAGTGAAACCCGGTCATGTTCATCGAGCTGCCTGGTCAGCATTTTCAGCGAGGACTGCAGCAGACCCAGTTTGTCGGGGCTATTCATGGAACCGGAGACATCAACCAGGAATACCAGGTTGGCCGGCAGGTCCTGCACGCTGTCAGCCTCTACAGCCTGGACGCCGATATGCAACAGGTGCTTGTTGGCTGACCAGGGGCTGGCGCTGATCTCGGAATACACGGAAAAAGGCGCCCCCTCGTTACTGTCACGCGGGTAATTGTAGGCAAAGTAATTGACCATTTCCTCGGTGCGAACCGCATCGGCAGGCGGCAACCGGCCCTCGTTGAGAAAGCGGCGCACATTGCTGTAGGAGGCGGTATCAACATCAATACTGAAGGTGGAAACCGGTTCATCGGTGACCCGCTTGATGCGATTGTCATCCAGGCTGGCGTAGTTTTCCCGACTACCTGGCGGGATGAAGTAGCTTTCCTGGCCGGGCCGGATCAGGTTGTAATTCAGGCGACTGGCCGCTGTCACCTGTGGCTGTTGTTGCGCACTGCCAGCGATTTTTCGCTCTTCTACCAGATCCAGCAACTGTTCCCGGTCGGTGCTTGCCTGTCGGGGCTGGTCCAGGGTTGCAACCTCTTCGACCACAGAGCGCTGCTGCACAGTGGCCTCGTTTTCCTGTGGCCGCTCGGCCGAGGCGACCGGAGGTGATGTCTCGATCGTAGCCTCTTTTTCATTATTGACTGAACAGGCGCTGAGCACGGCCAGGCCAATGACCGCGCTGATGGATGTGGCAAGTATTTTTCTTTTCATCGTCGTTCCCTCCCGGGGAAAACATTGCGTTAAATTCCCCCCTGTAAACGGGTGGACGATGAAAAAGGGTTAAAGCCCGTAAATTTTTTTAAACCAGTCTGGACAGGATGTCGGTGGGTACAAAGGGACGGCCCTGCTCATTCAGGGCTGTAGCGATAATCCTGCCGGCCAGCATAAGCTTGTCACCACAGAGAATCTGCTGCTGGAAGACGATTCGCAGGCGGCCTTCCTGCTCGCACCGGGTCGTGACCGTAAAGTCATTACCGCTGGTCAGGGAAGCCTTGAAATCCAGCTCAGCCCTGACCACGACCAGGTGGATGCCCTGGCGGGTTACCTCGGCAAAATCCACGCCCCGTGACTTGAGGAATTCATGGCGGGCATGCTCCAGGTAGTTCATGTAGACCGCGTTATTGACCACACCCTGCAGGTCGCATTCATAATCCCTGACTTGCAGGGCAAGGCTATGGTGATCCGGCATATTGGTACCCCGTGTTTGAATCCACGGCATTGTAGGGGAAATGGCAAGCAGTCCCAAACGCCTGTTTCCATGACCAGGTCCGCGACAAGTTATCCACAGCTGTGAATTACTGGCAAAGCTGTGGATAAAACTGTGCAGAATTTTTCGAGTAATAGTCCTCTGTGTTCAAAAGTGGTGCACGGACATTTCACAAGATTGCCGGGTTATAGATATTTATTGTTTAATTTCAGCAGGTTACGAATTTTTTGAATTACCAACACGCATTTATTAAGAGTTCTTAAACAGTATTATCACGAGGATTCCGTATGTGCATAAAACTATTGGAATTATTGCCAATCGCACATGATGCCGAACCAATATCAGGTGATTTTTTGACCACTTTTTTCTTACCAGGAAGAGGCACATTTCCGGCTACCTAAGCCTTCCCGGGCACCGGGTTGCTGCCTTGCCCGGTTGCTATTGAAAGAAAAGCCCGTCAATCTTGATCTGCTCAAACAAGCCACACGACCAACCGTTTCCATGGAAGCCACCCGGAGCCCGCCATGCACAGAACACTTGCCCTGACCCTGTTACTCTCACTGCCCTGTTTTGCCCTCCTCGCCCAGGAGTTCAACTGGGCTCCCGATTACCCGGTGGGCTCCACCATCCCTGTCCTCGAGGCGCCTGACCAGAATGGCGAAACCCAGACCCTGGAGACACTGACCGGTGACAAAGGGCTGCTGCTGGTCTTTAACCGCTCATTTGACTGGTGCCCGTATTGCAAGGCTCAGCTTGTCGGGCTCCAGGGTGCTGTCGAGCAATTCAGGGCCGCCGGTTTCCATGTTGCCACCATCACCTATGACCCGGTGGAGACCCTCAAGCTGGTGGAGGAAGACCAGGGCATCACGTTCACCATGCTCCACGATGAGAACATCAAGCATGTAAATGCCTTCAATATCCTGAACACGGATGTGGAGCCCGGCCATTTTGCCTATGGCGTGCCCCAGCCGGGCATCATGCTGCTCAGCCCCAATGGCGAGATTCTGGCTAAAATGGCCGAGGAGAATTACCGGGTCAGGCCGGACTGGTCAGATGTGGTGGCGATTGCCGAAGGGCTCTGAAAAGGCAGCTTACAGGCTCAGGGTGGCCAGCAGGGGATTGTGGTCGGATCCTTCCGAGTGCAGGGTACGCGCTTCCAGGACCTGCAGGTCGCGAACAAACATGTAGTCCAGGAAACGCCCGAAAATTCGCATGCGCCGGTCATCGTCAAAGGTGACCTCCCGAAGCCCGCGATGAGAAGCGATCTCTTCCAGCAACTGGAGTCGCTGCTGGTGCCAGGCATTAAAATCCCCCGCAAAAATCACCGGCCCTTCATGACTGTCCACATGGGCCAGCAAATCATGTAACTGCCTGTTGTAGCTCTGCATACCCAGGCTGAAGTTCACGGCATGCAGGTTGATCACCAGCAGGGTCTGGTCAATGCCTTTAAGGGGGTAACAGGTCAGGCTGGCAGCCTTGTTGGTTCGAAACAGGGGTTCAGCATGGATGAATTTGTCCTGGTGCACAAAGCCGGAAGTCGATAACGTCATCACGCCGGTCGTACGCCGCGGCAGGCTGAAGCCCGGAGCAAAATTACGGTGCCAGGACTCGTTGAAATGATGCAGGCCACGCCCTTCCATATGCACTTCCTGGAGCAATGCCAGGTCAACTTCCTTGCTGAGGCCGGCAAGGTCCACATTCAGTTGCGGCCTTGACTGCTTCTTGATGTTCCAGCTCAACACGCGGATGATTTCCGGGTCAAGCCGTTGTTCATGGGTTATCTGCATTATTGGCCTGGCTAACTCTCTACTGGCTTGGACAGCATACCTGATTAGATATTGTGGTAAGTACGAAAAATACAAACCTGAAAACTTGTTACCATGTGCTCCGGGTATCCAGTAGAACGCCTTTGGTTGACTGACATCTTGATAAAAATCAATTACTTCAATTTCCCCGCCAACACGCTGGCCGCCATTGCCGGCCTGTTGCTGCTGGCCGGCTGCCAGAGCCCGGAAGCCCCCAGGATCAACGAAGAAGTGGCCTACGAGGTTGTCGACATGTCAGGCAACTGGGAAAAGGACTACCAGCTCAGTGATGACTTTGAAACCGAGTTCAACCTCTACCTGTTCGACGTCCAGCGTCGGCTCAATCCCCAGTCAGACGGACTCAATCGCAATTCCACTTTCAGCGCAGGTCCCGCTGCCGGCGGCTCCATGGAGTCCGTGGTTGGCCTGGCCCGCTTTACCGAAGAGATCACGCGCATGCCGGTGCTGAAAATCGAGCAGGACCGCTCCCGTATCAGGATTGACCGCGAGGAAGACTTTGCCCTGTTCTGTGAATTCTTCAATCGCCAGGTCGCCGTCACTGAAACCCCCTTCGGAGCAGAGCAGTGTGGCTGGAATGGTGAACAGCTCCTGTTCCAGCTCAGCCTGACCGATGGCCTGCAGATTTTCTACCAGGTCACCCTGTCGCCCAATGGCCGCCAGCTGAATATCACTACCACGGTATCCTCCAGCCAGGTGCCAGCCCCCATAACCATCAGCAATTACTATCGACGGTATGAGGTGCCGGAAAACGACATCGACTGCATCCTGACCCTGACCCGCAACAATGTCTGCCGCCGGGCGACTGACAGGACCAGTAACTGATGCGGCCGCTTCTGCTCCTTTTCGTGTTGCTGCCTGGCCAGGTCACACTCGCCCAGGAAAAGCCCCTGCTGGATGTCAGCATCGAAGCTTTCGACATGAACCTGCCTACCGATGCCCTTACCCAGCAGCAGGAAGAAGTCTTTCCGGCCGTGCGCCAGGCCGAAGCCCGTTACCTGCCCTCCTTTCTCAAGCTCACACTGGAGGAAAGCGGCCAGTGGGGCGCTGTCAGGCTGCTGCCCGATACGGACAGGGGCGCCGAACTGCAAATTTCCGCCACCATCGTCATTTCCAACGGCACGACACTGGAACTTGCCCTGGTGGCCCGCGATGCCACTGACCGTACCTGGCTGGACAAGACCTATATCGGAACGGCAGTGGAAAGCGTTTCCCTGAGTCAGCCGATCCTGGGTACTGATCCCTTTTTATACCTTTACTCCGAGATCAGCAGTGATCTTGTTGCCATGTATGACACGCTGGGCAGCACACAGGTAGATGAAATCAAAAAAGTGGCTACCCTGCGCTACGCCGCCGATCTTGCCCCGGAGGTATTCAGCCCCTACCTGGCCATGGATGAAAACGGCCACTACACCATCACCCGCTACCCGGCGGACAATGATCCCTTTTTCCAGCGCGTGCGCGAGATTCGCGAACATGAATATGTCTTCATCGATGTGGTGGACGAGCAGTACGAAAGCTTCTTTGTCACCATCAAGCCGGTCTATGACCTGTGGCGGCAGTACCGGCGTGAACAACAGGCCAGCGAGGCCGACAAGATCAACCGGGAAGCTGCCCAGGGCAATGAATTTCGCCGTGGCAGTTACATGGCCCTGCGCGAGAGTTACAACAATTACCGCTGGGCCCGCATGCAGGACCAGTATCTGGAAGAACTCAATGAAGGTTTCACCAACGAAATCCTGCCCACCGATATCACGCTGGAGGATTCCCTGTATCACTTAAGCGGTACGCTGGATGAGCAGTACGATGAATGGCGTGAAATCCTGAAAGAACTGTATTTATTGGAGATGCCGTAGGCCGGAAATGGTCCGCAGGGCCATCTCCGGCAATGTCACCTTCATTATCCGGGATTGCCGGAGATTGCTGCGCAATTTCCGGCCTACGGCATCTAGAAACACCTGAACCTCAGGCCTGTGCCGCGAATTTTCAATTGACACAAATTCCGATCTTCACTAAAGTCCCCCGCCTGTCACACAGGATTCACCAGACATTTAACGACAATGACATTTGAACTGAACATCAACATCGCGTCTTTCGCTGCAGCCCGCCTGGCCGCCGCGGCGCGTCGTGCTGCGCGCGCAAAACAAGGGACGCCTGGATAACCGGTTCATGTAACACATCAAAACACCGAATTTAAAAACCTCCAGCTGTCCCAGACACTGGAGGTTTTTTTATGCCCTGAAGAAAGCAATCCACCATGACACAACCACGAGAGGACAACATCATGGATACCATTGAAATCGAAAACCGGCTTGGCATGACTTTTTGCGAGCGCCTTGAGCTGGCCTTCACCCACGGTGAGGGCAGCCGGGTCTGGGATGAAGCAGGCAAGCAATACCTGGATTTTACTTCCGGTTGGGGCGTGACCTGCCTGGGTCACAACCACCCGGCTATCACCCGGGCTATCACTGAACAGGCAGGCAAACTGCTCCAGAGCCCCAATGCGGGATTTACCTACTCTCCCTCTCGTGCCGCATTGCTCGCGCTACTGGCAACCGCCCTGCCCGCCAACCTGACACGTATCTATTTTTGCAACAGCGGCGCCGAAGCCAATGACGCAGCATTGAAACTGGCCAGAAAAATAACAGGTCGCAAAAAAGTCATTAGCACGCTGGGTGGTTTTCACGGCAGGACTTTCAATACGCTGTCTGTTACTCGCGGCCTGGAAAACTCCGGACGCTACACACCACAACAACACGACACCGTGTTCGTGCCCTTTGGTGACAGCCAGGCCATGGCACAGGCAATGGATAGCGAAACAGCTGCGGTCATTATCGAACCCATTCAGGGGGAAGGCGGTGTGCAGATTGCACCAAATAATTACCTGGCTACCATCCAGGCCCTGTGTCGGCAGCATGGCACCCTGTTTATTGTCGATGAAATCCAGACCGGTTTCTGTCGTACAGGAAAATTCTTCGCGCTGGAACATTCAGAACAAACGATCACACCTGATTTCCTGACCATGGGCAAGGGTATAGCCGGCGGCTTTCCCTTTGCCGCGTTTGCCGTGAGTGAATACGTGAGCCAACGCGTTGAAAAAGATGACCATGGCGGCACCTATTGCGGCAACCCACTGGGCTGTGCCATTTCCCATGCCGTGGTGAATTACCTGATGCAACACGATGTGGCGAACAAAGTAGCCAATTCAGGACAACTGCTCTTGAACCAGCTTCAGGCACTGAAGGCCAAGTTCCCGGAACTGATCAGGGAGGTTCGCGGTCAGGGGCTGTTGTGTGCCATCGAGTTCTTTGATCATGACATGACCAGGCCATTAACCCATGCCTGCGCAGAGGCCGGACTGCTGGTGGTGCCGACACGCGGCGGTATTATTCGATTGCTGCCGGATTTGCTGGTCAGTGATGAAGATATTCAGGAAGCCGCTGCTTTATTGCACGAGGTATTGTCCAGGTCCTGATACCGTATGCCGGAGATCGCTATGCGATTTCCGGCCTACAACCATTCAGGTTTTTGCTCTATTCCGTAGGCCGGAAATGGCTCGAAGGGCCATCTCCGGCAATGGGTGCCGTCAACATCTTTCTTGCTGGAGATCGCTACGCGATTTCCGGCCTACATCCGTTCAGGTTTTTACTCTATGCCGTAGGCCGGAAATGGCCCTAAGGGCCATCTCCGGCATTGGTAACCCAGGTTCA
>CAZROW010000023.1:36827-40358 GCA_964601805.1 uncultured Enterobacteriaceae bacterium
CCGTAGGCCGGAAATGGCCCTAAGGGCCATCTCCGGCATTGGTAACCCAGGTTCACTCCAGGCGCTTTATTTAGCATAATGACCTGAAAAGGGTGTATGCAAAATCACCTGTCATAATCAAAAGGGAACACATCATGCCAGACAATGACACAGCGACCCCCAAGACACTCGACAGCGTCATGGAAAACCTGAACCGGCAGATGTCGCCTGTTCCCGGTTTCAGGCCACCCAGTGTAGAGAAGCAATCGCTGTATTGCCCCCTGCCGGCAAGCTGCAGCCAGGAAGAGAAAAACGAGTTTCGCAGTGCCGCCGTCTTTCTGGCCTCACTGGCCACCGAAGTCAAAGCCTGGCGTGAACAGTTGCCCGAAAATTACCAGCCTGCGGTAATGGCGATCCTGCATGGCGGTGTGCAGATCAATGTCATGAAGCTGGCCCAGGTCTCCTTTGACGGCATCCGCATCGAAGGGCACCTGGGAGGCAACCCGGTGACAACCTTTGCCCACCAGTCCACAGTCCAGATGATGTGTTTTGCCATGGAAATAAAAGAACCAGAGCAAAGAAACCCCATTGGCTTTATCTGGGCAGACCGGGACGAAGAGGAAGTCTAGCAACGAAAGGCATTACAAAATAATGTCGGTGAATCATCGTAGGCCGGCATAAGGCACAACGTGCCGCCATCCGGCATGGTGACCGCAGGTCACCCTGCCACTTTCAGCACCGATGCTGAATAGTTGTAGGTCGGCATAGTCCCGCAGGGACGTTTGCCGACAAGGTGGACAACACTCGCCCAAAACCCATCACTCACCAGGACCTATTTACACACAAAATCCTGCCCACCAGCCTCCACACAATACTCACCCCAGTTCCCGGTCGCACGCCAGTAATCCACCAGGCCCTTTTCCTGCAGCAAGCGGTTGAAGTCCGGCAAACGGCGCATGTCCACGTACACATCATCCCAGATAGCGGGACTGGCATTCTGGCCATACCAGTAATCCAGGGAAATTTCCGGTTGCCCCATCAATGCCACCAGGCGTGCGACATAACCCAGTTCCAGGGGAGTCACTGACGGATCGTTGATCATGGCGATGATGTCTTCAGTGGAGGCTTCAAAATCATTCAGCGACAAAATGTCGGCAAATTTTTCCAGGAAATGCCGGGATACTGTAGTGTCATAGGTGCCAGCAGATTCGTCCTCAAGATAAGCCCTGATCAGTTCTGCGGCCTTCTGCAACTCACGCTCGCGCAGGGCCAGCTCCCATTCCAGTGCGCTGAACAGGAAATCCCCCCCTTCAAGCCCAAGGCCGTATTCCGCCAGTTGTGCCACATCGGTGTCCTCTCCCCGATAAAGTTGAATCAAGGCCAGCTGATAGGTAAAGCGGGGATCAAAAGGTTCAGTGCGACGTGCACGATTGAGCATGGCAATGGCTTCGTTGAACTGCCCTGTCCGTGCCAGCAACTGGGCATATTCTTCCATGGCCCGGGCGACCGAGTAGCCAAAACTTTCAAAGTACTGCTGGTACCGATTTTCCGCTTCCAGAAAGCGCCCCTGGTTGCGCAGGCTGCCGGCTTCCACCAGCATCAGTTCCGGCATGTCCGGCGCAATTTCAGCCGCCTTGGCAAAAGCCCCGGCCGCCTGAGCCGGAAAATCCACGGCCTGGTCCTGGGACAATATCAGCTGGCTCTGGTCGTAGATATCTCCCAGGATCAACCAGCCACGCCCATAGTCCGGGTCCAGCCTGACTGCTTCTTCCAGCAGGTTGATGGCGCGGAAGATATTATCCGGTGTGAACTGGTTATACAGGGCCAGAGCCTGCAGGGTCTTGTCGTAGGCTTCTATATTGCGGGTCATGCCTGGTATGGCGAATTCCCCGGCGCCTAACGTGACACTCAGGGCAGTAGCCACTTCATCCACAATCTCGGTCTGGATCGTAAACACATCCTCCAGTTGCCGGTCATAGGTACGCGACCAGATATTGAAGCCATCATCGGCATTGACCAGCTGCGCCGTTACCCGCAGGTTATCACCAGACTTGCGCACACTGCCTAACAGGATGTTTTCCACCTGCAGTGCATCACCTATTGAACTGAGCACTTCATCGCGCCCTTTGTAATAGAAAGACGACTCACGTCCGGCCACCTGTAAATCCGGCATCATGGCCAGGCGGTTGATCAGGTCATTGGAAAGCCCGTCCGAGAAATATTCCTGATCGCTGTTTTCACTCAGGTCGGAAAAAGGCAGCACGGCAATGGATTTGTCATAAAAGGACGTTTCCACCTCATCAGCAACCCCGGCCGCTTCCAGCGCCTGGTCGACCGTGGCTTCCAGTTCAGGCGTAGCCTCAGTGATTGGTTGCGATGGCTCAGGCTCGCCAGAACAGGCCAACAACAACACTGTGGCAGCTAACCCGATTCCAATTTTCACTCTATAGGTTTTCATGGTTTTATACTCAGGACATAGTTGATTTAAACGTGTCCCACTTTTTCCTTTCCAAACCCCTAATAACATTCAACATCATCACTCCCTGCCAAAGGACATTCCATTCCCTGTGGCTTGTTTCTGCCTTTATTGTTCTGGCATCACCGGAATGACAACCTGCTCTTGTGGCTCCCCGTCTTCAAGCAGAAAGATATCCAGGAACATCACCATCAGTGCCAGACCGGTCAGGATCGCCAGTGTTATTCGAAAGCCTTTCCCGGTTCCCCGGGCCTCTCGTTCATCGGCCGCCTTGTCCCAACCCTTGTCCTGGTGCGTGACATCAAAGGCCCAGGTCATCAGCATGACAATGGGATAACCGAGAATAAGCATAAACAGGATGCCAAACCCGAAAATAGGCGGCCAGTCGAATACCGGCGTCAACGACATCACGGTCTGCACGATCAACCAGGCACCGGCCAGGTACAGCACGCCGGCTTTAAGAATATTGTCGTACTTGTTTTTTGTTGGCTGAGTCACGAGCCTCCCTAATCACATTCAAAATCGTTTTCCGAGCCCTCGATGGGCCCGCAGAAATCGTTCCAGCCGGATACCTGCCAGTAGGCAACCAGGCCGTTTTCCCTGAATTGTTGTTTCATTGACGGATCATTGAAATAGGACCTGGAGAACGGTAACCACAAGCCCATCTGGTTGCTGCCCCCCACCATATAGGACACCGCCACTTCCGTATCCCCGGCGACCGCCGCCACTGGCTGAAGGATGGCTTCCTGAATCGGGGTAATATTTTGTTGCTGGAGTGCGGCCAGTTCCTGCACGACGACTTCACGATTACCAATGGCCAATTGTTCGACCAGTGGCAAGGCCATGTCGTATTCCTCCTGGCCAGGTGTATTGACATTGAGGTAGGCAATCGCCTGGTCAAAATCATTGGCCGAGTAAGCTGACATGGTTTTCAAGGCATGCAGGAAGCGGAACGCAGAAGCATCACCAATGGCAAGTCCCCGGTCAGCCTCATCCACGGCTTCATCAAAACGACCCAACGCCGACAACGATACACCAAGCCCCCGCGAGACCTGGGCATTGACCGGGTCGAGCCG
>CAZROW010000024.1:0-14515 GCA_964601805.1 uncultured Enterobacteriaceae bacterium
TATTCTTCCTGTACTTTTCATACTCATTACCCATGGTTGAAGGCCGGATCGGCCTACTGCGCCCTGCATGAGAATGGCTATGAGCCAGACTGGCTGGCAGGGATTTCCATCGGTGCGATCAACTCCGCATTGATTGCCGGCAATCCCCCCGAAAAACGCGTGGAGAAACTGGAGGCATTCTGGAACAAGGTTTCATCGGGAAAAATCAGTCGCCCGATGCTGCCAGGACATTTGGGACGTCTGTTGTTCAGCATGTCCAGCGCTGCGGAAGTCGCCACTTTCGGCGCCAACGGGCTTTTTCGACCCCGTATACCCCCGCCGGTCCTGTTTGATCCCCTCGGACAGGAACATGCCCTGAGTTACTACGACACCTCGCCCCTGCGCGAAACCCTGCTGGAACTGGTGGATTTTGAACGCCTGAACCGTGGTGAGCCACGCATCAGCGTGGGTGCAGTGAATGTGACCAGTGGCAATTTCCTGCACTTTGATTCCAACAAGGAAGCGTTGACCCCCGAGCACATCATGGCCAGTGCAGCGCTTCCCGAGGGCTTGCCCCCCATAGAAATCGACGGCGAGTGGTACTGGGATGCCAGCCTGGTATCCAACACGCCCCTGCAATACGTGATCGATGAAAACGCCCACGTTTGCAATGACATGCTGCTGTTCCAGGTGGATCTGTTCAGTGCCGAGGGCACCATGCCGACCAATATCCTGGAAGTGGGACGGCGCCTGAAAGATATCCGGCATTCCAGCCAGACCCGGACCATCACCGACATCGTCAAGGACACCCAGAAGATTCGTGCCGTGGTCAGGCGACTGATGGAAAAGCTCCCCGACGAATCACTGTCCGATGAGGAACACCAGTTGCTCAGCAAGTGGAGCTGTGATGCGGCCATTACCCTGGTGCACCTGATCTACCGGCAAAAACACCATGAACTGGCTTCCAAGGATTACGAGTTTTCCAGCCTGTCCATGCAGGAACATTGGCAGGCCGGGATTCAGGATATTGAGCACCTGCTGGCACAGGAAGAATGGATCAATCGTCAACCCCAGAAGGATGAAGTTTCGGTGTTTGATTTCAACGAGATCCATCCTGAACCATTGGTCTAGGGAACCTGCCTACGCCGACCTCTTATAGATCGTTCAGCGGATTCGGCTGGCCTGCTGTGAAAGTTCGTGGATTACCCTCATTGAATATCTTGTGCAGGCTGAAGAACCACTCACCGTCGATCTTCACGTACTCGTCTTCCCAGGAACCAAAGCTCAGCCACTGGATCTCGCGACGATTGGCATTGTTGGCATAGTTCATCCAGTACGTAATGGCCTTGGCTGTATTACCTTCCACTTTGACCACCTGGTTGGTAATCAGGTGGCGCACGGTTGATGGCCACTCCTTGCCATCCGGGGTTTCAGCCGGCTGGAAACCCATGGTCCTCAGATCGTACGTGCCTGTGGACATGAATTCGCGAATGGCCTCGCGGCCTTCCACCACGCCGCCGGCCCAATCCAACACACCATCCACGGCAAATACCTCGGCGTAGCCATCGGCATCAAAATAATCCATGGCCAGCACATAACGGTGCTGCAGGTCGATGATGGCAGCGCGATCATCGGCATAACCGTCAGGATGCTTTTCGGCCAGCGCTGTAGTTGCAGCCAGCATCATAGTCAGCAGTGTCAGTAGTTTCTTCATGGTTTACCCCTTCTCTATCAAACTGTTATCAACGCCAGGACAACCCGGTTTATTCCTCTTGTCTGACTGGCTGAATTGTTCATTAATTCCGCATCCCGTCGTTCATGAAACTGAACCGGCGGGACAGAGACAGCCATACTATCGCTATTGCTGTTGAATACCTAGAGTCCCGATGGCAGACCTCGTCATTGCCGCAAAACTGCTTTTGAGCTACCGGCCAGGGTGCTGCCATCAACGGTGACGCTGTATACGCGGCCATGGGATACCCCTGGCATATCTGGACCTCGTGTCGCCTGGGCATCCCAGTTTTCTTCCATAATCTTTCCTTATTACATACTGAGGTAGGTCAACACTTTTAGTTAACTATTCTGATAAGATTTCTCTTCAACCTAATTGTCATACAATTAGTCAGGCCAGGAGGAGCATCCATGTTGCAGGACAAAGTCAGAACAGCAGGTTTTATTATCACGACATCCCTGGTGATGTTGTCAGGCAATTCAATTGTCCTGGCGGCAGAAGAACACCCCGATTTCACCGGTGTCTGGACTACCTACACGGAACCCGGCGGTGGCAGGGCTCCGCGCGGATCTGCTGCGGACTTACCACTGACCCCTGAAGGTAAAAGACGTATTGAAGAGTACCGGGCACTGGTTGAACCTTTTGATGATAACGCCGCAACGTACTGCACTACCTATGGCATTCCCACCATGATGGAAGCAGTCGGGAGCTACCCGATCGAGTTTATTCAAAAACCCGACCAGCTGACGATCATTTACGAAGTGGAAGGTGAAACTCGCCGGGTCTATTTTGGTGACCGCATCCTGCCTGAAGAACGACGCTTTCCCAACCGGCAGGGCTATTCAGCCGGCCACTGGGAAGGTGATGTGCTGGTGGTGGAGACGACCAGTATTACCGACGGTCAGGACCAGCGCACGCACCCGCATAGTGATCAGGCGCGTATGACAGAGCGCTTCAGCCTGCACACGGACGAGGCCGGTGTCGAATACATGGCCTGGGAAATGAGCATGACGGATCCGGTTTATTACACCGAACCGGTAACAGCGTCCAGAAAATGGGCCGGCCTGGAAAACGGCGCCATCCTGCCCTATAACTGCACTGAAGAACCCTGGATGAAACTGCTGGACATGCGGCGTGAGCAATTGCATGCCGGCGAACCGGTAACTGCCACGATGGCCGATGTCTATGCTACCGAAATGTATGAATCCAAATAATTTAACACGACAAAATCAGGAACTGATCACCATGAAAAAAATATACTTAGCCACGCTCACAGCTATCTGGTGCCTTGCGGGTGTCAGCACTGTGTTAGCTCATCATTCCGCCGCACCCTTTGATTTTGAAAATAGAGTCACTATTGAAGGTATCGTCAAGGAAATAAAAATTATTAATCCACACTCGGTATTCATCCTGGAAGTTACGGATGACGCCAGGGGCACCCGGGATATCGAGTTCGAAGGCATGAGTGCGAGCATATTTTACCGTTCCGGTTTTACCCCCAATGCTGCAAAACCCGGCGACAAAATCGAAATAACCATCGCACCCCGCAAAGACGGTGAAGATGGCGGTTTTGTCTCTTCCATGGTGTCACAGGACGGTGAGTGGTTTGGATTTGGTACCCCTGAATAACCAGGGTATGTAAAGAATAAACAGGAGCGACAACACATGTTATTCAAGCAACCCTTAACACGAGCAGTGATACTGATGGGGCTGGCCGGTTTTTTCCCGTCAGCAGCCATGGCACAAAACCAGGACGGCCTGAGCATGCTGGCGCCGGAAAATCTGAACAAACCCCGCCCTGAAGCCCCTTTTAACCTGACCGGTGCCTGGTCGTGGGATCGTAGTGCTGGCAGCGCAAGTTTCGACCCACCCGATGACCTGGAATTAACCCCCTATGGCCAGGGTCATTACGACGCCGCCATGAAAGCAGCAGAAGAAGGCAAGGTTTATCGCAATGATATCGGTTTGTGCTGGCCCATTGGCTTGCCAATCATGATGCTCAGGGCCTGGCCCGTGCACATGATCCAGATGCCTACTGGTATTTACATGGTCCAGGAGCTGATGAACGAACTGAGAGTCATTTTCATGGACGGCCGCGAACATACGCCTATCGACTATGCCATTCCCAGTTGGGCGGGTGAGTCCATTGGCCATTGGGAAGGTGATGCCCTGGTAATAGAAACCACCAATTTCGTCGACGAAAGGCACTGGATCAATGAACGCAGAGGCCTTCCAGGCAGCGATCAATTACATATTACAGAACGTATCACCATGCCGGACGAAGATACCCTGGAAATAGAATTTACCTTTACGGACCCCAAGGTGTTTGTCGGCAGCTGGTCAACGACCAAGCGCATGTCACGCACCAATGATCGCGACCTGCAGGAAGTACGTTGTTTGCCTGATCTGAACGATCATATGCCAACCACACAGGCCGATGAATTCAACGTCCGCGAATAATACAGGAGACAGGTAATGAGAATTCTGAAAACAACCGCTTTATTGCTGGCGCTTATTGTCCAGTCACAACTCGCCTTCAGCCACCACAGTTCCTCAGGTATCGACCAGAACGGCAGAGTCACCGTCTCGGGAACAGTCAAGGAATTCAAGTGGGGCAATCCGCATAGCTGGATCGAACTTGAAGTCGTCAACGATGAGGGTGTCACCGAGATCTGGAATTTCGAGATGAACCCGCCGCTGTACCTGATTCGTGAAGGCTTTACCCGCTTCATTTTGAAGCCTGGTGATAAAATCGATGTCACGGCCAAGCCATTCTTTGATGGCAGACCGGGAGGCATCTACATGTCTGTGAAACTGCCTGATGGCACCGTGCTGGGTAGAGAATAAGCACAGTTTTCATATGCGCCTGATCATCACTGCCACCGCCACGTTTTTGCTCATTGCACCAGGTTATGCGCAATTACAGCAAACCAATGCAGCGGCCGGGCCTGCGGCTACAGAAATCTGGGAACCTGTACCAGAATTCATAGATTCCGGGTCGATGCCGGAGGGCTCGTATCCTCCACCGTCTGACGCCATCGTGCTTTTTGATGGTGGCGAGCTCGATGAATGGGTGAACGTGCGGGACGGCACACCGGCGGCCTGGACTGTCACCGATGGCGTCATGACTGTAAACAAGACGGCCGGCAACATCGAAACACGACGCCGTTTCAGCAGTTACCAGCTGCATCTTGAATGGCTCATTCCCGAGAATATTTCCGGCACTGACCAGGCCCGTGGTAACAGCGGCCTCTTTCTCGCCTCAACCGGTCCCGGTGACGCAGGTTACGAGCTGCAGATTCTTGATTCCTACCAGAATGCCACCTACGTCAACGGCATGGCAGGCAGTATCTACAAGCAATCAATTCCCCTGGTGAATCCCGCCCGCCAACCCGGTCAATGGCAAAGTTACGATATCACCTGGTCGGCACCGGTTTTTGCCACAGACGGTTCTCTGCAAAATCCTGCTCGTGTCACCGTGTTTTTCAACGGCGTGCTGGTCCAGGACAATTTCGAGCTAAAAGGTGACACACGCTTTATCGGCGCGCCGCAATACAATGCCCACGGTGATTCCCCCATCAAGCTGCAGGCACATAACGATCCCAGCCCCCCGATCAGCTTTCGCAATATCTGGGTACGCCCACTACAGGATTAACCAGGCCTCTGTCATGCGCCGCAACGCGATGACATCAATTGCCTGAATCAGGTACTGTGGACACAGCCAGTATTCCTGGTGATACACTGCATGAAAACCTGGTAAACAGATCGCTTCCTATTTTGGGGTTTAACCATGGCTGCAGAATCCAACCAGTATGACGCCATCGTCGTCGGCTCCGGTATTACCGGTGGCTGGGCGGCAAAGGAACTCACCGAGAAAGGCCTGCGCGTGCTCATGCTCGAGCGCGGCAAGAATATCGAGCACGTCAAGGATTACGTCAATGCCACCAAGGCGCCCTGGGAATATCCCCATCGCGGCGGCAGGACGGTGGCTATGGAAGAAGCCTACCCGGTGCTCAGGCGCGACTATCCCCTGAACGAGAAGAACCTGGACTGGTGGGCCTCCGACCAGGATTCACCCTATACCGAAATCAAGCGCTTCGACTGGTTCCGCGGCTACCATGTTGGCGGTCGCTCCCTGATGTGGGGCCGGCAGAGTTACCGCTGGAGTGATATCGATTTCGAAGCCAATGACCGTGACGGGGTCGCCGTGGACTGGCCCATTCGTTATGCAGACATGGCCCCCTGGTACAGCTATGTCGAGCGTCATGCCGGCATCTCCGGAGCCGCCGAGGGCTTGGAACAATTGCCCGACAGCGAGTTCATGCCGCCGATTCCGCTCAACTGCGGCGAGGAAATGATTGCCGAGCGCCTGGCCAGCCAGTACAACGGACGCCGCCGCATCATTAATGCCCGCGTCGCCAATATCACCCAACCCCTGCCCGGGCGCACCAATTGCCAGTTCCGTAATGCCTGCTGGCTGGGTTGTCCCTTCGGCGCCTATTTCAGTACCCAGAGCTCCACACTGCCTGCTGCCATGGCCACGGGCCGACTGACCTTGCGTCCGTTTGCGCTGGTCACGGAGATTCTTTACGATCGCGACCGCCAACGTGCCACGGGCGTGCAGGTGATGGATGCCATCACCGAACAGGTCACCGAGTACACCGCCCCCATTATTTTCCTGTGCGCCTCTACCCTGAATTCCACCTGGCTCCTGATGCGCTCTGCCACCGATGTCTGGCCCGATGGCCTGGGCAGCAGTTCCGGCGAGCTGGGCCACAACCTCATGGACCATCATTTCCGCCTGGGTGCCCAGGGCACCATTGATGACGACTATCTTGAGGACAAGTATTACTTCGGCCGCCGTCCCTGCGGCTTCTACATTCCCCGCTATCGCAATATCGGTGGTGAACAGCGCGACTACCTGCGCGGCTTCGGATACCAGGGCAGCGCCAGTCGCGAAGGCTGGCAGCGCGCCGTGGCGGAACTGGGTGTGGGTGGCAACTTCAAGGACATGGCCGCCAAACCGGGTAACTGGAATATCGGCGCCAACGCCTTTGGCGAAATGCTGCCGGATCACAGCAACAGGATCAGCATCGATGAAACCACGACCGATGCCTGGGGCCTGCCGGTACTGGCTATTGATTGCGAGACCAAGGACAACGAAGCGCGCATGCGCGTGGACATGATGAACGACATGGCAGAGATGCTCGATGCCTGTGGCGTGAAGGACGTCACCACTTTCGATGCCGGCTACGCCCCCGGCATGGGTATTCACGAAATGGGGACGGCCCGCATGGGACGTGATCCGCGCACGTCGGTGTTGAATGCCTGGAACCAGGTCTGGGATGCGCCCAACGTGTTTGTGACTGACGGCTCCTGCATGACCTCGGCGTCCTGCGTCAATCCGTCGCTGACCTACATGGCCCTGACCGCTCGTGCCTGTGACTACGCGGTAAAAGAACTCAACCGCCGCAACCTGTAAGGGAGAAACTTATGGCTGAAGCAGAAACCATCAATCGCCGCGAAGCCATGCGCCGTGTCAGCGCCATGCTCGGCGGCGTTTCCTTTATTGGCGGCACTGCCCTGCTGGAAGGCTGCGCGTCCTACCAGGCGGGAGATTACACTGGCAACCTGTTTTCCGCACAGGACATCGCCTTGCTTGATGAAATCGCCGACACCATCCTGCCGGCCACCGACACACCGGGCGCCAGGGCAGCAGGGGTCGGCCCCTTTATCGCGGTGATGGTGACCGATACCTATTATCCCGACGACCAGGCGATTTTCCTGGATGGCCTCGAGACCATCGAGGCGACCAGCCGGCAACGCTTTGGTGCCGGCATCATGGACATCACGCCCGCCCAGCGCCTGGCCCTGGTCGAAGCACTGGACCGGGAACAGTTCGAACACATGAACAATAATGCCCCAGGCGCACCTGCCCATTATTTCCGCATGATGAAGCAGCTCACCCTGCTGGGCTATTTCACTTCCGAAATCGGCTACACCCAGGCCATGCGCTACCAGGAAGTCCCCGGCCGCTTCGAGCCCTGTACCGAACTGTCACCGGATGACACCATCTGGGCAGACCATGCGTAACGCTTCGAACAAGGTTAAATCCGTTCGCGTTTTATCCTTTATCCTTTGTCTTTTATCGCCCCTGGTGTTGGCACAGGAACCCGAAGACTGGTTCCAGCTCTTCAATGGCCGCAACCTCGACGGCTGGATTGCCAAAGTCCGCACCTACCCCGCCGGCGAAAACCCGATGAATACCTTTCGCGTGGAGGACGGCCTGCTGACCGTGTCCTATGACGGTTACGAGAACTTCGATAACCGCTTCGGCCACCTGTTCTACGACACCCCTTTTTCCCATTACCGCCTGCGCGTGGAATACCGTTTTATTGGCGACCCTGCCCCGGGCACACAGGAATGGGCCTACCGCAACTCCGGCGCCATGCTGCACTCACAGGACCCGTACTCCATGCCCCCGGAACAGGATTTTCCCATCTCCATTGAATTCCAGTTTCTCGGCGGCCTGAGCGATGGCAATGCCCGGCCTTCCGGCAACATGTGTTCTCCGGGCACCCATATCGTGTTCAAGGGCCAGTGGACTGACCAGCATTGCATCAATTCCACCTCCCCTACCCTGGATGGTGACCAGTGGGTACAGGTGGAAGTGCTGATGCTGGGCAATGAACAAGTAATCCATTATGTGAACGGGGAAATCGTGATGAGCTATGGTGGACTCACTACTGGCGGCGGTGTGGTGTCAGGCCACGATCCGGCACAGAAGCCGGAAGGCGCAGCCCTGGAAGCCGGTTATATTTCGTTGCAAAGTGAAGGCCACCCGCTGCAATTTCGTCGCGTGGAACTGCTCAACCTGAAGGGCTGCATGGACAGCACCGCGGCAAACTTCAAACCCTGGTTCGTGGAAGCTGATCCGGCGGCGTGCCTGTACCAGGAATAATAAAATCACATGCCATGGGAAAGTCCTGGCAACCTTGTTGATATTAGCTCGGGGGAAACATCATGAGATCCTTGTTTCGCACTGCCGGTATTCTCGGCTTGTTGTCTGCCGCAACCCTCCAGGCGCAAGCGCCCCAACCACCGGTGGGCACACGCGCCACTGACACACCACTGTATCTGGCTTCCGCCTCGGCCTCCGAACGCGCCATGGCCATTTGCAGCGGCCTGTGGACAGGCAACCAGACCATGGCGCAGATGGAAGAACACATCCTGTTTCCCGATGGCGACATGATCACGGCTATCGACCGGGAAAACCGCACGGTGTCAGTGACCTACGATGCCAGCATGCCGCCGCGCATTGTGGTCTGGCGCAATGTACTGGGCTGCGCGCAACTACCCGTCGGTGCGACGATGGCAGATGCGCAATACCTGCCCCGGGTGCCCGAGCGCCTGCAAACACCAGACCTTGATGACCAGTCCTGGCCCATGGGTGACCAGGATGCCACTGCTGAATTACCTCCTGCCCAACAATCGGCACTGGACCAGGTGGTCGCATCAGCTTTTGATGCAGAAAACTATGGCGGTACCACCTGGGGTGTCGTTGTGGTCAAGGACGGCAAGATTGTCGCCGAACAATATGACATGGGCTTTGATATTCACGTGGGTCACCAGACCCATTCTGCCGCCAAGAGTTTTGCCTCCACGCTGGTCGGCATTGCCACGAAGAAAAACCGGCTGGACATCACGCGCGCTCCCGCATTGGAAGAATGGGACACCCCCGGAGACCCCCGCGGCCAGATCACTGTTGAAGATTTGCTGCACATGTCCAGCGGACTGTATGGCGAAGGCGGCGGCAGTCCGCAAGCCGACATCTATTTCCAGGGCAGCACCGTGGCAGAGATGGCAGTGACCAATTTTCTACACACCCTGCCCGGTACCCGCTTTCTCTACAATCCCCCAGACACCATGCTGCTGACTCGCGCCGTTCGCCAGGCCGTGAACAATGACCGGCGCTTTTTGCGTTACCCCTATGAAGAGCTGTACTGGAAGATCGGCATGACCCGCACCGTCACAACAGGTGACTGGAATGGCGATTTCCTGATGTCCGGCCAGACCTACAGCACGGCCCGCGACTTTGCCCGCTTCGGCCTGTTCTACCTGGCCGACGGTGTCTGGAACGGCGAGCGCATTCTGCCGGAAGGCTGGGCTGAATATGTGGCCACGCCCGGCCCGGTACAACCGGAGGGGAATGGTCCGCGCTATGGCGCCCAGTTCTGGTTATATGGCGGACAGTCAGGATTGCCGGCAGATGCCTACAGTCCCAATGGCGGCCTGGGCCAGTACGCGATGATCGTGCCTTCGGAAAACCTCGTGGTAGTCAGGCGTGGCCTCGACACCAATGGCGGTTTCCAGATAGCCCGTTTTGCCGCTGATGTGATCGCTGCTTTAAACCAGCAGTAGTAGCCTATCCCGGCTTAAGCGATGAAAAAAATGTCACCCTGACGGGAGAACGGCAACGACAAAAGGCTGGACAAGACAAAGATTTTTAAACATTCTGTCACTTGATACAGCCAGCCACTTAATAATAAAAACAGGTTTCAGGAGGTATTCCCCCATGACAAACCGTAGAAAGTTTCTCCAAACCAGCCTTTCAGTGTCTGCACTGCCTTTCACCACCGGGTTGATGAAACCTGGCGAGTATGAAGGAGAGGCAGGTAGCAATATCCCGGTCAAAAAAGGAATTTTTGATGGCCGTTATGCTGAAGGTGAGGCTTTCGCCCAGACCCTCTCCGGCTTTGATGTCCCCCTATATGAACTGTCTGATGGCGATATCACCACGCTGTGGGTGGATGAGCTGGACCTGCTGTGGCGCCAAAAGCCGGTTGCCATAGCCGGGATGACACAGTTCGGGCCGATGTTTGCACTGGAAAAACTTGCCAATGAGCACGGTATGCAGATGATGCTGCGTATTGATCACCAGGTCCGCAAGGATGAAACCATCGCTCACGTCATAAAAGGTCCCGTGGAATCCATTGCACTGGCCGAGAAATTAAAAAAGCAGGAAGTTCCCTGGCCGGCACTTTCCGCAGCCCTGTTGACGCACTGTCGAATTGAAACTTCCCGACGAATTGAGCAAACCGTAGTCACACCAGGTGGTAGTCCTGCATTCATACAGGAAACTACCAATGATGCGCTGCACTCCGTTATTCATTACTACACCCCTCAGGCCATCCAGGAAGGTCATAATATTCCCTGGGACGGGCCGTTGTTTTCATGGGTAATCGCGCCTGTAAGCAAAGCCTGAATTACGATGCAGGTACAAAGCATTATCGGACTTTCCAAAGACAGAATTTGAGGACACAAGAATGGCAACATTACCTCCCGGCATAAGCAACGAAGTGTTTTCCAATGCACTTTCCCGGTTCGAAGCCGCCATCGGTTCCGAATGGGTATTCAAATCGGATGAAGACGTAGCCCTGTATCGCGATGCCTATTCCCCGGAACGGGGCGAACCTACGGAAAGGCTGGTCTCAGCTGCCGTGGCCCCTGATTCCGTGGAACAGGTCCAGGCAATAGTGCGCATCGCCAATGAACTCAAAATTCCACTCTACCCGATTTCCACCGGCAAGAACCTGGGCTATGGTGGCTCCGCGCCCATTCTGTCGGGCAGCGTGGTCGTTGACCTGAAGCGCATGAACAAGGTGATCTCCGTGGATGAGGGACGCTGTTCCTGTGTTGTCGAACCCGGCGTTTCCTATTTCGATCTGCACCGGCATATTCGGGAAAGAGATCTCAAGGTATGGATTGACTGCCCTGATCCGGGCTGGGGCAGCGTTGTCGGCAACGCTCTTGATCACGGTGTCGGATATACCTACGGTCAGTATCGCGACCATTTCGGCAGTCATTGTGGCATGGAGGTAGTCCTGCCCAACGGTGAGGTCATGCGCACCGGCATGGCGGCACTTGCCAACGAGGACTCCTGGGCCGACTACAAATACGGCTTTGGCCCCTATGTAGCCGGCCTGTTCGGCCAGGCCAATTTCGGCATTGTCACCAAGATGGGTTTCTGGCTCATGCCGCAACCGGAGGCCTACCGTACCGGTACCATCTCTGTGCCCAAACGCCAGGACATCATTCCCCTGGTTGCACAAGTCAATCACCTGGAGAACCAGGGACTTATCGGCCAGCCGGGATTCCGCAGTCCGATGAGCGCCGCCCAGGCCCGGGAACCTGAATTGCGGGCCCTGCTTGAAAAGGAAGGTGGCGCCAGTGATGCCGAGCTGGACCGCTTTGCCGAATCGAAAGGTATTCCCTCCTGGAGTGTCGAACTCAAGTTTTACGGCCCTGAACAGACCATCGCCGGCAGTTGGGAATATGCCAAGGCACAGATAAGTGCGGCAGTGCCTGGAACCACATTTGAAGACGGCGTGAGGTATCGATTCCCGCTATCGCCAGAGGAAGAAGCACAGGTTCACCGTAACCACCGGCTTGTCGATATAGGCGTACCTAACCTGGCCATTTTCACTATCGCCGGTGGGCGTACTGCGCAAAACCCCGACAACGCCGATGGCGGCCAGTTTTACTTTGCCCCGATTGTTCCGCGCACGGGAGAGGCGTTGCTGGATGCTGGTCGCAAGATGGCCCAGGCCTATCGTGAAGTGGGGCTTCGCTATAACGAGTATTACCCTACCCCCGCGTGCTGGCACTACAGGGCCTTCATCATGATATCCAGCTTGCCGGTCAGCCGCCTGGATCCTGAAATCAACAGGCACTCACGTGAAGCCTACGCCCACCTGGCACAAGTTGCTGCTGAAAACGGCTGGGGGGAATATCGCTCGCCGCCGTTTGGTGTCGACATGGTGATGGATGCCTACTCCTTCAACAATCATGCCCTCAGGCGTTTTAACGAAACACTCAAGGATGCCGTGGATCCCAACGGTATTATTGCTGCAGGACGCGGTGGTATCTGGCCAAAGTATTTGCGTGATAACGAGGAGGACGTATGAAAAAGCATCTTCTTTACATGGTCACCATCATTGCCGCCTGTCATGGCCTGACCGCCTGCGCACAGGGCACCAGCTCCAGCTCTGCTGAAGTCACCCAGGGCAAAGAGGTTTACGACAAATGGTGTGTCCACTGTCACGGCACCGGCATCGGCCTGGGTGGCGGTGCTTTGCCCGGAACCCAGCAACTGGCCATCAAGTACCGCAACTCCGACATACCGGCGGTACTTGATCAGCGTACAGACATGACTCCCGAGTTTATCGAGGTCATCGTGCGCCAGGGCGTCTCCTTTATGCCCCAGTTCCGCAAGACGGAGGTCAGCGACTCTGAACTGGCGATGCTCAATGCCTACCTGACAAGGAACAATCGTTGACCTGGTTTATGATTCTGGCCGACGTCCTTCATAAGCACAGCGCAACAAATCGACAATCCCCTCCCGGGTGACTTTGCGAGGATTAAAGTAGGGGTTGCTTGAAGCAATCTCTGCAGCCTGCTCCAGGTCCGACTCCTGCATACCGATGGCCTCCAGGGACACCGGGGCACCCAGCGATTTGTTCAGATCAAATAACCCGCCGGCAGCATCCTTTGCGTCCAATGCCCGCTTTATCGCTTCCATGGCCTCGGGCGCCGCATCACTGTTGTAGGCAGTGGCATAGGGCAGGATCACGGTATGCACCTGCGCATGGGGCAGGTTAAAAGATCCGCCCAGGGTATGGCACAACTTGTGATGCAGGGCCATGCCCACACTGCCCAGTACCGTGCCTGCCAGCCAGGCCCCGTAGAGGACATCAGAGCGTGCTTCGCTGTCTTCGGGATTTTTCACGATCCTGGGCAAGCCCTGCGCCATGGCACGTATACCCTCCTCTGCCATCATGGAAATCACCGGGTTGGCTTCCTGGGCATAGAGGGCCTCGACGCAATGGGCAACCGCATTCATGCCGCTGACTACAGAAAGTTCCGAAGGCAAAGACAGACTCAGTTCCGGGTCATAAATCACGGTGCGTGGCATCACCTTCATGTCCCGTCCGGTTTTTTTGACCCCGTCCGTGGTCAGTCCCCAGATCGGTGTCATTTCTGAACCGGCATACGTGGTAGGTACAGCAACAATGGGCACGCCGGTTTCCAGGGCAATCGCCTTGGCCAGGCCGATGGTCGAGCCACCCCCGACGGCAATACAGCCATCAGCGTTCTCGTTGCCGGCATGGGCAACCGCAGCCTCGGCCGTTTCACGGGGTACATGCATTTTGGCCTGGTCGTACACGCCGGCACTGAGCCCGCCCAGTTGTGCCGAGACCCGTTCTGCCATGGCACACTGGCCCGGTGTGGATAACACCAGCACATTGGATAACCCCAGTCGTTCAACTTCTTCACCAAGTTGTGCCAGCATGCCGGCACCAAATACCACGCGACAGGGCAATGCGTTATAAACAAAATTCTTCATACGTTGTTTGACTCCACTGACTACCGGGCAATGACCTGACGGGCTAATTTGACGGTCAGGCTAGCCATTTCATGCCCACGTTATCACTGCCGTGAAGATATTCAACACTCTTGTTTGGAAGGCAAACAGACCTGTTTGCCGCGATGAAACCGGATTGACAGCCCAGAGTGTCAGGGAACAGGTGCCAGCTCCGCTTCCCGAATTATTTCTGCCGCATTTTCCCGGGTCAGCCAACCCTGGGCCTGCAAGTCCTCAACACTTTCCCGAACCTGCCTGACATAGTCTGCATGGCTTGAATAAAGGGCTTCCAGCCTGTCCTTGTCAAAGGAAATCTTGTAACCGTAAAACATGCAGTTGAACGAGGGGGTCTTGGCACCGATCCAGCGTGCCGTGGGCAC
>CAZROW010000024.1:14615-40066 GCA_964601805.1 uncultured Enterobacteriaceae bacterium
TCAGCGCCCAGGCCACCGACAGCCTGCAGCATGTCTTCATCGGAAGGTGATGAACGGCCCTCCCAGGGATCCACGTGCACACCACCGGCCACTTCATAACGCCGGTATAGATCGTCCTGTGACTCTGCATCCTGGCGCCTGACCCCAATATTTGTGCCGATATCTCCCTGTGCAAAAAGCTCAATCACCGGCACACCGGCAGGTCCGGTCAACAGGCGTGGATCACCTTCCGGAAACTCTTCCATGCATTGATACAGGGGCACCTGCCAGGGCGGACTGCCGCTGTACAAATAACCGTCGTACAGGGGCTCACCCAGGGCATTTTCAATCGCCCGGGCAAAAACCGTGGCATAGGTGCGGGCATAACCCGCTGTTTGGGATTGCCCGGTCATGTACAGGCGTTGTGCTGGCACACCAGCGGGATTATCGGCACTGTCACTTTTCAGCAGCAGCCCAAGCTGGGTGAGCATGTCCCAGGCCAGGCCGGTTTCATCGTCAGGCGTGGTCGGATTGGACCAGGAGTTGATGGCACTGGCAGCACAGGTGGGACCGTTTTCCGGGTGGGCCATGGACAAGGAAGCATACCTGGCCGGGTCAAAACGCTTCAGGGCTATCATGGTATTGGGTTTGACTGTCACACCCACCCAGGTCACGCCATCAGCCATGAACTGCAGGTGGGATTCTGCCCACATGATGGGCAGGTCCACCGGCGAAGACGGGTTCAGGGCCTCGACGATGACCACCCCGCTGGCTGCAGAGATTGCTGCCGGACGCCGGACCAGGATGCGGGTCTGGTACGGACCGGCGGCCAGTGGCTCGAGAGGATCGGTACCATCACCTGACGGCCAGTCATAAACGCCCGCCTCACCTGACAGCAGGTATTCCTGCTCAACATAACCGTAATCGGCCAGGTCCAGGGGTACCTGCTGGTGGTTGGCTGCCAGCAAGGGATGTGACGTTGCCGTCACGGGCACCGGTGTACTGATTTCCGGTAATTCCAGCAACTGTGCTGAAACAGTATTGCCGGCAAACAGGATAACCAGGAGCAATGAACATGTTGGCAGTAATTTGTTTAGCGACGTTTTCAATGAAATATCTCCAACATATGGTGTGATGGAAACCCGGTCCAGGGACTAACTCCTGCCCATGGTAATTTTATTCCGGCACCACATCCATGACCGGGCTGCCATCAAAAAAGTTGAACGGGCGCAGGCGGAATGAATGCCACAGCGTCGGCATGCCCGGCCAGTCTTCAGAACGTGTGATGTGGCGAAAACCCACTGTGTACCAGAGCACCACGTCCTGGTTATCGATGCTTTCCTCGCCCTGTGCCCATTGCACCAGGCCGTCCACGTTGTTGTTCTGGTTCGGGTAATCCCCGGACGCGTAAAGCTCATTTTGTGCGTAACGGGTCAGCCAGACCGGATTGGCCGACCAGCCTGCACGCTCCTGCAGGGGATCATCCGCGGACAGGACAGATGTGGCATTGTGACCGGGATACAACTGGTAGCCGGTGGCATGGCCCAGGTTGTTTTCCCGGCTGCTGCTGACGATGCGCAGGTAACCGCCATGTTCCCCCTGATCCAGCACGCCTTCCGTGGTGACCGTTTCTTCCTCGACACGCCACAGGCTGCGTCGGGGGTTGGCTGCCGGCAATGTTTCCGTGACGACCCTGTCATACATTGTCCTGTTGGTCTGACCATCAATATCCAGGTCAACACGAAAAGAAATGAAATGGTCATGATTGACCCCGACCAGGCCGTTGCCAATCATGTTGCCATAAGTCGTATCAGCGCCTGCCGTAAGATCGGCGAGTGACTGGGCCGCCACTGCCTTGACGGCATCAATGCCGGCAGCACCCGCCCTGACTTCGATATCACCGGCCTTGCTGAACACATAATCCACCATGTAATCGTAATTACCGACCACCGGTGCCATCCTGACAACCAGTTCCACGGCCGGCACACTCGCCGTTGCGTTATCACCCACATGACGCCACAGGGGACTGCCCAGGGGCCTTTCAAAGACACAGGTGCTGTCTTCAAGCACCAGCGGGTTGCCGGCATCATCGGCCACCACCTGGTCCAGGTAGATGGCAGAAGCCGGGCAATCGGCACCACGCTGCAGCCTGCTGGATAGCAGGCCAAACCCGTACTCTCCCACATCCATGTAGGCCTTCCAGGACCAGGTGGCTGCCGGGTCCATGTAAGGCACAAACATTTCCGAGACTGATAGCTGGTAGGCCACCGGACGCTCTTGACCCTGGTCATCATAGGTCACCAGGGACACCACCGGACCGACCCGTTGATCCGTGCGCAAATGAAAGCGCCAGTTATCCCATGAAATGAGGGAGCCGTCTATTTCAATATTCGAACCTTCAGGGGTTTCTATGGTGACCGGCTTCATTGCCTGGCGGTAACCGCTGGAATCTTCATACGCCAGGCTCGGCCTGTCGGTGGTACCGGGTACAACACCCAGGTCGATGACATCGAGTACTTCCCCGCTACCGACATCGATAATGCCCATCAGGCCCTCGATAGGCAGGCCAAAGGTCATGACATCTTCATCGCGGGCATCAAAGCAGGATGAATAAAGAATCCTGCGGCCCGCATACTCGGCAGGCAGTACAGGCCCCGGGGTTAATGGGGTGCAAAACAGGGCCGAATCCTGCGCAAAACCGCGGGCAGCCATGGCATCCTGCCAGCGTGGGTCGGCCCACAACAGGCCGGTGACATCAGTTTCTTCCAGCAGCACACGCGGCTGTACACCCTGTACTTCACGCCAGTCTTCCACGCTGGCATCGGTCAGGTTGATGTCGGCCTCGAAGACGCTGCCATCTTCCATCACAATGGCAAAGGCGCGACGGGTAAAAGCCTCGCCTTCCTGCCAGGACCAGACATCGGCCTTGTCGTTTTCCAGCAGGGTCAGGGTGGGAAAGCGTGCATTGGCAGTGACGCGTCCGGCATCCTGTAAAATGCTGACGGCGGCTTCAATCTCTGAAGGGGTCAGGGCATCCATGGGATGGGAAGGTGTTGCTGAAGGTTGTAATATCGCAGCCTGCGGCAATACCAGGGTTATCACCACCAGGCACTTACCAGCCCTGTTTTTTATCCTTGCCACTATTCCCATAGCTTTCCCCTTTTACTCGGCTTCATAGACCAGCTCACCCTCAATCCAGGTCATCATAACCTGCGTGTCATGAATTTCGGTGACCGGAATGTCAAAAATGTTTCGATCAATGACCACCATGTCTGCCAGCATGCCTTGCGACAGGCTTCCGGTGAGATGACTGCGACCCACCTGCCTGGCGGCGTTGACCGTAAACATGTCCACCGCCTGCTCCAGGGTGATTTTTTCTGCCTCACCCAATGTCTCACCAACACCACCCGGTGCCTGGCGTGTCACCAGTGTTTCAATGCCGATCCACGGGTTGACGCCGGGGACTACCGGCCAGTCAGAACCAGGCACCACCAGCGCACCAGCTTCCATGGCATCTTTCACCGGTATCCAGCGCTGCATGCGCTGCTCACCGACGGCGTTGACGATATCCGGAATAATGGGATTGGGGTACCAGATATAGGGTGACATCTCGAAGGTAGCCCCGATGCTGCGGGCACGCCGGATATCGTCCATTTTGACAAAACTGTTATGGGCCACTTCATGCAGGCGGCCACTGAAACCATTGGCATTGCGCGCTGCCTCAATGGCATCCAGTCCCGCCCGCACAGCGCCGTCACCGGCAGCATGCATCTTGACCTGGAAGCCCATGGCATCCCATCGCGTCACCAGGTCGGCAAGCTCGGCTGCCGGGACCATGAGAATGCCGCGCTCGTCACTGTCCTCGTAAGGATCCACCATGGCAGCGGTATGGCCGTCAGTAGGCACACCGTCCAGGGCAATCTTGATGCAATCGGGTCGCAGGCGGTCACGGGCATACAGGTTACGGTCGGCAACGTATTCAGGCATGCCGCCATTGTCATTGCCGCCAAAGGCACCCCCGCGCCACATCATGCAGGTATTGATGCGTTGGGGCAGCCGCCCCTGGTCCGACAGTTCGGCATAGGCAGCCAGCGCAGGACCGCCAACACCGGCATCGGTGTAGGTGGTAATGCCATAAGAGAGCATCAGTTGGGATGACCAGTAAAGGGCTTCCCTCACCTGTTCCTCGGACACGGGTGGTACGATACCCCTGACCAGGCCAGCTGCGCTTTCCCGCAGGACACCGGTCACATCGCCCACGGCGTTTTTCTCGATAATGCCACCCGGCGGGTTCAGCGTGTCATTGGTAATACCGGCAAGTTCAAGTGCACGACTGTTCACCCAGATACTGTGACCACTGATGTCCACCAGTGATACCGGATTATCCGGTGCCACTTCATCCAGCAAGCTGCGATGCATGACTGTCCCGAACGAGGCAGCATCCCACTGCCCTCCCGTGATCCATTCCCCTGCTTCCCTGTTCGCCGCACATTCGGCAACGGCATTGAGCAGCGCTTCCCTGCCGGCGCCCTGGGGAAAATTACACTGGAACTGGGACAGGCCGGCGCCCATGGGGTGTACATGCAGGTCATGCAAACCGGGCATGACAGTGGCCCCGTCAAGATCCATAACCTGTGTCGCATTACCAGCAAGAGTCGCCACCTCCTCATCGTTGCCAACAGCGACAATGACGCCATCGCGCACGGCCAAAGACTCTTCCCAGCCATTCGGTGTGTAGATCTGGGCATTTTCCAGGATGAGATCGGCCTGCTGGGCCATGGCAATACCAGGCAGGATTCCGGCCAGGAAGATCGCCACCGTTTTCAAAGTGCTGTTACATGTATCCGTTTTCATTTGCTCACCTCGACGAATTAGTCGTGAATTCAAGTTGGAAACCAGGAGTGGCTGCACGCGGCCGGCAGGACCGACAAACCTGTGCCTGTGACACACCATTGAAGAGCAAGGAAAACCGGGGAACAATAGCGGAAATTGCTCATATGTGCGGAAAACCGGCGAAAACCGGTTGGAACGCAATCTGCGTCCATGAGGGAAAATACCTATTTGGTAATTTATTCTGCCGGGCTATAGTCTTGCGTGTGAAGGATGGAGAGTAATTGCGTACGCGTGTTGACGTGAAGTTTTTCGTAAATATTGCGCAGGTGGTTTTCCACCGTCCGAGGACTGATTTCCAGCCGCAGCGCAATCTCCTTGTTGGCGTAACCGCTGGCCACGGCCATGACGACTTCATGTTCACGTGAAGTCAGCGCAGAAAAATGAATGTGTTTGGGGATTCTGGTGTTTACCGGAACCGGACTTGAAGCCTGACCCTGCAGGCATGCCTCGACAAGACGGACGCGGGCAAGCTCCAGTGCGGCAAATTCAGGGCGGGTACCCGGTCGGTGGAAATTAAATATCCAGGCTTGCTGTGTCGTTTTGTCCCTGAGCATGAAACCGGCATGATGCACCAGCCCATTGGGTTCGAGAAATTTACGGAAATAGGACTGGAATTCCTGGCCAGTTAACGCAAAGTCAGCCTTGGCATCCAGCTCATCCTTGTTACTGGTGAGTCGTTCAAGGAAAGGGTCAAAGCGGTGAAAATGGGCCAGGTAGTCGTCTGATACGGAATTGGCAACGCCGATACTGGTCAGGTTGGCTATGCGCGGCCTGTCCTGCCGCAGATCGAGATGTCGATAGGCTGCCGATTCAGCGCCAATCACCGAGGCTATGGGATCAAGCAGATTAGCGGCGACCTGGCCTGGCTGATCATGCAGGCGCAGAGAGCCGCACAGGTCAGCGAGTTTGCCCAGTTCGGCTTCCACAGATGGCTGTTGCATGGCAACATTCCTCGGCCGGGGATAATTGAAAGAGAAGCAGGATAACGCGAATCAGCCTGCCCGTACAACAAAGGGGATCACCCATGAAATTGCTCAAAAGCCTGTTTTTTACGACCAATATTGCCCTGGTAGCGGCCAATCTTAATGCCCAGCAGGTGTTGCCCCCCCCATTACAGAACCACCCTTCTGAAGTCCCGGTGGCTGTGCAAATCCTGCGCTGGCATATGCTCGACGACAACGTCAATGCCCTGGCCTTTCGGGAAATGGACCAGCTCTTTACTACCCGTACCGTCGCCCGCAGTGGTCCGGTCTGGGAACTGCCGCGCCATGACCAGGACCTGGATTTCACCTACACCTGGAACGGCGAAACCTACAGCGCCGAAGAGTTCCTGGAGCGCACCTATACCAATGCCCTGCTGGTCATGAAAGACGGCGTTATCGTCAATGAAATCTACCGCAACAATTCCACGCCGGATTCCCGTTTCATCGGCTGGTCCATGACCAAGTCCGTGACTTCCATCCTGGTAGGATGTGCCCTGGCAGACGGCTACATTGATTCACTGGATACACCCATCGATGACTACCTGCCGGCATTGGCTGGCGGTGGCTACGAGGATGTTTCCATTCGCCATGTCATGCAGATGCGCTCCGGGGTCGATTACGAGGAACGCTATGACTTTGGTAATCCCGGTATCGCCGCCAGCAATCATATCGCTGCGCTGGTGAAGAACACCGCCCGTTTTGTCGATGTGGCACGCACCCTGCCCCGTATCCATGAACCCGGCGAATTCTTCCAGTACAAAACCATTGATACCGCCGTACTGGGCTGGCTGATTGAACAATCAACCGGCATGAGTGTGGCAGCCTACACGGAACGCTGCCTCTGGGAGCCCCTGGGTGCAGAAGCAGATGGTTTCTACATCATGGACGGCGCGCCAGGCGTGGGTCGCGAGTTCAGTGGCGCCGGTTTCAATGCCACCCTGCGCGACTTCGCCCGTTTCGGACAGATGGTATTGAACCGCGGTGTGGCCGATGGCCGGCGCATTGTTTCAGAAGAGTGGATCAGGCAGTCCACCCGCCCCAGCGGCGGCAATGCCGACCAGCCCAGCGGCTACGGCCTGCAGTGGTGGATGATGGGTGATAACGCCTTTTCCGCTATCGGGTTGCAGGGACAATACGTCTTTGTTGATCCCGATACTGACACTGTCGTGGTCAAGCTCAGTTATTTTCCGCCCGGCAACAATGCCGCCGGTGCTGAAACGCAGGCATTCCTGGAAGCGGCTTCACGCTGGCAGCCCTGATATTTCTGCTAGAATGCAGCCTGTGTATTTTTTACAGGAAGCAACATGGAAAAGCGGACTTCCAGTCTGACCCTCATAGCCAGCCTTGTTTTCGGCTGCCTGGTGTTCATGTCACCGCTGCATGCCCAACAGCAGGACTTTGACACCTGGTTGGCGGAATTGAAAACCGAGGCGCTGGAGCGGGGCTTCAGTGCGGCATCCGTGGACCTGGCTTTTTCAGAGATCACGCCACCTGTCCAACGCATCATCAACAATGATCGCGCCCAGCCAGAAAAAATCCAGACCTATGATGACTATCTCGGCGCCAGGGTAACTGCGTGGAAGGAAGATAACGGCCTTCGCAGAATGACCGAGCACCAGGACCTGCTAGCGAACATCAGCCAGGATTTCGGCGTGCAACCCCGTTTCCTGGTTGCGTTGTGGGGCATGGAATCCAATTTCGGTACCTTTCCCATCACCGAGTCCATCTTCAATGTCCTTGCCACGCTGGCCTAAGATCAACGCCGTGCAGCAATGTTCCGCGCCCAGTTTTTTTCCGCACTGGAAATTCTCGATAGCGGTTTCCCCGACTACGAGGTGTTCAAAAGTTCCTGGGCTGGTGCCACAGGCCAGCCCCAGTTCAGTCCCGAAAGCTACCTGAAACTGGCCGTGGATTATGACGGGGACGGACGCAAGGACATCTGGAACTCTGAAGCGGATGTACTGGCATCGATCGCCAATTATTTCAAAGCCTATGGTTGGCAGGACGACCAGACCTGGGGACGCAAAGTCACTCTGCCGGCAGGGGGAGAACAAACACTGACCGGCAACCAGGCTGATGGCCTGACCCCGGACCGCTACTGCACCAGTTACAAAAGTCTGGGTATCTGGCGCGACCTGCAGGAATGGCAGGCACTGGGCGTGCGAAGTGAAAACGGCAATGACCTGCCCACCCGCTCAATCCCAGCCGCTCTCATCATTGCCGATCCCGGCGATGACCAGGGCTACCTGGTATACAGAAACTTCTGCTCAATCATGCGCTATAACCCGGCATTCAAATATGCCCTGTCCATCGGATTGTTGTCTGATTTGCTGGTTGATTGATACTCAACAGGAAAAGCCTGGGAATGGCTGACGTAAATAATCCCGCAGCACCCCGCACTTCCAGTCCAATTATCACCTCCTGAGTAATACTCCCTGATAACACCGCTACTTCGTTGCGCTGGTACATATCACCCCTATATATAACTTTTATTCATATATATGGTAATTATTTTTCATTTCCATTTATGTATTGAGAGGCATAGAGTCGTTTCCAAGTTCAGCAAAACCTTGAAACAAAGACGCTGAACCTGAACCGGCGGCAGACCAACAACAATCGTGTCGGGAATAACAGAACTGTAGTTCAAACGGGATATTCGGAGGCAACATGAAAACGCATTTACAGGAAAGAAAGGTGGGCTCCATTCTTTTCTATCGCTATGCCAGTTTTGCACTCTTTCACATGACCATTAATGAGCTGAAGCGCAAACGGGCAGGAGCACGGGCCAAGGTCACACGTGAAAAGCATTGTCCAAGGTAAATCAGGTACTTCAACAGACTTGTTGCCAGTACCTGCGCCTGTCCTGACAACACAGACAGAAGCAGAAGTCGACCGCGATGTCGATGAAAGCCGGGCACGAGCGGGCATCTTGATCCGCTCATTGCATTTCTGATAGCACGCGTTCCTGCTGACACCGTCACTGCATACCAATGAGGCTCCTGGAAGGCTATAATTCAGGGGCTGTTTCGGGTTGCCCGCGACACCTCACCTGATTAAGACATCTTCTGACAGGGACATCATATGCCAAGTTTTCCACTCTCCTCGCCATTTCGCGCGGTATTGCACAAACCACGCGCTGCCCTTTTCCTCACCCTGTTACTGGTCTTGCCTGTCCTGGTCCAGGCCCAGACCAAGCAGACCAAGGGCGATTTCGAGGATGTCTTTCGCCAGCTGGATGAAATCCTGCCCACGGCCAACACGTACCGGACCGCTTCCGGTGCCCCGGGCACAGACTACTGGCAACAACGTGCCGATTACGTGATTGAAGCCACGCTCGATGAAGACAACCAGCGCATCATCGGCAGTGAACGCATCACCTATACCAATAATTCCCCTGACACACTGAACTACCTGTGGGTGCAACTGGACCAGAACCGTTTTCGGGAAGACTCCATCAATGTGCAGGCCACGTCCACCAACGCGGACAGGCTCTCTTTTTCCCGCATGCGCATCGAGCAACATATTGCCGACAGGGAATACGGCTTTGAAATCCAGCGCGTGGCCCAACGTAATGATGACCTGGATTACACCATCAGCGGCACCATGATGCGCATCGACCTGGAAGAGCCCCTGCGCACCGGCCAGTCGATCACCTTTGATATCGACTGGGAGCACAACATCATGGACACCAACAACTGGGGTGGCCGTGGCGGCTTTGAACATTTTCCGGAAACCGATACCTACCAGTACGCCCTGGCCCAGTGGTATCCGCGCATGGCGGCCTATACCGATTACAACGGCTGGGTGAACAAGCAGTTCATCGGACGTGGTGAGTTCACCCTGGAATTCGGGGATTTCGATGTTTCCCTGACCGTGCCTGCAGACCATATCGTGGCCTCCACCGGCGAGTTGCAGAATCCCGGCCAGGTCCTGTCCAACGAGCAGCGTGACCGCCTCGACCAGGCCCGGGAATCCGACACGCCGGTATTTATCGTGACCAGGGAAGAGGCCGAGGAAAACCAGCAGGAAGGCACGGACGAGATGGTGACCTGGCGCTTTACCGCGGACAACGTGCGCGACTTTGCCTGGGCCAGCTCACGCAAGTACATCTGGGACGCCATGGTTCACACCCAGGAAGGGGCTGAAGAGGAAGAAGTGCTGGCCATGTCCTTCTACCCACCGGAAGCCGAGCCGCTGTGGTCGTCGTTTTCCACCCACGCGGTGGCCCACACCATGGACGTGTACTCGAAGTTCTCCTTTGACTATCCCTACCCGGTGGCCATCTCGGTCAATGCCTGGGAATCCGGCGGCATGGAATATCCCATGATTACCTTTAACGGTTACCGTCCCGTCGAGGATGAAGACACCGGCGAGCGCACCTATTCCCGGCGCACCAAGTACGGCCTGATTTCCGTGGTCATCCATGAGATCGGCCACATCTATTTTCCGATGACGGTCAATTCCGATGAACGCCAGTGGACCTGGATGGATGAAGGCCTGAATACCTTCCTGCAATTCCTGGCCGAGCGCGAGTGGGAAGACGATTACCCGTCCCGGCGCGGCGACCCGGCCAACATGGTGGATTACATGCTCTCTTCCAACCAGGTCCCCATCATGACCAACTCGGAATCCATTCTGCAGTTCGGCAACAATGCCTATGGCAAGCCGGCCACTGCCCTGGTGGTGTTGCGCGAGACCGTGATGGGCCGTGAGCTGTTTGACTTTGCGTTCAAGGAATATAGCGAGCGCTGGATGTTCAAGCGCCCCACCCCCTCGGATTTGTTCCGGACACTGGAAGATGCCTCTGCCGTGGACCTGGACTGGTTCTTCCGCGGCTGGTTCTACTCCACCGATCACGTGGATATCGCCCTGAACGATGTGCGCGAATACAAGGTCTCCACCCAGGATCCGGAACAGGAGTTTCCGCTGGATCGCGAGGAAGATGCCGAAGAACCAATATCCCTGACCCAGTTACGCAATGCCGATATAGAAAAGCGCGTGGAGCGTTTTCCGGAACTGAACGATTTCTATAACGAAAACGATCCTTTCACTGTCACCAACAAGGACAGGAATGATTACACGAGTTTTCGAGAGGGCCTGGAAGACTGGGAGCTTGAGGTGCTGGACCGCGCCATTGAAGAAGAGTCCCGCGTCTACTTCCTGGACTTTGAAAACCTGGGCGGACTGGTCATGCCCATTCCCCTGCAGATCGAATATGCCGATGGCAGCGAGGAATATCGCCTGATCCCGGCAGAGATCTGGCGCTACAGCCCCAGGGCGCTTTCCCACATGATCATTACCCCGAAAGAGATTGTCTCGGTCGAGGTGGACCCGCTGCTGCAGATCGCCGATGCCGACCTGGACAACAACAGGATACCGCGCGAAATCCAGCGTTCCCGTATCGAGCTATACAAGGGCGACAGCGATGAAAAAGACATGATGGCCGACATGCTGGTGGAACTGAAATCTGCTGAAACCGGTGAAGACGTCGAGGAAAGCACCGACATGCCCCTGGAAGCCACCGACCCTGAATAGGCCTTTTATGCGCAGCCTCAGGATATCCAGTGTGCAGCTTCATGCCCTTGTCCCCGGACTGGCTGCTGTGCTGTTGCTGGCTGCTCTGCCCCCCGGCGTCCAGGCCCACCGCGAGCAAACCATCCTGACCACCATGGAATGCAATGAGCGCACGGGGCTGGCAGAAATCATTCACCGCACCTATGCCCATGACGTGGAACACACGCTGGGCAATCGCCTGCAGGTCCTGGGCGGTCTGGACAACCTGGAAGCCAGGGCCAGGGTCAGCCTGGAGTTCAGTAACAGTTTTACCCTGTGGAATGAACAGGGCGAGAAAATTCCCTTGCAGCTGGTCGGCGCCGAACTCGATGGCGAGTTTTTCTATATCTACCAGGAGGCCGGTTGCGACATCCTTTTGGGGCCACTCAATGTCCGGCATGAAATGATGCGCAACTACTGGCCCGACATGACCAACCAGCTTAATATCTATTATCCTTCCGGAACCCGGTCCCTGGTGTTTGATAACAACAGTGGCATGCAACAAGTCCAGCCGGACTGAACAAAAAACAATCCAGGGACGAATTCACTACAACAATAAAACACTCAATCACTAATTCAAGGGGGTACACATGACACTTGCTATCATCAAGAGACACCTGGCTCGAATTGCCACGGTCGCCTGCTTCATTTCACTGGTTTTTTCAGCCAACTCCGCCACGGCTGCAGAGTGTAACCGCGCCTGCATGGCCGACCTCATCACGCAATATGTGGATGCACTGGCAGCTCACGATCCAAGCGCTCTGCCACTGGCCGATGAGGTCAAGTACACCGTTAACGGGCAGGCGGCAACGCTTGGAGAAGGTATCTGGAAGACGGTGACTGACAAACAGACTTTTCGCCAGGATTACCTGGATGTCAGCAAACAGGTGGCAGCCAGTCATGTGGCATTCTGGGAAGGTGAAAACCAGATACTGTACACCGTGTTGCTGCACCTGGAGAACTCAAGCATTACCGGCATCGAAACGCTTGTGCAACGAACCACCCCGACTGACCGCATACAGCCAGAGGTGCTGGACAAGCCCATCATCGGCATGAACGATCCCATTCCTGAAGGCCAGAAAATGAATCGGGCCAACATGGTCCGCATCGCCCTGACTTATCCCAAGGGGCTGCGTATTGGCAATTTCACGGATGGCGAAACCCCCTTCGCACCGGATTGCTATCGCGTGGAAAACGGCTGGATAGCGGCGCAAAGGGGGGAATTGTACGACCAGAACATCATGGTCCATCCGGGCATTCTTACCAGCGTTGCCGCCGTGGATGAAGAAAACGGCACCGTCCTGTTATGGATGAACTTCGGCCATACCGGCAATTCCTATGGGGTGGGCAATGCCCTGGTCACCTACGAGGCCTTCAAGGTCTGGGGCAACCAGATTCACTCCATCAATGCCTTCTTTACCGGCTTGCCGATCAATACCGCGCGATTCTGGCCATCTTCGGACCCGGTGTACAGCTACAGCATGTAACCTGCACCCGTATAAACACCTGGAGGCAGAATCCGGCGACCCTACAATGACTCGGTGCAGTCATAGGGTCGCACTTCCTGCCCTGGCAGGTAGAGCCACTGTTTTCCACGTTCTACGGGGGCGGTATACATCAAAGGGTCGGTAACCGTTAGCTGGTAATCGAGCAGGCTACCCTGTTCAAGCGGTGTGAATCGTTCTTCCAGGACCACTTCTTCGCTCAGTGGTGCCCCGGACTGGTTGAGCAGCGGCCAGTTGAGTCGTGTTGTTGTCACCACGAGGGTATCGCCCTCCCAGCGTCCGGTGGAAAAGCCGAAAGGACCTGGTGGCACATTCTCACCCGCCGATGCATCCACGCCCATGCGGATTCGACGCACGGCATCATATTCCTCTATATGTAATTCAATATCATCTCCGGCACGCACAAACTCCATCGGGTAGGGTTGCTCCATGATCAGGGGCATGCCCTTGGGCGTACAACCCTGGGTGGAAACCAGATTTTCGCCTCTCGCCTCAAAGGCTTCCACGCGCGCCAGTCCAGCCTCGGTAAGTGGGAATGCGTTGGTGTCCAGCCTGCTGAGATTGAACAATCCGGGCAATGCAAACGAAGAACTCCAGACCCGGAAAATACCGGCCTCCGGTCGTGAGCGATCACCCTCATTCTGGCTCCAGAATGCAAAATCACCGCGGCTTTCTTCGGACCAGCGCACACTGGCACTGGGCCAGGTGACAAACTCTTCGCCACTGGACAGCAACACGTTTTGCATGAACATTTCACGACGTGCTGTAACCGGTGACCAGCCGGCGACACGAACACGATCACCCACCTGGAACAAGCTCTCCCGCAAACCGGAACGGGCAAGTGTCGTGACACCGGCCCCTTCCACTTCCCACTCGATTTCCTGGCCATTCTCATCAGTCACCAGAACCATCAGGTGAGCATGAGGATTGCGCCAGCGGATTGCCGTGATTACTCCTTCTATCTCCGTAAGACTGCGGGAATCATAGCGTCCGTCAGAGGAGTGATGCGCACTGGCAGAAGCAGTGACAAGCAACAGGCCCGCAAAGAGTATGGCAATATTTTTCATGGCTTCCTCACTTTTAAAGCACATTGTCCTGGCAGCAACTGATGACTGCCCCGGATTTCACGATATGACTGCTGGCCTCAGGCCAGGGCCTGCCTGACATACTCCGGTGACAACGGCAGACGACGAAGTCGCACACCCGTGGCATTGAACACGGCATTGGCGACTGCAGCCGGTACGGTCACATGACTCGGTTCGCCGGCACCGCCTGCCGGCAGGTCGGGTCGGTTGATCGTGGCAATTTCAATACTTTCCGGCGCATCCGTGATATCCAGGATCGGGTAGCTCAACCAGTCCTCGCTGCGGACCATCTGTTCATCAAAGCGTACTTCCTCGAACAGGGTGCGGCTTAAGCCCTGCACGATATTCCCCTCGATGGTCGTGCGCAGGCTTTGCGGATTGATGATCAGTCCGCAATCATGGGCAACGTAAAAGCGCCGCGCCCAGACCCGGCCACTGGCCGGTTCCACTTCCACGTCACAGACCGTGGCCACGAATCCGCCAAAGGCAGTAGCCAGGGCCACGCCCCGGCCGGTCAGCAGTTCACCACTGCGCTGTCCCTGCGGCGCTGGCGTTTCCTGCCAGCCGGACAGTTCGGCAACCGCTTCCAGCACCGCGCGTTCGCGCTCGTTGTTCAAATAACGCAGGCGCAGGGCGATGGGATCCTGGCCCGTGGCTGTGGCCACCTCGTCGATAAAGCTTTCATGGGCAAAATGAATCTGGGGTTCCTGGGGGGCACGCATGTGGGAGGTGCGCAGCGGTGAAGCCTTTTCCTGCAACGGCGCAATCGTTTCCCAGTAGGCCACACTGTTGGGAAAATCATAGGACTCGGTAGGTGCCCCGAAGTTATACCGGCCTTCCCGCTCGTAACCGGTGAGCTGACCGACCAGGGTATCCTTGGGATCGGCGGCATTGAACCAGACGTCCCAACCCGACATGCCCTTGGCATGGTAATACCAGCCCGCTATGGCATTGTTGTTTACACCGGCACGGCAGTTGATGACACAGGGCGGCGCCTTGGGATCCCAGGCATGGCCTTCATGGCGCATCCACTGCATACGTACCGGTTGTCCCAGGTATTGGGACAACAGGGCTGCCTCGTAGGCCGCTTCATCGGCATCGCTGCGCCCATAGGAACCGGCACCGGGTTTCCAGACCACCCGCACCTGCTCATCGGACATACCCAGCAGGCGGGCAATGCCGCTGCGGGTGTCATGGGGTTTCTGGGTATCGGAATAAATCACCGCGCTGTCTGCACTGACATCGGCCACACCAATGGAAGGCCCCATGCGGGCATGGGACTGGAACGGTACCTGGTAGGTGGCCTCCAGTTGTTGCGGTGCCGCCGCAATGGCAGCCAGTGTGGGCGCCGTTTCATAAGGCTGCCCGCCAAATCCGCCGGTGGCACTGTCGCCGGTGGCAGGACTGGCCTCGATATGCTCAAACAGAGTATCCATTGCCGGAAACGGCGCCTCGGCCTGGCTCCAGGTCACTGCCAGTTCGCGGGAGGCCTTGATGGCAGCCCATTCGGTGTCTGCCACCACGGCCAGGAAATCACCAATTCTGACTGCGCGGGCAGAGGTAATGCCGGCAATGGAGTTTTCATCATGGGACACCGGCAACTGGTTGGCCACCGGCGGGCGCACAGCCCGGGCGTGCAGCATGCCCGGCAGGCTGACATGGGCACAGTATTCCGTGGTGGCCATGATCTTCCCGGGAATATCCTTGCGCGCTACCGGCGTACCAACGACACGATAGTCACTGACGCTTTTGGGTTGCGCCCGGCCTGTAACATTCAGGTTGTTACCGAAACTGCCATTCCAGTCCAGCTCAAGGGCAAAGCCGTCCGCGATGAGTTCACCATAGCTCACCTGGCGTGAGGCATTACCAGCAACCGACACGACGCCATCATCAACACGCAGGGAATCCACAGACACATCCAGGTTTTGCGCTGCTCGTTGCAGGAAGATGCGGCGGGCTTCGGCGGCAGCATTGCGCAGGGCATTGGCACCCAGGCGCACACCACTGGAGCCGCTGGCACCACCCTGGTTCGGGGTACGATGAGTATCACCCATCACGACACTGACCTTGCTGACGGCAAGATCCAGTTCATCGGCCACCACCTGGGCAATGGCGGTATCCACCCCCTGCCCCATGTCCATCTTGCCAAAGAAAGCAGTGACCAGGCCGTTGTCGTCAAAGGCCAGCCAGGTATCCAGTTGCTGGGGGCCGATGGCGCGCGGCTCGGCAGCCAGGGTCTGGGCCTGGCTGGCATTCATGGTGAGAATACTGATACCGCTGGTGCTGCAGGCAAAAACCAGCGCTGACCCTTTGCCCAGAAAAGCACGGCGGCCCTGGTTCACGGTAAACTCAGGCTTGTTCATTGGTCACCTCCGCATAATCACGGACCTGCGTTCCGGCCACCGGTTGTCCCAGCGCCATGGCATCGGCTGCCCGGCGCACGGCGCGCATGATCGCCATATGGGTACCACAACGGCACTTGAGCCCGGTGAGCATCTGGCGAATCTCCGCATCGCTGCGATTCGGGTCCTGCTCCAGGGCTGCTGCGGCAGTCATCATCCAGCCATTGGTGCAATAACCGCACTGGGCCGCTTCCTCGGCAATAAAAGCTGCCTGCACCGGATGCGGACTGTCCTCGGTACCCAGGCCGTCCAGGGTCCGGATTTCCCCGTTGACCGCTGCAGAGACCGGCAGGATGCAGGAGCGCACGGCGTTACCATTGAGGATGACCGTGCAGGCGCCACACTGCGACAGGCCGCAGCCGAACTTGGGGCCCTTCAAGCCCAGTTCACCACGCAAGGCATACAACAGCGGCATGTCGGTATCGGCATCGATGGCCTGCTGTTGTCCATTCACTTGAAGATTGAAAATCGGCATATGTCCCCCTTGTCTTTCACCCCCTGTAACACAGGGTTGTATGTCCTGAATCTAGCCTTTCCCGAATCAATAGTCCATGCCTGCAAATCCCGGAACAAAGAAACCGCAGACAGCATGGCTAAATGGCTATAATGCCCCTATGAAAAAAAGTAGCGCCGGTTAATCTTCTTGTCCACCTCCCCTGCTGATCCCCAGTTCTTTGATGTCATCATTCTTGGTGGTGGTGCCGCCGGCCTGATGTGTGCGATGACGGCGGCCAGCCGTGGCCGCAAGGTCCTGGTCCTGGAAAAAGCCAACCGTATCGGCAAGAAAATCCTCATGTCCGGCGGGGGTCGCTGCAACTTCACCAACTACAGTATCGAACCCGATAATTTCCTTTCCCGGAATCCCCACTTCTGCAAATCAGCCCTGGCCCGCTATACCCAGTGGGATTTCATCAAGCTGGTGGAAAAACACGGCATTGATTATGAGGAACGGAAACACCAGCAGTTGTTTTGCCGGGACTCGGCAAAGCAGATCGTGGCCATGTTACATACCGAGTGCCGGGAAGCCGGTGTCAGCATTCGCACAGACTGTGAAATTCACGACATTACAACAGGGGATAAAGAGAACCCACGTTTTCAGTTAACTGTCACGTTTACCAGGACAGCACCGGATATACGCCAATCAATGGCGTGTGACTCCCTGGTCGTGGCCACCGGTGCCCTGTCCGTGCCCACTCTCGGCGGCAGTGGCATGGGGTATGACATCGCCCGTCAGTTCGGCCTGGCCCTGACCGAGCGCCGTGCCGGCCTGGTACCCTTCATGTTTACCGATGAATTCAAAGCCGTTTGTGAACGCCTGTCCGGCCTGTCAACGGACGTCAGCGTCAGCTGCAATGGCCAGTCCTTTCACGAAAGCATGCTGTTCACCCATCGCGGACTCAGCGGTCCGGCCATGTTGCAGATCTCCAGTTACTGGCATCCGGGTGACACCATTACCATCAACCTGCTTCCCGGTATCGATGCCACGCCATGGCTGGTATTGATGAAACAGGACAAGGGTAAAAACCTGTTGCGCAGCCTGCTGCAGGAACACCTGGGCAAGGCACTGGTTCTGGAACTGCAATCCATGTGGTGGCCCGGGGAGGCGGAAAAACCGCTGGCAGAGTTCAGTAATCAACGTCTTGCAGAGCTGGGAAAACAATTGAATGCCTGGACCCTGAAACCCTCGGGCACCGAAGGCTATCGCACCGCTGAAGTCACCCTGGGTGGCGTGGACACCAACGGTATCAGCTCGCAAACCATGGAAGCGAAGCAGCAGCCGGGACTCTATTTCGTCGGGGAGGTGCTGGATGTCAGCGGTCACCTGGGCGGTTTCAATTTCCAGTGGGCCTGGTCGTCAGGTTACGTGGCCGGGCTGGTGGTCTAGGTATTGAATGTCGCTTGGGCCGGTATCGCGGCCTTGCCGAACCTGGAAGCGTAGGTCGGCATAGCGAAGCGTTTGCCGACAAAGACAAGCCTCCATGTCGGCAAACGGCCTTTGGCCTATGCCGACCTACGACATTGTCCCTGACCGTCAATCTTCACTGCGCACCGGTTCTGTCGACGGCAGGATATAACCGTGATTGGTCATGCTCATGTTCGGGTCATACTCACAGGGCACGCAATCTGGCAGGAACAACTCCGGCTGCCTGCCGCTGACGGGATTCTTGTAGCCCCACCACATGGGCAGGATCATCGGCCAATCCCAGGGTTCCCCGGTGCCGCCACGAAAATGCTCCTGCAGGACCCCCAACTCATTGATTGGTACATCAGGTCGGTACTGCTTCACCAGCTCGGCACCAAAGTAACGCTTGGGGCCTTCAGGATCACGGAAGCGTCTTGCCGGCGGCGCAGCGCCTTCCGGTTCGGGCATGTTCACTCCCGCCCAGCCGCGTTCCCAGTCAGGCATCTCAAAATAGGGTTCATCCAGAGACAGGTTCCACAGGCGCCAGATGCCCTCTTCAAGGATCAGGTGGTCATCCGGATAGATGGCCCCGAACAGGGTTGAGGAGCGGTCCTTGTAGGTATTCGGGTGAAACAGGTAGGTTCGCAGGCGCGCCGAGCGGCCATCGGGCGCAACGATAATGACCGGCTGGATGCGCCAGTGAAAGGCAATACCCGTTTTCTTTGTGTCGAGGCTGACCGGGTCACCATATTCCAGGAACAGCGCCTTGGAAATACGCGGAAAGCTGGTGTAGTACCCGGCAAAGGGAACCTGCTTGGTCCCGGTATTACCGAACAGTTCAGACAACCAGTCCCACTGGGAGTCATCGGCGTAGTAGCCATAGGAAGATGAGACATGCTCCGCGCCATCGTAGGCCGTGGCCATTCGGAGTTTGCGCCGCGCCTCATTGAGGCGTTCGTCAGTCATACCGGTTTGTGTTTTACGACCACCGGGCGACAGGCGCGACAATGGTGTAGAGGCCACCAGTTTCATCCCTGCGGGCGCTTTCACTGCTACTCCGGTTACCGGATGCCGCGAGACAAAATCAGGAATCAGGCGATCCTGCTCGCCCCGGTCAGCGCGGGGCAAGGGCTTGTCAGGCGCCAGTTCCCCGGTGAGTGACTGCATGATCCGGCTTTTGCCCCAGCCCTGGAAATAGTCAGCACGAAATACCGGGAACACGCGCATTTCCTGCACTTGCCACAAGCCATCGACTTTCACGAAGAGATTCCTGAAGACCGAGACTTCCCAGAACGCTTCCTCGTTTTCCACATCACCAATCATGGCCATTTCAATGCCACGGACCTGTGCATGTTGACGGCCAGGCATCAGGCTCACGACAGTGTCAAACTGCAGGCGATCATTGAGTATGCCCCAACTCAAGCCTTCCGGCCCCATGCGCTCATGTGCCCGGCGGACTCCCGCCCTGCCTTCATAAATCCCGTTGCCACCAAATTCATAGACACCATCATTAGCAAACAAGTCAGTGACATCGGTCCACATCCGCCGGTTGACGTAATAACCATAGGCGGCCTGCAGATTCCGCACCAGGGACTCATCGTTCATGATGGCAATCCGTTCTTCCAGGTCAGAAAGACTCACCTGGCTGGCCGGTGCCGGGCCTTGCGGTGCCGGTATGGGAATACCGCTTTCATCCGGTGTGAAATGGTAGGGCAGGATAGCCAGGTCCCTGCCCTTCCAGTTATTCCAGCCATTCTTATAGGGGCCGGCATACTGCGGATAACGATGATGCTTGCTGATTTTCCAGGCACCATCCTCGCGCACGTAATCATTTTCAAAGACACTGCCCTCAATACTGGCGTTGCCCTGGTCATCGCTGAGCAGATAAAACCCGTACCAACGGCCCTCCGCGGATTCGCCGTCTACAGACAGGTTAACGACCGGATGGTCAATTATCTGTGTATTCACTGCGCCAGGCGGCAAACCCTGCTGGCCGCCACCAACCTCATTCACCAGGTAATCACGAATGGCTTCGCGTCCTTGCAGGCTGGTTTCATCAAAGAGGAATTCGGCGTTATCGGCAAACAGGTCAGCCATCTCGTTCCAGAGACCGAACTGGGCATACTGGGCATAGGTGCGCTGCAGTTTTTTTACAGCCCGCATGGATTCCGCGCGATCCACATCCCGTGCCAGGGCATCAAGGTCGTACTGGGCCAGGGCGGCATTGGACAACGTTATCTGGAACAATACTGCCAGTAACGGCAGGAACATCCTGTAATTAATAGACATCAGACTAATTTCCCCTTGGTATTTCCCGGATTTAAAAAATTCAGTGACACATTCTTCGGGGCTAAAGCCCCTTCCTACACAGTTTAACTATCCTTTTTGTAATCCCTAACAGAATATACCTGAACATGGTAGGAAGGGGCTTTAGCCCCGAATAAAAAAGGCCAGCCTCTCGGTTGACGAGAGTAGCTGACCCCTTAGATTTCATGTGCAACCGACTTTATTGTTTTTATCATTGTCGGCTTATGTCTGTATCAATTATTTGCGTGTGATGGCATTACTCTGTGCACCATTGAGCAGGTTCTGCCCTTCACGCATGGCGGCCGTCAGGCCAATAATGAACTGGGTAGTGGTGCCGTAGTAGGTTTCGGAGGCAACATCGAGGTTGCTGGAGGCTACGTTCAACACGCGGGTATAGAGACGCCCCGGTGGGTTTTTGTCACCGAAACGCGGCGCATTTTTGAACTCACCGTTGCGTGTCATTTCACCAAGGGTGTACATGATCCGGGTCAGGTTGGCTTCCATTTCCGCCTGGGTCAGCTTGGTTTCTTCCCCTTCACTGTTGACCTTCAATGCCAGTTCCAGGGCACTCTGGGCAAGCTGGTCGGCAGTGGCCGTTTCGGCGGTGACCCCTTCGGGAAGCCGGTCCAGGATCGCATTCCTGGTCGCCACATCATTGGGCACCTGGGCCTGGACGGTCAGTGCCAGCAAGGGCAGACAGAGTAAAGCAGCGTGGATGAATCGCATGGCAGGTTCAGTTATCCAGCAGGGCATCAATGAATTCGACGGTTTCCGTATGACCCATCTTCACTGCCAGATCGCGGGGCGTCATACCGCCTACATCCCTGGCCTGGAAATCCACGCCCTGTTCCCAGGCAAACTGCAAAGCCTCGTTCCAGCCCGCCTTGGCAGAGCCATGGACAATATTCTGGCCGTTGGCCGCCACGCCATGGATATCGGCACCGGCTTCCTGCAGCATTTTCATGATGGTCACCGCATCGGCACCGGTCTTGAATTCTCCGGAGATGGGATATTCCATGAAGATGCCATAAACACGCCAGACACCACCTGCTGTCAGCATGGGGGTGACTTCGTAAACCTTGTTGGCGGCATGCACATTGGCACCATAGGACAATAACAATTCTACCGCTTCGATATCACCGGCCTTGGCGGCCTTGTGCAGGGCTGTCGCACCGCCACTGAGAACACGGGCGTCCGGACTGCCATCGGTATAACCACGGTCACCACCGGAGCGAAACGGCGGCTCCTTCTTCAGGCGCATATCAACGTTGATGCCCCTGTCGAGCAGAATCCTGGCGATATCCAGCCCGGACAACTCATCGGTGGAGGGTAAATCGCCACGGCGGCTGCTGGTCAACAGGTTCAGGTCGATGGCGTTATACAGGGCGGTACGACCCCACCAGTCCCAGCGATGTATATCTGCACCACGCTCAATGAGCAGGTCTGCCGCATCCCAATGCATGTTCAGTGTGGCCATCAACAGGGGCGTCTGGCCCCAGAGATCAGGAAGGTCAATATCGGCACCGCCTTCCAGCAACGCGGTAATGCAATCCATGCAACCTTCACGTGCGGCATAGAGCAAGGGGGTGTAGCCACCCGGGTCCAGGGGTTTGTTACGAGGCTCGGAAGTGATGTAGCGCGGCCAGGCATTGTCCTTGCCGCGGGCATCAACATCCGCGCCCGCTGAGACCAGCAGTTGCACCATGTCCGGCTGACTCTGGGAGGCTGCCCACATCAGGGCAGTCTGGCCACCCCAGTTTTCCCGGGCATCGACGTTGGCGCCATGCTCGAGTAACAATTCTGCAGTATCAACATGCCCGGTGCGGGTGACTGCCATTAACAGGGTCTGGCCGTCCTGGTTGGCGGATTCAGGATCACCGCCGGCTTCCAGCAGGGCTTTCATGATGTCGAATTCACCATGCACTGCAGCCACGGTCATGGGCGTGGCATAGTAATCATTACTGGTATCCGGATTCGCACCCTGCTCGAGCAGACGTTCAACCAGGTCCACCTCTTTCCGGTAGACCGCCCAGTGCAGGGCTGTCGTGCCATCGACTGAAGGCTGGTTGACATCAACCCCGTCGGCAATCAATTCCAGTGCAGCTTCAATATTGCCGGCTTCTACCAGGTCTGGCAGGGAGTCCTGCGCCATTGCTGTATTGGTCAGCAGTAATGCCGACAGGGCACATACACATAAGAGCAGACTGCGCAGACGGGTGAAAAAATTGCAGCCAGGCATATCAGACTTCCGAGAAAATGCCGGTGCTGTCGCCCAGGGAATCAATGCCCGGTATGCCGGCCCGGTCCAGCAGGGTCAGGATCAGGTTGGCATGCGGTGTGTCGGCGGCGTATTGCAAATGCTGTCCACCCTTGATGCGGCCGTAGCCTTTACCAAAGATCGTGGAAGGCAGCGGGTTGGCATTATGGGAATTGGAGTCACTCATGTTGCTGCCGTACAGCAGGATGGAATGATCCAGCAGGGAACCATCACCGTCCGGTGTGTTACTCAGGCGCTCCAGGAAGCGGGCAAAAATGCGGGAGTGGTAATTCTGGATGACCGCACACTTGTCCATGTTGGCCTGCACATAGCGATGGTGGGACAGCGGATGGTAGGCATCGGAAATACCGATCTGGTTATAGGTCAGCATGCTGATTTCAGCGGATATCATCATGCTGGTAATACGGGTCAGTTCGGCCTCGTAAGCCAGTGCGGTCAGGTCATACATCAGGTTGATGTGCTGCTCCCAGTTACCGGGTACACCCAGGGGCGCATCGGGAATGTCGATGCCGGTAAAGTCCTGCTGGCCCAGTTTCTCTACCTGTTTCTCTACATCACGGACCGATTCCAGGTACTCCTCCATGCGCTGCTGGTCGGCATTGCCGAGCCGGCTGGTCAGGGAAGAGGCGCTTTCAGAGACCATGTCCAGCAGGCTGAACTTCTGGTTCATGATGGAATCACGTTCGGCAGCGGTATCACCCTGGCCAAACATGCGGAAAAACAGTTTGCGCGGATTATGCTCCAGCGGCAAAGGCTGGGTGCGTGCGCGAAAGGAGATCGTGGAGCCGTAGCCGCAACCCAGGTTGGCATCGCAGGCACCGGCGCTGGAGGCCTTCACTTCGGTACATAGTTCCAGCGACGGGAACGGTGTGTCCTGGCCGATATGCTGGGCAGCAATCTGGTCAGCGGAAATACCGTAGTTGGGGTCACTTTCATCCACCGCAAAAGGTGAAGCACAGCTCAACCACGTACCCGGAGACGTGGCATGCACGCCGGCGCCCTCTGCGGCGCGGTTACGCAGGCCGCTGACAATGGTCATCTGGTCACGGAATTTTTCCAGGGGTTTCAGGATCGGGGTGATGGAAAAATCGGACCCCGTGGTGGCGGGCGTCCACTTGTCCATGATGGCGCCATGGGGGAAATAGAAAAAGCCCATCTTCGGGCTCGGGGAGGCAGCCGTTTGTGCCAGGGCAGTACCTGCCGGAATCATGGCGTCCAGTAACGGCAAGCCGATGGCTGTTCCCATACCGCGTAACATGGTCCTGCGTGACAGGTGTTTCTTGGTGATGAACATGTGTCTTTCCCTGGATCCCCTCTGGATCGCTCTAAAATTTGATAGTTACCTGTTCGTTCTTTCTGCTTTCTATGTAACAACTACTTGATATAACAACCTACCGGCCAATATAACAAAAGTATGTGGGGCCATATATAACAGTATATTAATGCTTTATATAAGGCCTCTGGTCATTCCCTGTACGGCCAGTTTACTCCTGTGCCAGGGAATTTGCCGCTAATTCCGGCCCCTGTTCATATTTAAGCCTGAACTGGTCGCTGCTGACGATGCCCTTCACCAGGGCAGAAAAGCGGTAATCCTCAGCCGCTGCTTCCCGCACAATACGGCGGATTGTGGGCATATCCGGGTATTCTATTCGGCGCCCCAGGGCGAAAATCATCAGTTTTTCGGTGAATGTCTGTACGAACTGGTCAGGTCGCCTGAGAATGGCCTCACGCAATGCCACCGGTCCCTCGACCAGTGTGCCATCGGCCAGGACCCCGGATGCATCAATTGGAGAGCGTGCCATGCGGTCTTCATCACGCCACCTGCCCACGGCATCGAAATTTTCCAGGGCAAAGCCCAGCGGATCGATTACCCCGTGACAGGAGTTGCAGGACGGATTCGCACGATGGGTCTCCAGGCGTTCTCGCACCGTGGTGAACGTCTCGCCTTCCTCGATTTCAACAAAGCCCTCGACATCAGGCGGTGGCGCGGCAGGCGGCGTACCCAGGATATTTTCCAGCAGCCAGGCGCCGCGCAATACCGGGGATGTCCGGTTCGGATAGGACGACACCATCAGCACCCCGCCCTTACCCAGCAGGCCCCAGCGTCTTTCATTGTCCAGTGTCACGCGGCGGAATTCGGAACCGCGAACATCCGTAATACCGTAATGCAGGGCCAGGTTTTCATTCAGGAAGGTGTGATCAGCAGTGAGCAGGTCCAGCACACTGCGATCAGCACTGAAAATGCTTTGCAGGAACATCAGGGATTCCTGGGTCAGGTCTGCACGAATGTTGCGATCCACATCCCGGAATAACTGCCCGTCCGGAGTGATATTGTCCAGTTCAGCCAGGCCCAGCCACTGGAAACCGAAATTGTTGGCCAGGTTGGCAGCACGTGGATCCTTGAGCATGCGCTCCACCTGGGCATCCAGCACGTCGGGATCTTTCAGGCCGTCATCGGCGGCAATTTCCAGCAGGGTTTCATCGGGAATTGAACTCCACAGGAAAAAGGACAGGCGCGAGGCCAGTTCCAGGCTGGATAATTCATAGCTCACACCGGGTGGCA
>CAZROW010000025.1:0-31869 GCA_964601805.1 uncultured Enterobacteriaceae bacterium
AGAGGCAAGAGGCAAGAGGCAAGAGGCAAGAGGCAAGAGGCAAGAGGCAAGACAGGATTGTTCCTGGAAATTTTCTGTAAAGAGTTTTCCGGATAATCCGGCAATTTATTGTAGGTCGGATAAGCGGAGCGCCATCCGACATGGCGATCACCGATCGCCTGTGCCCACACTTCCAGCAATGGTGAAAATGTCGGATGGCGGCCTGACGGCCTTATCCGACCTACAAAATATCGACATTTCGTTAATGCCCGACGTGTTGTTCCTTGTCTCTTGCCTCCTGCCTCTTGCCTCTAAATTTCCCCTTTTCCCCTTTTTCCCCTTATAATTCGAGCACTCAGTAGTAAGTAAGCATTCGCTTAATAACGATTTGGATTTATCCATGACCCTTGATCTCAGTGCAGCGAAAAATATTGCCAGCGTCCTGACCGAGGCCCTGCCGTATATCCAGCAATTCACCGGCAAGACCATCGTGGTCAAGTACGGCGGTAATGCCATGACCGACGAAGCACTGAAAAACAGCTTCGCCAGGGACATCGTGCTGATGAAGCTGGTGGGCATGCACCCCATCGTGGTTCACGGCGGCGGCCCGCAAATTGGCCAGTTGCTGGAAAAGCTGGACATCAAGTCCGACTTTGTCGGCGGCATGCGCGTAACAGATTCGGCCACCATGGACGTGGTGGAAATGGTCCTGGGTGGCCTGGTGAACAAGGAAATTGTCAGCCTGCTGAACAAGAATGGCGGCAAGGCCATCGGCATCACCGGTAAGGACGGCGACTTCATCCGCGCACGCAAGATGAAGGTCACTCACAAAACCCCGGAGATGGAAGCCCCCGAAATCATCGATATCGGGCATGTCGGCGAAGTGGCCTGGATGAACCCTGACATCATCGAAATGCTCAAAGGCAGCGACTTCATTCCGGTCATTGCCCCCATCGGTGCCGATGAATCCGGCCAGTCCTACAACATCAATGCCGATATCGTCGCCGGCAAGGTGGCCCAGATGGTCATGGCCGAAAAACTGATCCTGCTGACCAACATTGCCGGTGTCCAGGATGCCGACGGCAAGGTGCTGACCGGTTTGACGACAGCCCAGGTCAATGACCTGATTGCCGACGGCACTATCCATGGCGGTATGCTGCCCAAGATCAATTGTGCGCTGGATGCTGTCAATTCCGGCGTCAACAGCGCGCAGATAATTGATGGCAGGGTGCCCCACGCGGTGCTGCTGGAAGTATTCACCGACGAAGGCATCGGTACGCTGATCACCAACAAACACTGACACCCGCAAAGGGAGACAGGACACTGACATGGCAGCAAAAGAAAAAGGTGCAAAGAAAGAAGCAATTCTGCGGGCCCTGGCACAGATGCTGGAGAATCATCCCGGCGGCAGGATCACAACGGCCTCACTGGCGGCAGAAGTCGGTGTTTCCGAAGCCGCGCTGTACCGTCATTTTCCCAGCAAGGCGCGGATGTTTGAAGGCCTGATCGGCTTCATGGAAGACACCCTGTTTTCCCGTATCTCCCGCATTCTCAGCGAAGGCTCCACGGCACTGGTCCAGTGCGAAAAAATTATCCTCCTGATGCTGACCTTCGCCGAGAAAAATCCCGGTATCAGCCGGGTCCTCAACGGTGATGCCCTGGTGGGTGAAACCGACCGCCTGCGTGACCGTGCCAGCCAGGTCTACAGCCGCCTGGATACCCAGCTGAAACAGATTTTTCGGGAAGCCGAAATACGGGAAGGCGTGCGTACCAGCCTGAGCCCGTCGGTGACGTCCAACCTGCTGTTGACCTTTATCGAAGGGAAGATCAGCCAGTACGTGCGCACGGATTTCTACCAGAAGCCCACAGACCAGTGGGCCGAGCAATGGCAATATCTGAATCAGGGCTTGTTCCGCCAACCTGGCGGCTAGAAAGGCGTTTCGGGAACCCGGCGCCTTGAAGATCCACGTTAATCGAGATTGAGCAATTCTTTCAGGCGGTTGATGTTTTTCTCGGCCGTTTCAATAGTTTCCTGCTTTTCTTCCTCAATCCTGGCAACCTGCCTGGCAAGACGATCACGCTCTTCGGTGGCATCTTCCAGCTGGCTTAACACTGTCGCAGGCGGTTCATTGCCGGCACTGGCACTGCTCTCGACGGTGGACTCCAGCTGGGTAACCCGGCGCTCGGCAGATTGCAGCAAACCGCTCAGGGCCGTGACCTGGGCATCGAGTTCTTCCACCGTGCTGTCACGACGACGAATGACTTCATCCGGTGAGCGATACAGACGCAGCAACAGCCGGTCCTCTTCTTCCTGGCGCTGTTGTGCTTCCAGGTCCTGCTCGCGGGCTGCGATGGCATCTGCCTGGGCCGCTCTTTCCTCGGCAGTCAGGGTACGTTCGACCACCTGGATCACCTGGCCTTTTTCGTTGATGACTTCGTAGCCGTTTTTCACGTACTCGGGCGGGACCTGGGTACCATGGAAAACATTACCCTGGTTATCCTTGTACTTGTAAAGGTTGGCGGCAAACAACGGCGTGGCCACTGAAGCCGACAGCGTCAGTACAAGAACAGCGATAATATGTTGCCTTAGATGTTTCATCATTCGACAGGGCCTTTCATTCCTGGCCGCATCTTCAAGTTTCCGGTTTCTCTATATACCGTATTGTTGCTGATATTCTTTCATCGCACCCAGGTAATTTCCGAGTGCTTCATCCTGCTGCTCCTCCAGGTAACCAATAATCTGCTGGAGGTTAATAATGCTGATCACCGGAATTGAAAACTCTTTTTCAATTTCCTGGATAGCTGACAGTTCCGAGTTGCCCTTTTCCTGGCGATCCAGGGCGACTACAACACCTGCCGCTTTTGCACCAGCCGCAGAAATAAGGTCCATGGTTTCGCGAATAGCTGTGCCGGCAGTGATGACGTCGTCGATGACCAGTACCCGGTCCTTCAATTCAGAACCGACAATATTGCCACCTTCCCCGTGATCCTTGGCTTCCTTGCGGTTAAAACACCACGGAATATCCTGCTTGAATTCCTGCCAAAATGCAATTGAGGACGCTGACGCCAGCGGAATACCCTTGTAGGCCGGACCGAAGATGATATCAAAATCAAGCCCCGAATTATTGACGGCCTTCGCATAACAGCTACCTAGAAACCCCAGGGCCGCACCGGTATTGAACAGGCCGGCATTGAAGAAATAGGGGCTTTTGCGCCCTGATTTCAGGGTAAATTCGCCAAAACGCAATATATTGTGTTCTGTGACGTAGTTTAGAAACAACTTCTGGTAGTCCTGCATGTCTTATTCCTGCCTTTCCGATCAGTACCAGGGCCTTCCTGGTACGGGTGTTGAAACGTGTATTGATGTTTTTGTGATGATCCGCACCGTCCTCAAGGTGCCAGTTGCCCCAGAGCGGCTTTTTGCTGGTCAAACAGCTGTTCTATGCCCAGGCGGGCAAGATCGATCAGCGCATTGAGTTCATCCATGCTGAACTGGCCATCTTCGCCGGTTCCCTGGATTTCGATAAAGCCGCCCTGGTCGGTCATTACCACATTCATGTCGGTTTCGGCCGACGAGTCTTCCAGGTAATCAAGATCCAGCACCGGTTCACCCTGGCAAATACCAACAGACACGGAGGCAATCATGCGCTGAATCGGGTTTTTGGTGATCAGTTTTTTCTCGAGCATGTGGTTAATGGCATCGACAAGCGCGACACATCCGCCGGTGATGGCTGCTGTCCGTGTACCGCCATCGGCCTGAATGACATCACAATCTATCTTGATAGTGTTTTCACCCAGCAGCTTCATATCCAGTGCCGCGCGCAGTGAACGTCCGATCAGGCGCTGGATCTCCTGGGTACGCCCGCTCTGTTTGCCGCGCGCAGCTTCCCGGTCCATGCGGCTGCCAGTAGAGCGCGGCAACATGCCGTACTCGGCCGTTACCCAGCCCTGGCCGCTGCCCTTGAGAAATCGGGGTACATTTTCCTCAACAGAGGCCGTACAGATGACGCGGGTGTCGCCAAACTCTACCAGCACGGAGCCTTCGGCATGCTTGGTGAAATCTCTTGTAATACGGATTTCCCGCATCGCGTTTGCCTGCCTGCCGCTGGGACGTTTGCCTGAATCTTCTGTCATTTACTGCCTCTTCAATTTTCTTGTATTGCCGGGGGCACAGACCGTACCAGAATATGGCTGACAATGCTTCCCGGATTGCGCCCATGACGCCTGAACGGTGCATTTTATAATGGAATGCAATTCCGCTATAGTTCGTTCCCACTTAATCAGATTGCACCTGGCCATTCTATGACAAGCAGCATGACCGCTTTTGCCCGCAAGCAGGCCGACTTTGCCTGGGGCTCCCTGATCTGGGAAATCCGTTCAGTCAACCACCGCTATCTCGAACCGGTTTTCCGTCTTCCCGAGCAGTTTCGTCCCATTGAACCCCGCCTGCGCGACCAGCTGCGCAACAGCCTCAGTCGTGGCAAGGTGGAAGCACAGCTCAAGTTCATTGCCGATGTCTCGGAAGGCAGCCGGATTCCCATCAACAAAGAGCAGCTGGTCCAGCTTGGCAAGGCCATCGCCCAGGTCGAGGCCACTACCGGCAGCACTTCCAGCCCAAGTCCTCTGGAGATCCTGAAATGGCCAGGCATCATCCAGGACCAGGAGCTCGATGCGAAGGAACTGGAAAAAGCCTCCCTGGCCTTGTTCAAGGACACCGTGACACTGCTGGCTGAGCATAGGGCCCGGGAAGGAGCAGAACTTAAAACGGCCATTGAGTCCCGCATGAGCAGTATCGAGTCCATCGTTGCCGACATCCGCGCCTCGCTGCCCGATATTCTCAAGGCCCAGAAAGACAGGCTACGTGACCAGATTGCCGATCTTGAAACGGAGGTGGAACCGGGACGCCTGGAACAGGAACTCACGCTGATCATGCAGAAGGCCGACATTGCCGAGGAAATTGACCGGCTGGAAGCCCACGTCAAGGAAAGCCGACATGTGATGGGCCGCAACGAACCTGTGGGCAGGCGCCTGGATTTCCTGATGCAGGAGTTGAACCGGGAAGCCAACACCATTTGTTCCAAGGCCGTTGTCACCGAAACCACGCTCAATGCCGTTGAGCTGAAGGTGCTCATCGAGCAGATGCGCGAACAGGTACAGAACATCGAATAACACCGGTGCCACTGAAGGCACTTTATAAAAAGCAGGAAGACATTCTACATATGGCCAGGGGCATCCTCTTTCTTGTATCGGCACCATCAGGGGCAGGTAAAACCAGCCTGGTCAATGCCTTGCTGGAAGCAGCAAGCACGGCCGGTACTTCTTTATGCGTTTCCATTTCCCACACCACCCGCGACAAGCGCCCCGGTGAATCCAATGGCGAGAACTATCACTTCGTCAGTGTTGACGAGTTCAGGCAAATGGAAGCCGACAATGCCTTCCTGGAACATGCCGAGGTCTTTGGCAATCTTTACGGCACCTCGAAGGCCTGGGTTGAGCAGCGCCTGATCGATGGCTGGGATGTCATTCTTGAGATTGACTGGCAGGGCGCCAGCCAGGTGCAGGGCCTGATGCCGGCAGCAGTCAGCATTTTCATCCTGCCACCATCGCTGGAGTCACTGCGGGAACGACTCACCAAAAGGGCCCAGGACGATGCCGACGTGATCGAAAAACGCATGGCCGCCGCAGTGAACGAGATATCCCATTTTGACCAGGCAGACTACATTGTCATCAACGATGTCTTCGAGACCGCCCTGGAAGACCTGCAGGCCGTGATTCGCAGCGCCCGCCTGAGCAAAACCCACCAGAAGGATGTGAACGGCGAGTTGTTGCGCAAGCTGGTTCAGGGGTAGAAAATCCAGCGAATCCTGAAATTCTGTAGGCCGGCATAGCCCCGCAGGGGCGTTTGCCGACATTATTCCATCACTGACTGATAGTGGCGCATCCAACGTCGGGAAACGGCGCTTCGCGCCTATCCCGACCTACGACGCTGCGGTATCTCCGGCGTTTTCGAGCCCGGATGATGGCCCTACGGGTCCCTTGCCTCTTACCGCTTGCCTCTTTATAATGCCCGCCCCCGCAGAGCATGCGATCTGGGGGGCTAGAAAACTCCGCAACCCCTGAAAATAGGTAAGATTATGGCTCGTATCACTGTTGAAGATTGCCTGGACAATGTTGAGAACCGTTTTGACCTGGTCATGATTGCCAGCAAACGCGCCCGCCAGCTGCAGACCGGCGGCAAGGACCCCATGGTATCCGAAGACAATGACAAGCCTACCGTGCTTGCCCTGAGGGAAATCGCCGAAGGTCATGTCGACTCTTCCATCCTGACTGCCATTCCGGAAGAAGACACTGAAGAGGTCGTGGGTGTAGAAGCCCAGAAAAAGAACGACATCTCCATTGAGGAAGCCATGGACGCCGTCCTGATTCCTGAAGATGGCGACGCAGCACCTGAAGCTGCACAGCCGGATGTTGATCCTGCTGACGAAGACAGCCAGTAAATTCCCGAATCCCTGCCAGGCCGACCCCGGCCTGTTTCCAGCACAGTAATTATCCTGATTATGCGGACACCCTGGTCGGTGTCCGCTTCTTGCACTTGTCACCGCCAGCCCCCATTATTGGTAGTACTGGACGCCATTGACGAGTCGATATGACCTCTATTGAAACTTTTACCAAGGACCTGAGCTACATGGGCACGGCCCAGGTGGACCTGGTCCGTCGCGCCTATTTTTATGCCGAGCAGGCCCATGACGGCCAGTACCGTCGCACCGGGGAAGACTATGTCACCCATCCGCTGGCCGTGGCCGAAATCCTGCGCGAGATGCACATGGATCACCAGAGCCTGATCGCTGCCATGCTGCACGATGTCATCGAGGACACCGGCATCGACCGGGAAGCAATCGAAGGCCAGTTCGGTGAAACCGTGGCCAACCTGGTTGACGGTGTCAGCAAGCTGAACAAGATCGAGTTTTCCACGCGTGCCGAGGCACAGGCAGAAAACTTCCAGAAAATGGCCCTGGCCATGGCCAAGGACATTCGCGTTATCCTGGTCAAGATTGCCGACCGCATGCACAACATGCGCACCCTGGAAGTGCTGAGCCCGGACAAGCAAAAACGCATTGCGCGCGAGACCCTGGAAATTTACGCACCGATAGCCAACCGCCTGGGTATGCACAACATTCGCCTGGAGTTTGAAGAACGCGGGTTCAAGACACTGTATCCCCTCAGGGCACCGCGCATCGATGCAGCGGTCAAGAATGTTAGTGGCTATCGAAAGGAGCTGGTGTCCCAGGTGCAAACCGCCCTTGAAGCCTGCCTGAAGCGGGAAGGATTGCCCGGCCGGGTGATTGGTCGTGAAAAACACCTGTACAGCATCTATCGCAAGATGCGCGACAAACGCCGCTCCTTTCGCGAGATCACCGACGTGTTTGCCTTTCGTGTCGTTACCGATGAAGTAGACACCTGCTACCGCATTCTTGGTGCCGTACACAGTCTTTACAAACCAGTGCCTGGCAAGTTCAAGGATTACATTGCCATTCCCAAGGTCAATGGCTACCAGTCACTGCATACCACCCTGTTTGGCATGCACGGTGTGCCCATTGAAATCCAGATTCGCACCGAGGAAATGGACCAGATGGCCAACAACGGTATTGCCGCGCACTGGCTGTACAAGTCCTCCGATGACACGCCCAACCAGAGTCATATCCGTGCGCGCCAGTGGGTGCAGGACCTGCTGGAAATGCAAAAACATGCCGGCAACTCCCTGGAGTTTATCGAGCATGTCAAAACCGACCTGTTCCCCGACGAGATCTATGTCTTCACGCCTAAGGGGGCCATCCTGGAACTGCCGGCCGGCTCCACGCCGGTGGATTTTGCCTATGCCGTGCACACTGATGTCGGCAACTCCTGTGTTGCCTGCCGGATCAACAAGCGCCTGGCCCCATTGAGTGAAAGGCTACAAAGCGGGCAGACCGTGGAAATTATTGCCTCGGGCAACCAGCCCAATCCTGCATGGCTGGGCTTTGTTGTTACCGGCAAGGCGCGCAGTAATATTCGCCACTTCCTAAAAAACCAGCGCCGCAGCGAGGCCATTGCCCTGGGACGCCGGCTGCTCAACAAGACCCTGTCCAGTTTCGGTTACCACCTGTCCAATATTTCCAAGGAAAAGATTGGCGGCCTGCTGGAGCAAACGGATTTCGATGTGCTGGATGACCTGCTCGAAGATATCGGCCTGGGCAACCGCATGGCCTTCATCGTTGCCCGTCGCCTGATCCCCTCCGAGGAAGGCGAGGAGTTGCCAACCGACCAGGATGATTCCTCCATGGCCATTCGCGGCGCCGAGGGCATGCTCATGTCCTTTGCCAAGTGTTGCCACCCGATTCCCGGTGACCCCATCGTCGGCTATGTGAGCAGCGGCCGCGGCATGATTGTGCATCGTGAAACCTGCAACAACGTCGCAGAGATCCGTAACGATCCCAAGAAGTACGTCAACCTGCGCTGGGATCCTACTGTGGGCGGTGAATTTACCGTGGAGTTGCGTATCGAGCTGGAACACCAGCGCGGCATCATTGCCACCCTGGCCAATGCCATTTCATCGGCAGAGGGCAACATAGAAAAGATCGGCACTTCAGACCGGGATGCCCGTTTCAGCATCGTTAACCTGACCCTGACCGTTCGCAACCGTGTGCACCTGGCCAACGTCATGAAAAAAGTCAGGATGATCAAACCCGTGACACGGGTAACGCGGATGAAAAACTGATCCCTTGTTGTTTCACTCGCGTGAGATCAGCCCGATTGGGTTTTTTTCTTCGATATTGCCGATTCACCAAAGCGGGCGTCGTCCCGGATCAGCTGCCTGGCATCGCCTGCCGGAATAGCCCGGCTGTAAATGAAGCCCTGTATGACCGGACATTGCAGGTGACGCAGGTAGCGTAACTGGTAATCCTTTTCGACCCCTTCGGCCACCATCTCCAGTTTCAGTCCTCTCGCCATGTAGGCAATGGCCTCGATCACTGATTGCTCAACACCTTCTTTCAGGTCACTGATAAAACTGCGGTCAATCTTGAGGCGGTGAATAGGCAGTTTCTGCAGCAGGCTGAGCGAGGAGTAACCGGTTCCGAAATCATCAATGGCAACATTGACACCAATATCATGCAGGCTGTTGAGTTTTTGAACAGTCTGTTCAATATTGTACATCAGGACACTTTCTGTGATTTCAACTTCCAGTTTGTTGCCGGGCAATCCATGTGTCTTGAGCATGCCGGTGATCATGTCGACAAAGCTTTGCTGCTCAATCTGCTTGTTGGAAAAGTTCACGGCCAGCTTGCCAACATCCAGGCCTTCATCAAGCCAGCTCTTGACCTCCTGGATTGCCGTATCCAGGACCCAGCCACCGAGCTCGACAATGATCCCGCTTTCCTCGGCAACCGACATGAATGTGGACGGGGTAATCAGGCCTTTTTCAGGATGGTTCCAGCGCAGCAGGGCCTCGACGCCGATGATGCTGCCGTTCTCTGCGCTGACCTGCGGCTGGTAAAACACTTCAAACTGGTTTTCCCGCATGCCGCGACGAATCTCCGTCTCCATGTTGAGCATGCGATTGTGAATGACGCTCATCTCTTCACTATAGCGATTGAAACTGTTCTTGCCCTTGTCCTTGGTGAAATACATCGCGGTGTCGGAATTCTTGATCAGCTCATCGGCCGTTGTGCCATCTTCGGGGTACAGCGCGATACCGATACTGCAGGTGACAAAAATTTCGTTACCTTCCACCATGAAGGCACTCTTGATGGCATCGAGCAGTTTCTGACCAACGACCGAGGCCACCTTGGCCGATTCCACGTTGGGCAGTAACACGATGAATTCATCTCCCCCCAGGCGCGCCACGGTATCGCCTTCACGCAGGCAGGATTTGAGCCGTATCCCGACCTGTTTGAGCAGTTCATCCCCCACGGAATGGCCAAGGGTGTCATTGACCACCTTGAAGCGATCCAGGTCCAGGAACAACACCGCCAGCTTGTCATCTTCGCGCCGGGCATTGCTGATAGTGTTGGCCAGGCGGTCCTGGAACAGGGCGCGGTTGGGCAGATTTGTCAGCAGGTCATGGTAGGCCTGGTAATGAATGAGTTTTTCCGTTGCCAGCCGTTCGGTGATATCACGGGCTACCACGTAGGTACCGGAATACTCACCCTTCTGGATATTCCCGTGTTCATCCCGGGTCTCGTTGTCATACACGCCCAGGGAGTTCAGCTCAATGGCTATGCGGTCCCGGACCCAGCCAGGGCGGTCACCGGGTTTGCACATGAGCCAGATCTCCGCATCGCGGGTCGCCCGCGGACCGGAGCGACGTTCATTGAAACAGTGGGAAGCTTTCTCGACATATTCCGGGTCGATGGTGGTTGAGTAATGTGCCCCGATCAGTTCGTTCTTCTTGTAGTTGAGCAGGTCCTGTGCACGGTCATTAACAAAAGCGAAATAGCCATTCTTGTCCACGATGAAAATGATGTCCGGCGAGCTTTCAATCATGAACCGGTGCAAGCGTTCGGAACGTTCTAGCTGTTTACGCAGGGCCAACAGGCTTTTGTCCAGCTCCAGTTTGCGCAGGGCATTGTTCAGGGTATTGTGCAGTTCAGAAAAGTCGCAGGGTTTTCGCAGGTAGTCAAAGGCGCCCAGGTGAAAGGCCCGGGTCACGCTGTCAAAGTCGGTTTCCGTGCTGATAACAACAACGGCAATGCGGATATTATTGTCATTGATGTATTCCATGACCTCATGTCCGCCAATTTGCGGCATGTTGATATCCAGCAGGACCAGGTCGAAGTTCCCTGCCTCCAGTTGCACGATCGCCTCTTCACCGCCTTTGGCAATAGTCACGGTAAAGCCGGCTTCTTCCAGCAAGATCCTGTTGCTGTCGAGAAAGCCCGGATCGTCATCTACCAGGAGAATGTTGTGATTGTTCGCCATTTTCATCCGTGCCATTAACCGGCGTGATCAGTCCTTCTGTTTGTCGTTCCCTAAGAGTGATGTGCGACCCCTGCACTGTATCCGTCACCTGGCGGATAGATGTTTATCAAGTCATTGTATTAAATGCCTTAATAGACGTCACTCAGGCTGTATTACATGCGCTTTTCCACGCCACGGCAAGCAGGTAATATGACCAGCCCGCAGAAAACAATTACATACACACCGGAGATCACGATGTTACCCAGGGGTTTTTTCCGAATTTTCACCTGCTTTTTACTTGTATCCAGTGCCTTTTACCTGCACGCCCAGCCCGAACCGTCTCCGGCCTTCAGTGCCGATGAACTGCTCGCGGACCCGTCACTGAACTGGGTCACCAATGGCGGCAACCTGTACAACCAGCGCTACTCCCCGCTTACCCAGATCAACCGGGACAATGTCGGTGACATGAAAGCGGAGTGGCGCGTGCACATGAACGGCTCCGGTGCCGGGCCCAATCACAGCGGCCAGGCCCAACCCCTTTTCTACAATGGTGTGCTGTATGTGGTGACCGGTGAAAACGATGTCTTTGCCATCGATATTGAAACCGGTGAATTTCTGTGGACCTACCAGGCCAACCTGGACCCGAACCGGGTCAATGTCTGTTGCGGCTGGGTGAGCCGCGGCCTGGGCATGGGCGAAGGCCTGATTTACGTGGGCCAGCTTGATGCCAGGCTGGTGGCCCTGGACCAGGTCACCGGTGAGGTGGTCTGGGAAGTGCAGGCCGAGGATCCCCTGCAGGGTTTTGCCATCACCTCCGCACCACTGTATTACGACGGCATGGTCATCACCGGCTTTGCCGGCGGCGAAAAGGCCATTCGTGGCCGTATCAAGGCCTACGATGCGGCGACCGGTGAACTGATCTGGACCTTTTACACCATTCCCGGTCCGGGAGAAGTTGGCCATGATACCTGGCCCCAGGACAATGACGCCTGGCAGTATGGCGGTGCACCGATCTGGCAAACGCCCGCGGTCGATCCCGACCTGGATATGCTGTATTTCACCACCGGCAATGCCGGACCCGACCTCAATGGTTCACAACGCGCCGGGGACAACCTGTTTACCGTGTCCATCGTGGCGCTTGATACTCACACCGGTGAATACCGCTGGCACTTCCAGCAGGTACATCACGATATCTGGGACTACGATTCACCCAGTCCCGTGGTGCTGTTTGATGTGGAGATTGACGGGGTCATGCGCAAGGGCCTGGCCGAGGCCAGCAAGTCCGGTTATCTCTATATCGTTGATCGCATCACCGGCGAACCGCTGATCGGTATTCCCGAAGTCCCGGTACCACAGGTGGAGGCACAGGCCACCGCCGCCACCCAGCCGATTCCAGTGGGCGATGACTTTATTCCCCATTTCATTGATGTCGCTCCCGAAGGCTTCACCCTGGTGAACCAGGGCCGTACCTATACCCCTTTTGGTCCCGAAGGCGCCCTGTACACACCACTGGCCGGGGTGAACTGGCCACCGAAGGCCTATGACCCCGAAACCGGCCTGCTGTATATCTGCGCCAATGACCGCATTGGCGGTGCCGCCCTGGACCTGGAGCTTTCAGAGCCAAACCACACCTCCTCCTGGATGGGTGGCAGCTTCAGCCTGGCCGATATTCCCGGCCGCGGTATTTATGCTGCCATGGATGTCAGGACCAACACCATCGCCTGGCGCCAGCAGTGGAGCTACAGCTGCTCGCAGGGCTCGCTGGTCACCGCCGGTGGCCTGATCATTCACGGCCGCAACGACGGCAGGGTCGTCGCCCTGGATAAAAGCGACGGCACCATGCTGTGGGAGTTCCAGACTGATGCCGGCGTCAATGGCAGTGCGAGCACCTTCATGCATGAAGGCACACAGTATGTGGCCATTATTTCCGCCGGTACCCTGTTTTCATCAGGCCCACACGGCGACAGCCTGTGGCTGTTTTCCCTGGAAGGGGACATGGACCCGGTCGAGGAAGACAGCGGTCCGGCCGCTACCGGTCTGGCTCCGGCAGCCACCGCTCCCGAACTGGCCCTGGAGCCACCCGAAGGCCGCTCCGCCGATATTGAGGCCGGCGCCACGATCTACAATTCCCTGTGCACAACCTGCCACGGTCCCGATGGTGCCGGCGGCCACCAGGGTGGCATTCCGTTAACGGACAAGGTGCTGACCGTATCCGACATCATGACCACGGCCAATTACGGCAGGAACACCATGCCCGCCTTCGGCTTTGCCTATTCACCGGAGCAGTTGCACGATGTGGCGGCGTATGTGCTTGAAGAGTTACTCGGCGAGTAACGATAGGGAGATCCTGAAATTAAATGTCTCGGCTGGTAGGCCGGAAAAGCGGAGCGTCATCCGGCATGGCGGCCTCAGGTCGCCTTGAGTAAAAAATAGTTCAAGTTGTTCAGGGTGCCCATGGGCACCTTGCCGGATGACGGCGCTTTGCGCCTCTTCCGGCCTACGATACTTCGTTAAGGCCCAACGTATCGTTACTTGTTCCTCCCGGCGCATCCAGTGGCGAGCAAAGCGTTTTCTACCTAGAATGCAGTGATGAATTCCCCGCCCACCAAGACGGCCCCAGGTACGACGACTGATCTGAGCACCCTGCCCGTCACCGCGCTGAAAGGTGTCGGCCCAAAGCTGGCGGAAAAGCTTGCCAATATCCATGTCCACACGGTGCTGGACCTGCTCTTTCACCTGCCGCTGCGTTACCAGGATCGTACACGCATTACGCCCATCGGTTCAGTGCGTCACGGCATGGAGGCGGTTATCGAAGGGGTCATCATGGGCAGTGCCATCGTGTTCGGCCGGCGCCGCAGCCTGCTGGTCAAGGTCCAGGATGGCTCGGGCATTACCAGCCTGCGTTTTTTCCATTTCAGTGCCGCGCAAAAAAATGCCCTGAAAGACGGTGCCCGCATCCGCTGTTTCGGCGAAGGCCGCTGGGGCAAAAGCGGGGTGGAACTCTACCACCCGGAATACGAGATTATCGATGGTGGCGAGAAAACGCTCGACGATCGCCTGACCCCGATCTATCCCACGACCGAAGGTTTGCACCAGGGCCGAATTCGTTCCCTGACAGAGCAGGCACTGACCCTCCTGGCCAGGTCGAGGGCGCTACCTGACCTGATACCCGACACCTTGAGCCAGGAACTGAAATTCATTTCCCTGGAAGATGCCCTGGCCTACCTGCACCGGCCGCCAGTGGATGCCTCGCTGCAGCAGCTCCAGGACGGCACACACCCGGCACAGATGCGGCTGGCCTTTGAAGAACTGCTGGCCAACTACCTGTGCCTGCGCCGCCTGCGCGAGGCAGCTGACCAACATGCCGCACCGTCACTCGTCGATAAAACCGGGCTTACGCAACAACTGCTGGAGGCCCTGCCCTTTGACCTGACAAAGGCGCAACAGCGCGTCAGTGGCGAGATTGCCCGGGACATGGCCAGGACGGTACCCATGTTGCGGCTGGTCCAGGGCGATGTCGGTTCCGGCAAAACCCTGGTGGCAGTCATCGCCGCACTGCATGCGGTGGCCAATGATCACCAGGCTGCCATCATGGCGCCGACCGAGATACTGGCCGAACAACACTTTCTCAACCTCGCCCCCCTGCTGGAGCCGCTGGGCATTGACATGGTTTACCTGAGCGGCAAGATCAAGGGCAGGCAGCGCAATGAAGTGTTGCAAGCCATGGCAAGCGGACAGGCCAGGGTCATTGTCGGTACCCATGCCCTGTTCCAGGAAGGGGTCAACTTTTCCCGCCTGGGCCTGATCGTTGTCGATGAACAGCACCGTTTTGGCGTCCATCAACGTCTGGCGCTACGCGAGAAAGGCAATTCGGAGGGCAGATTTCCGCACCAGCTCATCATGACCGCCACACCCATTCCGCGTACGCTGACCATGAGCGCCTACGCCGACCTGGACAATTCCATCATCGATGAACTGCCACCGGGTCGCACACCGGTCAACACCATCCTGAGCCCGGACACCCGGCGCGGCGAAATTATTGAACGCATCCACAGGGCCTGCGCCGAAGGTCGCCAGGCTTACTGGGTGTGCACTTTGATCGAGGAAAGCGAAGCCCTGCAATGCCAGGCCGCCGAGGCCACCTATGCCGAGTTACAGCAGCAGCTGCCTGACATGCGTATCGGCCTGATTCATGGCCGCATGAAGCCGAAAGAAAAGGCGGAAATCATGCAGGCCTTCAAGCAGGGTGAATTACAATTACTGGTGGCCACCACCGTGATCGAGGTCGGCGTGGATGTTCCCAACGCCAGTCTCATGGTGATTGAAAATCCCGAGCGTCTTGGACTGGCACAATTACATCAGCTCCGCGGTCGTGTCGGGCGCGGCGACACCGCCAGTCACTGCGTGCTGCTGTACAAGTCGCCGCTGTCCGATATCGCCAAGGAACGCCTGTCCATCATGCGCCAGAGCAATGACGGCTTCTTTATTGCGGAAAAAGACCTGGAGATACGTGGCCCCGGTGAGGTACTCGGCACCCGGCAAACGGGGCTCATGGAATTCAAAATGGCCGACCTGCTGCGCGATGCCCATCTGCAACCCAAGGTCAAACTGTGGTCAGAGAAAATCCGCAGCTCTCATCCCGACCTGATTGAGCCGCTGATCAAGCGCTGGCTGGCCGGATCCGAACAATACGGGCACGTCTGAATGCCTCTGCCTGTCTGCTAACCCATGAACCTGAAAAACAACGGCATCCACCGCAAACGCGACAAGGTTCTTGGCCTGCCCGAGCTGATTGCCATTGCGCTGGGCGGCATGGTGGGCGGCGGAATTTTTACCATCCTGGGCCTGTCGGTTTCCATGATTGGTGCCTATACCCCGCTGGCCATCATGCTGGGCGGTGTGATTGCCTCGCTGGCCGCGTATTCCTATATCAAGCTTGGCCTGTACTACATGGACGAGGGAGCGACCTACTCCTTTTTCAAGAAAACCTTTCCCCGCTCGCGTTTTGCCGCCTCGCTGATCGGCTGGTGGGTCGTGTTTGGTTATATCAGCACGCTGGCCCTGTATGCCTACACCTTTGCCTCCTATGCCATCAGCGGCTTCGCTTTTTCCGACAGCGAATGGATGCGCAAGCTGGTGGCCGGCACCGTGATCCTGGCATTCACTCTCATCAATATCTGGAGCGTGAAAGGCATGGGCAAAATCGAGGACCTCATGGTCTATGCCAAGCTGACCATCCTCGCCATTATTTCCTTCGTCCTCATCAACAACAGTCAGACGACCCTGCCGGTGTTATTAGAGGAAAACCCGGACCCGGGCTTGCTGCCTGTTTTGATCGTGGCCTCCCTGACCTTCGTCGCGTACGAAGGTTTCCAGCTGGTCATCCATGCCATCAATGAAATGGACGAGCCGGAAAAAAACATGCCGCGGGCAATCTATGCCGCCATCTTCCTGGCAATCCTTATCTACGTGGTAATCGCCCTCGGGGCGATACTGACCATCCCCTTTGAGGACATCATCGCACGCAAGGAATATGCACTGGCTGCCGGTGCCGGCGACATCCTGGGTAACCTGGGCAGGCAGCTGGTCATCCTGGGTGCCTTGCTGGCTTCCAGCAGTGCCATCAGCGGCACCCTGTTCGGGGCTTCCAGGCTCATGTCCGTGATTGCCAGGGACGGTTACTTCCCCCGCCCTCTGGAAAAGCGGCAAGACCATATTCCGGTAAACGCCATTCTTTGCATGGCGTGTCTTTCCCTCGCCCTGGTGCTAATCGGTGGCCTGGAAATGATCGTCGAATTTGGCAGCGTCACCTTTCTCATCGTGTCCCTGCTGATGGCCTATGCCAATTTCCGGATACGTGACAAGACCGACTCCTCCACAGCGTTGACGGTGTTTGCCTTCGTTGGGCTACTGGCGGGCACACTGTTCATTTTCTACTATGAAATTATGAACCAGCCCATGCAGATGGTCTTTATCGTGGTGTTGTACGTGCTGCTGACATTGGGATCCTGGCTGTTTTCAAAATACCGTCATTAACAACGGACAGGTTTTAATTCAGCTGATGGCTTGACGTTGTCTACAGGCTAAAGGAAATGTATAGCTGACAAACTATCAATCCATTGCTTGCGTTATACTTGCTGCCTTTCCAGAGACAGGCTGTTTTTACAATCAGGATAAAACCCATGCCCGGCTTTCCACCCTGCCCGAAATGTCAAAGTGAATACACCTACGAAGACGGTCTGTTGCTGGTCTGTCCCGAATGCGCCCATGAGTGGTCAGCCTCCGGCGACGACAGCGATGCTGACCATGGCCCTTCCATACAGGACTCCAACGGCGCAATCCTTGAGGACGGTGACTCGGTGGTCGTCATCAAGGACCTCAAGGTGAAAGGCTCCTCTTCAACGGTCAAAATTGGCACCAAGGTGAAAAACATACGCCTGGTCGAAGGCGATCATAATATTGACTGCAAGATTCCCGGCATTGGTGCCATGAAGCTGAAATCCGAGTTTGTCAAAAAAGCCTGAAACTATCCTGCGCAGCAGGACCAAGCCAAACAAGCCTGCCTTGCGTATAATCAGGTGATATAAAAATCATCCTGTTCCATCGAAATCCCATCCGAGGTATTCCATGTCCACTGCCGCAACACAATCCGCAGCCGATATCACCACAGACATCACACGCATCTTCAAACTTCAGCAAGCCCACCAGTGGACCATGAAGGCCTCCTCAGCCGAAGATCGCAAAGCCCTGCTGCAGAAACTGAAAACTGCCGTTGAAAACCACGCGGACGACATCGTGGCGGCAGTACGCAAGGACACGCGCAAACCGGAACAGGAAATCCGCATTACCGAGGTGATGAATGTCACTGGCAATATCCAGCGTAATATCGACAATCTCGATGCCTGGATGGCACCGGTGGAAGTGCCCACGTCCATGAACCCGGAAGACAAGGCCGAGATCGTTTACGAGGCCCGCGGTGTGTGCCTGATCCTCGGGCCCTGGAATTTCCCCCTGGGCCTGGTGCTGGGGCCATTGGCCGCCGCTATCGCCGCCGGCAACTGCTGCATGGTCAAGCTCACTGACCTGTGCCCGCATACCGCAAGCGTAGCGGCAGCCATTATTGCCGAGGCCTTTGACGAACAGGAAGTCGCCCTGTTCGAAGGAGACGTCAGTGTGGCCAGGGCCCTGCTGGAGCTGCCGTTTAACCACATCTTCTTCACCGGCAGCACGCGTGTCGGCAAGCTGGTCATGGCAGCTGCCGCCAAACACCTGGCGACGGTGACCCTGGAACTTGGTGGCAAGTCACCGGTGATCGTTGATGAAGGCGCGGACGTGGAAAAAATTGCCGGTGACCTGGCCGGTGCCAAGCAGTTCAACGGCGGGCAGGCCTGTATCTGCCCGGACTATGTCTTTATCAAGGAATCCCAGAAAGACACGCTGGTCAACGCCTTCAAGGCCAGGGTGCAGGAAAACCTCTATGACGAAGACGGCAATATCAACAAGGAAGGTATTGCCCAGATCGTGAATCCGCAGAACTTCGCCCGAGTGAAAGGCCTGTTTGAAGACGCTGTCGCCAAGGGTGCAACCGTTGCCGTAGGCGGTGAACTGGAAGAAAGTGACCTGACGGTACATCCCACACTGCTCACGGATGTCACTCCGGACATGGCCATTTTGCAGGAAGAAATCTTTGGCCCGGTGCTGCCGGTCATGACCTACGAGACCATCGATGAGGCCATCGGCTATATCGAATCCCGCGACAAACCCCTGGCGCTATACGTATACAGCAATGATGAGGACAACGTGGACAAGGTCCTGCGCAGAACCTCCTCGGGTGGTGTAACCGTGAATGGTGTGTTCTCCCACTACCTGGAAAACAACCTGCCCTTTGGCGGGGTAAATGGCAGCGGCATGGGCAGCTATCACGGTCACTTTGGTTTCAAGGCCTTCTCCCACGAACGCGCGGTTTACCGGCACCAGTAATACCATTGCTGCCATGAAAAGGCCGATAACGGGATTTCACTAGGAACTACGGTTTCAACAATCCCGGCAGCCTGCTCAAGGCCATCGATTTATTTGAAGTCAAACGTGGCGCGGGTAATACTTATGTTGTCCGCGATGTCAGGAAAAAATAGGAAAACACAGAAACCATGAACGTAAAGTACTCCGAAAATCCCGTCATGTTCCGCAACAACCCGATCGGCTTTCTGTTTGCCGTGTTACTTATTGCCGCCTTCGGCCTGGGCATTCTCATCCTGCTGTGGTGGTTCGTCCAGTGCAAGTCCACCAAACTGACGGTTTCTGATAACGAGATCCTGTTTGAGAAGGGCATCCTGAGCAAGGAGCGCTCGGAAGTGAACATCAGCAGCATTCGTACCATCCGCGTGAAACAGTCCTTTTTCAATCGCATTTTTGGTGTGGGCACCGTGGAAATTTACACTGCCGGGGACAGCGCCGAGTTTGTTGCCAAGGGGTTGCCTGATCCCAACAAGGTCAGGGAACTGGTCAAGATGGAACAACAGAGGTAATGACCATGGTGGGTGAAAGCGACCGCAAGGACAAAAACGAAGCCCGGGTGATTGCCATCTCCCTGGTCGTGCTTGTCGCCGTTCTGGCAATAGGCATCTTCATCCTTGTGCCCAGCCTGGCCGAATTCTCAGCGACCTATCTCGAGCCGGGGCTGGGTCTGCGCAATGCGGCTATCGCCTCCTTTTTTGTCACGCTGGTGGTCATGGTGATTTTTGCCATTGCTTCCGGGGATGGCCTGATAGGTGAATTGCAGTTCATGCTGCCGGGCTTTCTCGCCTTCTTTCTCATTTTCTGGCTGATGATTGCCTGGGTCTTCTAGGCAACATCGTCGAGTCCCGATCTCTCACCCTTTTTGACGAATATCAAAACCCGCCTCTCCCGGATAGTTATTATTAAAGTATGACAACTACATCCGGCTGGCTAACCCATCCCAAGCGTCAACCCTTGCGCAAACTCCTGTTCCAGGTTCACCTGTGGAGCGGCATCGGCCTGGGCCTGTATATTTTTTTCATCAGTGTCACCGGGAGTGTCCTGGTCTATCGCAACGAGCTGTTGATGTGGGCGACACCCGAGCCCTATATTTCCAGTGCACCGGGACCGGCATTAAACGATGATGCCCTGAAGAACGCTGCCGTAACTGCGCACCCCGGTTATCGGGTCACGCGCCTGTCCCGACACTACAACCCCGGTTACGCCGCTGAAATCCGCCTCTCCAATGGCAACCGGACTATCGTGCGTCATTTCGATCCCCACATCGGTGTCGATGTAGGCAGTGCCAGGCCCCTGGGTGTGCTGTTCGTGACAGGCCTGATGGAAGTCCATGATAATTTCTTTGCTGGCCGTACCGGGCAAATCATCAATGGCATTGGTGCCATGGCCGTAGTGCTGGTGGCCCTGACCGGCCTGGTGATCTGGTGGCCCGGCAGCTCTCGCTGGCAACGCAGCCTGGTGGTTCACCGGGGCGTTGGCTGGAAGCGTTTCAACTGGGACCTGCACAGCATGATGGGCTTCTGGAGTTTAGGCTTCACCCTGATCTTTGCGATCAGCGGCATCTACCTGTGTTTTCCCGAAGCCTTTCACACCTGGGCGGACCGCACCTTTGAACTCACACAAGACAATGCCGGTCAGCGGCCCATCGACAGGATTCTCTACTGGCTCGCCTTTTCCCACTTCGGCCGTATCAACGGTATCGGCCTGGTATGCGATGGGCCCGGCTTCTGTGACCAGGCCATCAAGGCCACCTGGGCTTTCTTCGGCATGGTGCCCGCCGCCATGTTTGTCACCGGCAGCATCATGTGGTGGAACCGGGTGGTCAAGCGCTGGTTGCGTCCTGCGTCTGTAAAGCATTCCTCCCGGTAAAAAAAGGACGTTATACTGTTTTCATCCGTAATGCCCATCGGGGCATCGCAGTAACCCGCAATAACACGTCCAGCTATCAAGGGTTCCATGATGAAAACGCCAAACTCCTTTCTCCTTGCCGCTCTCGGCACTCTGTTCAGTTTTTCCCTTGCCAGCCTGGCTGCCGAAGAACGCCGCATCGATGTCATGCCGGTCAGCGAGCAATTGTATGTATTGTTCGGTTTTGGCGAAACCGCCGGCAATATGGCTGCATCCATCGGTAACGACGGTGTGCTGATCGTCGATGACCAGTCTCCCAACATGGCACCATTGTATAAAGACAGCATTCACGAGCTCGGTGGCAACGATATCGACTTTGTCATCAACAGCCACTGGCATTATGACCATGCCGACGGTAACAAGGCACTGGGGCCGGACGGCACCTGGATCGTGGCGCAGGCCAACTCCCGACGCATGTTGTTGCAGGACAACCTGGTTAACCTTGTATTCCGGGAAAGCCAGCAGCCTGCCTACCCACCCGCAGCCTTGCCGGTCATTACTTTCGATGATCACATGTCCTTTCACTTCAACGGCCAGCAGATCGACCTGTTCCATTACAGCGAAGCCCATACCACTGGCGATACCGCCACCATCTTCCGTGGTGACAACGCGGTACACATGGGGGATGTCTTCAACAATGCCGGCTACCCCTTTATCGATGCCGATAACGGCGGCAGCCTGCCAGGGCTGATCCATTTTTGTGAGGCCGTGCTGGAAGAGATCGATGAAGGCACCGTCGTTATTCCCGGCCATGGTCCTGTTGCCGGTTATGAACGCTTGCAGGAATACACTGAAACGCTGGCCATTATTCGCGACCGCATTGCTGCGCTGATTGACCAGGGGGCGTCACTGGAAGACGTGATGGCCGCTGGTGTGACAGCAGAGTTTGATGACACCTGGGGTATGTCAGCCATGTTCATCAACCGCGCCTATACCAGCATGACACGATAGGAGACTTTCCCATGGAAGATCGAAAACTGACGCGACTTTCGGCCTATGCAGAAATTATCAGTTCTATCGCTGTATTGATTACCCTGGTTTACCTGGCAATCCAGACACGCCAGGTTTCGGAGCAGACAGAACTCAATACGGCAGCGATCCTTGCCAGCACCAGGCAACAAGGCCTGGATTCAGAATTGAGCCTGGTCTCACTTGCCATGTCCATGAGCGACAACGAGTTTTATCGACAGATCACTGCAGAGCAAAACGCCATTACCGATGATTTTGATCAAAACCGGATGGAGGTCGGTTTTTATTATGTGGCTCAGTTCAGGATTCGGGAAAACCTGTGGCTGCAATATCGCAATGGCGTACTGGATGAAACCACCTGGCTTACCTACAGAACTTCGCTGTTGAACTCCCTGCGCCAGGAAGGGTTTACCTGGACGTTATGGGACAGTTTTTCCGGACGAAATCTCAACCCCGAGTTTGTTGCCGAAATCAATGCCCTGATCAATACCGCCAGTGAAGAATAGACTCCATTTGAGCCTTCATGCCTGAGCCGCTGGTCATCAAACCCATCGCACCACATGACACCCTTGAGCTCAGGCATGCCCTGCTGCGTCCTCACCTGACGCCGGATACCTGCGTCTATCCGGGTGATGACGCTGATACCACGGTGCATCTGGGCGCCTTTCTCGATGAAGTTCTGTGTGGCATCGTCTCACTCTACCGGGAAAACCTGCCCGAACATGGACAACAAACGGGCGACCGGTTTCGGGCGTTGGCCATCGTGGAGGCGCTTCGCGGACAGGGGCACGGCAACACCCTGTTGAAGGCCGTGGAAGCGCTTTCAAAGAAACGGGGTGTGGATTATCTCTGGGCCAACGCGCGTGACACGGCCCTGGATTTCTACCGCAAGGCCGACTACGCGGTTGGAAAAGAGGCGTTCATGGTTGAGGGAGTGGGGCCGCACCGGATCGTACAAAAACGTCTCGGCTGAAAACGCTTCCCGTGCACTTTATTTGCTATGGCCCTTCCAGGATGCCGGTTTCCTTTTCACTCTTGCCGATAATGACCGCCCCGCAGGAATCACTGAAGATATTGACCGAGGTACGGCACATATCCAGTACACGGTCTGTCACCAGCAATAGGCCAATCGCTTCCACCGGTAAACCAATGGCCGTCAGGATGACCGTGATAGCGACCAGGCTGGCGGCGGGAATGCCGGCCACACCGATTGAGGTCAACAATGCAATCAGGACCACGGTGAACTGGGTGGCAAAGGTCATTTCCAGACCATAGGCCTGGGCCAGGAAGATGGCCGCCACGCATTCATACAGGGCCGTGCCATCCATGTTGATGGTCGCCCCCAGCGGCAGCACGAAGCTGGTGGTGCGCTCGGACACCCCGGCATTTTTCTCCACGCACTCCATGGTCAGCGGCAAGGTGCCGGAAGAAGATGCCGAGGAGAACGCGGTCAGCATGGCCGGTGCCATGGCCCGGAAATGCCGGGTGGGGCGCACTTTGGCGACGTATTTCAACACCAGCGGCAGGGCAATGAAGATATGGGCGCCCAGGGCCAGCATGACCGTGATGAAAAACAGCAGTAGCGGCCTGAAGGCAGAAAACCCGGTGGAAGCGACCGTTTCGGCCACCAGCCCGAAGACGCCGTAGGGCGCAAAGCGCATCACCCACATGGTGATTTTCATCATGGTCTCGGAAATTCCGCGCCACAGGGTCAGCAGGGCATCGCTCTGCTTTTCCGGAATCTGTGTCATGAAAAAGCCGAACACCAGGCTGAAAAAGATCAGGCCCAGCATCTGGCCATCGGCGGCGGCCGCCACGATGTTGGTCGGCACCATGCGCAGGAATATCTGCACAATATCACCACCGCCACGACCCTCGACACTGGCCACGGCCGAGGCCACTTCCCCTGAATCCAGTGTCAGGTTCAGGGCGTCGCCAACGGGCTCTCCATTGGCAAGGCCGGGGGTCAGCAGGTTCACGAAAAACAAACCGATGAGGATGGCCATGGTACTGGAGAAGGCGTAATACAGCAGGGTTTTGCCGCCCAGCCGTCCCAGGTCGCTGCCACTGCCAATGCTCGCAATGCCCACAATGATGGAGGCCATGATCAGTGGCACGATGATCATGCGCAGGGCATTCATGAACAGCGTGCCGATAAACTCGTAAACACTGTAGAAAGTGACGCCGAGGAAACTGCCATCAGTACCCGTCAGCGTCCCGGCAATCCCGGCCAGGATGATGGCGATCAGTATCTGCCAGTGGAGTTTCAATGTCGGTAGCTGGAATGGCATAAGGGCGGGAAATCTCCTGCATGGAATGGCAAAGGCTGATTCATTTAACCAGCGCCCATGGCTTTTATCAACGCTGCTGCCTATTCAATGCCGACAATGGTCTGTCTATAATGGCCAGCCTACCCTGTCCATCAATGGCATTCTGACTCCATGGAAGAAACCCGTTACCTGGCCCGCTGCCGCGCTTATCTTGGATCTCTCTGGGCGCGCCTGGACCAGGGCTTTGCCAGGCGTTTTCCCCATGTCCATGCTCACCTGCCGGATTACTGGCGGCTCATGCGCATAGACAGGCCGATCGGCATCTTCCTGTTACTGTGGCCCACCCTGTGGTGTTTGTGGATAGCCGCCGGTGGTTTTCCCGACCTGGACCTGTTGGTCATCTTCATCCTGGGCACGACACTCATGCGGGCGGCCGGTTGCTGCATCAATGATTTTGCCGACCGTGATTTTGATGGTCACGTGGAGCGCACCCGCGAAAGACCGCTGGCGACCGGCAGAGTCACTGGCAAAGAGGCGCTGACCCTGTGCGCCCTGCTCTGCGTACTGGCTTTCCTGCTGGTACTGCTGACCAATCGTTTGACCGTTTACATGAGCTTTGGCGGGCTTGGCCTGGCCCTGTTGTACCCGTTCATGAAACGCTTCACTCACCTGGCACAACTGTTCCTGGGCGCGGCATTTTCCTGGGGCGGGCTGATGGCATTCACGGCCCAGACCGGTGAGCTGCCTGTCCATGCCTGGCTGCTGTATACCGCCAACTTTATCTGGACCGTGGTTTACGACACCGAATATGCCATGGTGGACCGGGACGATGACCTGAAGATCGGCGTGAAATCGACCGCCATTCTCTTTGCCGAAGCCGACCGTTTTGTCATCGGCACCCTGCAGGTGTTTTTCCTGGTAACCATGTCACTGAGCGCCAAACATTTTGAGCTCGGCGGCTGGTTCCAGTTCGGCCTGTTCCTGGCAGCCTGCCTGTTCGCCTACCAGCAATTCCTGATCTGGAAACGCCACCCGAAAGACTGCTTTCGTGCCTTTCTGAATAATCACCGTGTGGGGATGGTCGTTTTCTTTTTTACGGCGGTGGATTTGTTTGTGCCTTGATAGAGGCGAGACAGGATATTTTGTTCAATCATCCAGTCAAGCGTTTTCAATAAAACTGACCGCAAGTCGTAGGTTGGCATAGCCCCACCGGGGCGTTTGCCGACATTTTCCGATCAACCAAGCTTGAGCTATCAACGTCGGGAAACGGCTCTGCGAGCCTATCCCGACCTACGACAAGCCAGGTATTCGCGAAAGCCCAACGTGTCGTTCCTTGCCTCTTGTCTCTTGCCTCTACTATAAAAGATCCCGGCCGTTAAACACTTCCCGCTCCAGTGCAAAGGAATCAACCCCGTCGACACAACCGAGGTTGACCCGGTAATAACCGGGTTTGCGGCTGGACTCATGGAAGGTGTAGATGCCGCAACGGTTACAGTAATAATGGCTGGCCGCCTTGTTGCCGAACTGGTAACAGGACAGCGCGTCACCATCCACTTCCCGTGTCAGTTCGTTGTCGGGCAATGGTGGATTGAGCATGATGGCAGCGCGACGTTCACAGTAGGAACAGTTGCAGCTCAGGCCGGAGGTAATTTCTTCGCTTTCAAATGAAAAACTGACAGCACCGCAATGGCAACTTCCCTGGTACTGGGGCATGTTAGCTCCTTCTGTTAGGTTATGTGCGTTACGAATAGGTAATCAAAGTCGGTTTGCGCCAGCGGGTATTCACACCCAGGGCATCCAGGATGGCCACACCGCGTTCATAGTTTTTGCCCACCGAACTGACACCGTGGGAATCATCTCCGGGTACGATGTCGATGTTCGCCGCAATGGCTGCCTTGAGCACCGGCATGGACGGGTACTGCTCGACCGCCTTGTCAAAACCGCGCAGGTTGAAATCCAGGATCAACTGCTTGTCCGCAATGCAGGCCAGGTTCCTGTCCATGCGCTCTTTCACGGCCGGCTCACCCAGTGTGGCCTGGTAATCCGGGTCAAACTTGCGGATCAGGTCAAAATGTCCGACTACGGCGGGCTCCAAAGCGGTAAGCATGTCAAACTGGGCATCGAAGTAGGCGCAGTAAAGCTCGGTCAGGCCGCCTGTGCTTTCCACCGCTTGCCGGAAATGGTCGGCATCGAAATCAATACAGATGCCGTTGACATGATGCACCGAGCCCACCAGGTAATCGGGCTTGAGCTCGTTAACCAACTGGCGGACATAGGCCTCGGAGCCGGGATAGGTTTCCGTTTCAAACGCCGTGAGAATTTCGATGCGATCCCGATACTTGTCGGCCAGCATGCGGCATTCATCAAAATACTGGCGAAAACGCGACAGCAGGAAGTCCGCTGACAGGTCGTCTGCCTGTTCATCAGGATAACGCAAGGCATCGGACAAGGGCGCCATGTGTTCAGTAATACCGACCCAGGAAAAACCCTGGGCAATATAGGCCCTGATCACGTCCTCCAGGGAGTCACTGGCATGATGGCAGAACTGCCCACTGTGACCGCCGTGGACGGAGACTTTTTGAACCTGGTTTGTATTGTCAGCCATAACTGGAGTTCAACTCATTTTCAGGACAACATGGTAGTAGGAACACCCCACATGAGTCCATTCAGACATCACGTCGGCAAACGCCCCATAGGGGCTATGCCGACCTACGGGTTATCGTCAGACCACAACGAGTCGTTCCTTGTTCCTTGTTCCTTGCTCCTTGTCCCTTTTAACAGGTAGATGCCCCAAACTCGATTGACTACAATAAGTCCATGCTTGTCACCTCCCCTGCCCGTCTATCGCCGGAGCCCTTTTGACCCCTGAGAACCCTGAAACAGTCCACCTGCGGTTTCTGACCAGTATTGCCGACATCGAGGCGGCCACCTGGGATGCACTGGCGGATACCGGCTATCCCTTCCTCAAGCACGCCTTTTTCCTGGCGCTTGAGGAAAGCAACAGCACTACCGCTACCACCGGCTGGCAGCCCTTCCACGTGGTGGTGGAAAAAGGTGACGATGACAACCGCACTGCCGTTGCCATCATGCCGCTGTTCCTGAAAGACAACTCGCGTGGTGAATATGTCTTTGACTGGTCCTGGGCAGATGCCTACCAGCGCCATGGTCTGGATTATTACCCGAAGCTGGTCACCGCCATTCCGTTTACCCCGTGCCCGGGGCCACGCCTGTGTGTCGCCCCGGACCAGGATGCCGATGAAATTGTCCGGATGCTCAGTGTATACATTCCCAGGCAGGCAGAATCACTCAAGGCCTCCAGCTGGCATGTGCTGTTTCCTGAACAGGCGCAATGCGAGGCTTTCAGTGAGGCCGGCATCCAGTCCCGCGTGGGCTGCCAGTACCAGTGGTTCAACCGGGAGTACCACAGCTTTGATGATTTCCTGGCCCGCTTCAGCTCGCGCAAACGTAAAAACCTGCGCAAGGAGCGCCAGAAAATCGTGGATGGCGGCATTACCTTTGAGAAAGTGGCAGGAACTGATATCACGCCGGAACAGTGGCAGCAGTTTTACCAGTTTTACCAGAGCACCTATTTTGTACGCGGACGCGCACCCTACCTGACCGAAGAGTTCTTTACCCGCGCCGGCCAGTCAATGCCGGAAAACCTGCTGCTGGTGCTGGCTTGCAAGGACGGTCGCTACATTGCCGGGGCCTTGAGTTTTGTCGGCAGCGATACCCTGTATGGCCGTTACTGGGGGTGTATCGAGGAGTACCAGTTCCTGCATTTTGAAACCTGCTATTACCAGGGTATCGAATACTGTATCGAAAAGGGACTGGCCCGCTTTGATTCCGGAGCCCAGGGTGAACACAAGATTCAACGTGGATTTGAACCCGTGTTGACCTGGTCAAATCACTGGATTGCCCTGCCGGAATTTGACCAGGCCATACAACGCTTTCTCGAGGAAGAGGAAAACTACGTGCGCCGCTACCAGAAAGAAGCCGTCTCCTACCTGCCGTTCAGACAGGAAAATAATTAGCCATTTTCTGCCAGACCAGCAGACGGTTGTTTGCGGGCATTTCATGGTCAGCCACCAGGGTCATGCTTTCCTTGGCAGCCAGGGCATTGACCAGCTCGAAATCCCGAATGCCGCTGGCCGGGTTTTCTATTTTCAGCCAGTTATCAAAACGGGCATTGCTTTCACTGGTGTATTCTCCGCCGTAATTGAACGGGCCGTACACGCACAGGTAAGCCTCCGGCGCCATCACTACGCTGGCACCGCGAAAAAAGCGGGCCACTGCCGATTCGGGCATGATATGCAGGGTGTTGGCACTGAAAATACCTTCGGCCATCGTCAGCGGCCAGATGGCTTCGGTCACATCCAGCTGGATCGGCGGCAGGATATTGTCCAGTTCCACGCCCTCCAGTCCTGCCTGCAACGTCTTCATGTGTTCGGCTGTCTCACTGGGCTGCCAGGTAACCTCGGGTAATTTTTCCGCAAAAAACTGAACATGCTGGGCCGTCATGCTGCCTATCTCCAGCACGGTGATACCCTTGCTAAAATAATGGCTGATGACACCCAGGATGGGCACCTTGTTATTTTCGCAGGCTTCGGAAAAGGGTTTTGACATGGAACAACTGTTATTGCTTATTATGGGTTACACTGAATTTAACAGATTTTACGGAAACGAGAACGATGCCAAAAAGCCATATTGCCGGATTGCTCACACAATTACATGAAAAGTTTGCCGACAGCGATACCAGCCCCCAGCAGGAAGCTGCCCTGACGCGCATGCAAAGTCAGTTAGCTGAGTGGGAAGGTCCCAAGCCACCGTCTGATTTTACGGAAACCGCGGAAATACTGCTGGCGGAAGTTGAGGATGAGCACCCCAAGGCGGCCGCCCTGGTGCGGGAAATTATCAATGCCCTGAACAGTATCGGTGTATAACCAGGCTGGCCTTATTTCTGTTTGCGCAGAAAGACCGGCTTGTCCGGGCTTGATTCCTTTTTGCTGTACTTGTAACCGTCCAGCTTGAACCTCGCCAGTGCTTCTGGCGACTCTACCCTGTTCTGCAGTATCCAGGCCGCCATCCTGCCACGGGCCTTCTTGGCGAAAAAGCTCAGTACCTTGTACTTGCCATTGCTATAGTCCTTGAATACCGGGGTCACAATATCGGCATCCAGTTTCTTCTTGTCCAGCACACTGAAGTATTCGTTGGAGGCCAGGTTGACCAGCACCTTGTCTGCCTTTCCGGAAGCTGCTTCCAGGTCCTTGTTGATTGCCCTGGTGATCTTGTCGCCCCAGAAGGCATAAAGGTTTTTACCCCGCTCGTTTTCCAGGTCAGTGCCCATCTCCAGCCGGTAGGCCTGCATCAGGTCAAGCGGCTTGAGTGCACCGTAAAGCCCGGACAGTATTCGCAGGTGATCCTGGGCATACTTGAGGTCAGCAGAAGAAAAGTTCTCTATTTCCAGCCCCGTGTACACATCGCCCTTGAAGGTGAAAATTGAGGGTCGGGCATTGTCCTTGTTGAACGGTGTTTTCCACTGCCGGAACCGTTCTTCATTGAGTATGCTGATCTTTTCGCTGGTATGCATCAGCTTGCCAAGATCACTGGCCGAGTAACCACGCATGATTTTGACCAGTTTGCGGGAGTCACTGAGAAAATCCGGCTGACTGGTGGCCGGTGCGTTGAATTCACTTTCCAGGTCCAGCGTTTTCGCGGGAGAAATTACTATCAGCATAGGATATACGGGCGTCTTTCAGGTTTTTGAAAATTGTTCAGACCGTGTTGAGAAACTCATCCCACCAGTTCAGCGGGGTGGTTCCGTCTTCGCGATCGTAGATATTGCCATAGTACCAGACTGAATCGGTGAACTTCGCCATGGTGCCGTCCAGCAGCCTTTCAATATCGGCAAACCCGATATTCACGTGCAGGCTGTACACCAGGGCACGGTCTGTTTTCAGGTCCAGCGATCCGTCCAGTTTTTCCACTTCCGGGGTCAGGTGCTCTTCTACTTCCCCGATATTCTGTTTACGGAAAACACGAATGGCCAGATTGCCACTGCGGCGAAGTACCTTGTAATCGGCAGGATTGTCCTCTTCACAGGTAAATATATCTCCCGCGGCCATTTCACGTACAAAAAGCGGGGACTTGAGCAGTTCAAACTGGCCCATTTCCAGGATTTTTACCGGGAGCTTTTCCATCACCGGCATACCGCGGTTGTCGGTGCCGGCTACCAGCTGCAGCCAGCCTGTGGCGGGGGTATTCTGGTCGTTTTGCATGGCCTGCTATGGGGATCCTCTGGTTTTCGGGGCGCCATCTTAACAGGCCCAAAGCCCGGTTTCATCCGCATGCAGCCAATTCTCCCGGTTTGCGCCAGATCAAAACCCCTTGTGGGCTTTTTGCGTAATCTCTACACTAAATACAGGACTTCTGATTAATGAATACAAACCCGGAGGGTTATCCCCATGGCGCTTTATAAAAATATCCTCGTCGCCGTCGACCTGTCACAAGACTCGGCCATGATTCTGGACAAGGCCAGAAGCATTGCCAAGGACAACAATGCTGACCTGAACATGGTGCATGTCATCGAACCCATTGCCGTCGGCTATGCCGTTGAGGTCACCAGTGTGGATGTGGAAGGCCTGCATGAAGAGGTCACCAAACAGGCCAAGTCGAGCCTCAAGGAAATGGGTACCAACGTGGGCATCCCTGAAAACCAGCTGCATACGGTTCTGGGTCAACCGGCCCGGGAGATTCGCGAGCTGGCCAAGAAAATCGAGGCCGACCTGATCATTATGGGCGGTCATGGCCGCCATGGCTGGGAGCTGTTGTTTGGTTCCACCTCATCCAGTGTCACCCATGGTACCGCCTGTGACCTGCTGATCGTGCATATCGACGACTGATCCAGGCCCGGCGTTTGCCAATTCTGTAAAAAACCTGCAGTCTTGCTGCAGGTTTTTTTATTGTCACTATCATGCTGTTTACCCTGCACAAACTGGCCCTGCGCCTGCGCTGGAGCAATCCCCTTGCCATCCTGCTGGCCCTGAGTGGCCTGGTCGGGGTCTTCATCAGCCTGTTCGTCGGCAACGGCCGCTATGGCCAGTGGCTGGAACCTGCTCTCGTGCTGGTGCTGTGGGGCATGATGCTGTACTCCTTCCTGCGCCTGTTCCAGCGCATTCCCCCGCCCGTATTGCCCCACGATGATTTTTTGACCCGGCTGGGCAATCGTATGGTGCTGGGTCTTTACACCCTGCTGGCTTTCCTGGTGATCCTGGTCAGCGCCGTACTTGTCTGGATGAGCGCCCGCCTGATTATGCTGGATTAAGGCAGGGCCACCCTGCATCACCTGGCATAAAAAAGGCCGGCTGATGCCGGCCTTCTCTACATTGCTTTTTTAAAACACGTATTCCATACCCACGCTCGCGGACCGGCCTTCGAAGTAGCTGTTCACATCAAAGCCACCCTGGGTGGTTTCGCGCATCCTGTTCAGGAGGTTCTTGCCCTTGAAATTCAGCGTCAGGTTGTCAGTCAGAAAACGCGTATAGGTAAAGTCCAGTTCGCCGTAGGCTTCGTCATAGACATCCGGCTGTCCCAGGATGCCTACCTCGCGAATCTTGTCGCCGGTGATGTGATAGACCAGGCTGCCCTTCTGGCGGAAGTTGTCATCGAAACCCAGTTGGACATTGAAGATATAGTCAGCCTGTCCCTGCAGGGCACGCGTGGCATTGGTAACAATACCGCGATCTTCCGGACGAATCGTGACTTCCGAGTCAATCAGTGTCAGGTTGCTGGC
>CAZROW010000025.1:31969-35778 GCA_964601805.1 uncultured Enterobacteriaceae bacterium
TCACTTTCCAGGGTGCTGACAATGGCTTCATCCGGAAAAAACAGGTTATAGGTCGTCACGCTTTGCACGGAGTCCTCGACACGGGCACCGGCCAGCAGGCGCAGCCAGTAAGTCAGCTCAATGTCGGCTTCCACGAAATACGCATCCAGTTCCTGGTCGGCCGTGTAGTTATCCGTGGCACGGGTACCTTCACGTAATTCAAAACCGTTCTGGCTGATGGTCTCAGGTGTCACGATGTCGTTCAGTGAGCCACGGGTGCGCAGGTCAAAATCAAAGGCATCCGAACCATTGGCCAGGAACAGAAAGCGCCTGATTTCAGACTCCCTGTCCTTGTTGACCTCGGTCATGCCAAATGACAGTTCCGTATTGGTGTTGAACGGCGTCTCCAGGAACATCTTGGCGGTGAAGCCGTAGTCTTCATTGTTGTCTTCCAGGGCGGACCACCAGCGCTGGTTGGCATCGGCGCGCAGCGAGAAAACGTATTGATCCGTGTTCGGGTCCAGTTCAAAACGGTTCTGGCGAAAATCCGGTGCCTCGCGCTTGGCGCGTGATTCATTGTAATGCCAATTAAGGGTCAGCTCGTTCCAGTCATAGAACACATGCTCACCTTCAATCTGGGTGGACAGCAGGTCACGCTCGATCCATTCCAGTCGCGTGGACCTGATATCCTGGCTTTCAGTCGCCAGGAAACCTGTAGACACACCGGCCAGGTCGTCCATCTTGCGGATTTGCAGCACCGTAGCCTTCAGGGAATGGGCATCGTTGTATTCAATGCCGCCTGTCAGGAACATCGAGGTGTCCACGCTATGCTCGGTAGAGGTAAAGTCCATGTCATTGCGCTGGCTCAGTTCACCATCACGATTGGCCACGTAGGTATTGCGTGACACGGTGATTGAATCCCAGGAGTTGCTGTAACTGAGGTTGGCCAGGCCGCCTATACGGATATTGTCGCCATACCAGGCGGTACCAAAGGTGGTTGAGGCACTGACATCGGGCTGGATTTTTTCTTTCGAGGCCGTGTAATTGCTGGAAAGACTCTCACCGATAGCTTCCAGTTCCCCGGGCTCAAAACCGTTCTGGAAAAACGGGTTATTGCGCTTGAGTTCACGGTTTCCGGCAATAGCGTCTTTTAACGGCCCGGGAATGTCACGGGAGCCATCATCCACGCCCAGCCAGTCACTGTCGCCGCCCGGATAGGTATAACCATCCTGGAAGCTGGTATTGCCGGAATAGCCAATGCTGCTGGAAACTTCAAAGAAGGGTTCATCGGGAACCGCCTTGGTGCGCATCTGGATGGCGCCACCGGCAAATTCTGCCGGGTACTGGGCACTGAAGGTTTTCTGCACCAGGACGCTGTCGATGATGCTGGCAGGAAACAGGTCCAGGGGAACGACGCGGCGAATGGGTTCCGGGCTCGGCAGGGTTGAGCCATTGAGGATAGTACTGGAATAACGCTCACCCAGTCCCCGAATGTAAACAAACTTGCCGCCGGCCAGGTTCAGGCCGGAAACACGCTTGAGGCCCTCGGCGACATTGTCGTCACCGGCGCGTGAAAACGCTTCGGCATCCAGCACATTGGCAATAGCCGCCGTGGCGCGCTTTTCATCGGGAATGTATTCACCCAGCGTGACGATTTCAGTAATGTCGCCACCGGCAACCGGGGCACTGCGTCCACCCTGCAGTTCATCGTCCTGGGCCTGAACACCCATTGTGGTCAACAGGGTGCTGGCAATGGCGAGTGTTAATGTTTTGCGTTTCATAGGCTCTGTTTCACTTTAAAATTAAATGTGTCGTTTTCAGGCTGCCACCGGATCCTGCAGTCACGGCCTGCCCCGGTTTCCCGGCTGTTCAGTTGCGGGAATATTCCCGCTTTGAAAAAACTTAAGGGAGTTTCGCCGGATACGGCAAAACCCCCTTAAGTCTTTTATCCTGCATGCGGCATGACTACCTCATGCCGTTGTCAGCGCTCCGGCTTAGTCCTTGTAGGTCCAGCCTTCAGTCCAGTCAGCCGCGCTGCTGGGTACGGCACCAACATAGTCCGTTGCATCAAAGAAAGACCCCATGCTGGAGACATCCATACCACTGACGCCGTTTTCAGCAGAGCTGTTGATGTAGTCAGTCATGCCGGTCACCAGTTCGGTGTTGCCATCCTGTGCAGTGAACCAGGCTTCCACGGTGAAGGCTTCATCTGTCTCCTCAACAAAGTTGGGGTCACAGTCCACCACGGAGTTGTTCATGGTCAGTGTGCCTGTCAGGCTTGAAGGTGTTCCCGCTGCAGTAAAGGTTTCAGTGGTATCGATATCGATACAGCCATCACCGAAACCGGCAATAACAAAGTTGTAGAAATTACCGCCGGTACCTTCACGGATCAGCATGCCGATGTCGGTGTTCTCATTGCCGATCAATGTGACGTTGGCAATGGTTGGCTGGGCACGGGGCAACGAGTCCGGTGCATCACCGTTGTTGTCCATTTCAAAACCCTGGTCACCGGTGTCTTCACCCTGGACAATCACCACGTGCTGCACACTGCCGGTCCAGCCCTTGGTCCAGTCGAGGGAGTCATCACGGTTACCGGTCAGGTAAAGGTGCTTGGCATTAACAGTGCCACCAAAGAACTCAACACCGTCGTCCTGGTTGTTGTGTACCTGGACATAATCGACGTTCGTGCCGGAGCCCACGCCCTGGAAGGCGATGCCGTTAAGCTCGTCCAGGTCATTGATCAGGAAGCCGGCGTACTTGACGACTAGGTAAGTCAGGCTGCCGCTGTCATCTTCTGCATCGTTTCCTCCGAACAGGCCGGAGTTGCCTTCACCGGCCGCTTCACACAGTGAAACGCCTTCCGAGCAACCGTTAATCGGTGCGTTGCCGTTAATCACAAGGCCGCCCCATTCGCCACGGGTCGTAGCGGTAGCAGACAGGTCGTTGGCACTTGTCATGGTGATCGGGTTGTCCCTGGTGCCGTTGGCCATGATTTTTGCGCCGCGATCGATCCAGATAAAATCGTTGCCCGAGGTGCCATAGGTGGTGACGCCGGGATCAATCGTCAGGGTCGGGTTCACCTTGTTGTCATCACCAATCTTGACCGTACCGGAAATGCGGTAATCGAAGTTATTGGTCAGGTGAAGGTCTTCTGTATAGGAACCTTCAAGTACGCAGACAGGGTTACCGCCGAGGAAAACAGCTGCTTCGGGCGAGGCTCCATCGGGGCATACGGAATCGGAAGGTGTAGAGGCAACACCAAATTTCACGGCCTTGCCATAGCGAATGGAGCCGCCTGTCGGGGCATAGCCAAACAGGACCTTGATGGTCTTGCCGGTCAGGTCTTCGCCCAGCGCAGCAGCCAGGTCATCTTCTTCATAGGAGAATGTTGCGGGTAATGCGCCTGTCTGGAACGGTACAATGCCCAGTGTGCCACTGGTCAGGTCCAGGTTCAGGGTAGTCCAGCCGTCCGCGTCAGCCTGGAAAAACTTGTTACCCACCTTGGCAACGACCAGGATGCTGCCATCCTCGCCCACATCACCAGAGGCTACGCTTATAGAGCCATTGACACTGACTGTCTGGCCGGCAGGCACGGTGTCCAGGAAGCTGGCGCCACCATTAATCGTGGAGCCGCCTGCAAACACGGCGCCGGATCCTGCAACAGTTGGCAGGGTAGGAAGCTCTTCAGCCTGTGCTGTCGCAGCAACCATGGCTGCTGCGATCGCGGAATATTTAAAAATGTTGGTCAGTTTCATGCTCTGTTAGCTCCATTACGCGTTGGTATACATGTGTGAATTCATGAAGTGCGCAGTCTAGGGAGCCCTTGTAAA
>CAZROW010000025.1:35878-40032 GCA_964601805.1 uncultured Enterobacteriaceae bacterium
CCGGTGAAGGCGAAACCCTTTATGAAGATGCCGTTTGTGTTGACTCCAATGTTGGCGAATTCTGCATGGAGCTGTATCCCGAGAGTGCCCCGGAAACCGTTGAGAATTTCCTGGCCTATATCAGTTCCGGCCGTTATGACGATACGATCGTTCACCGCAGTGTCCCGAACTTTGTCATACAAGCCGGCGGCTACCTGGCCAATCCGCTTGGCACAGCCATTGAAAAAGACCCGGTCGTACCCAACGAATTTTCCCGCTCCAATGTGCGTGGCACCGTTGCTATGGCACGCCTGGGTGGCCAGGTAAACAGTGCCACCAGTGAATGGTTTGTCAACGTAGTCAACAATACCCAGCTGGATTTTGTGGACGGCGGATTTACCGTGTTCGCCGAGGTCATTTCCGGTATGTCGGTTGTTGATGCCATCAGCAATCTGCCACGCAGCGACCAGCGAGGCTCTCTTGGCGGCGCCTTTGGCGAATTGCCGCTGACCGACCAGGATAGCGACGGTGTTGATGCCGATGATGTCGTTCTGATCAACCGGGTTTATGTCACGGATGTCATCGTCAACGACTCTGATATCGGCGGTGGTGATAACGGGGGAGATGGCGGCTCCGGCGGTGTCACCACAACGGCCACCTATTCCACAAACAGCCAGAGCTTCAGCCTGCCTGTGTATGTCGGCGACTCGCTGTACCGGGTCATCATGCAGCTCAACAGTAATTTTTCCGGACCAGTGTTCAGAGTGGATACCACGCGTATATTCTCCGTGACTGACAAGGGACAGGAAACAGCGACCATGGACCTGGATGCCGGCACACTGTCCATTCCATCGATGACAGTCAATGGCAAGGTCTACACCGACCTGCAGCTGGAACTGGTTGAATATGAAACGCTGTCGTTCAGGCTGACCAGCTTTACACGCGCTGCCGAGTAATCATGCTCAACACCCTGAGAACCTTCATTCGCCTGTCTGATGCCTTCTCTGAAGGCCTGGGCAAGGCGGCTGCCTGGTGCTCGATACTCATGGTGCTGGTCACGTTTTACATCGTGGTTTCCCGCTATATCTTCAATTCCGGTGCGATCGCCATCCAGGAATCCATTATTTACCTGAACGCCCTGTTGTTCATGCTGACCTGCGCCTACACCCTGAAACATGACGGCCATGTCCGCGTGGATATTTTTTACGGTCCGGCCGGGCTGCGTTACAAGGCCTGGGTCAATATGCTCGGTGGTCTTTTCCTGTTGCTTCCTGTAGCCGTTTTTATCCTGTGGGTGAGCTGGGATTATGTGCAGGCTTCCTGGCGTATTCAGGAAACCTCACCGGAAGCCGGTGGCATTCCCTTTGTGTACCTGCTCAAGTCACTGATCATTGTGATGGCTACACTGGTTATTCTGCAGGGGATTACCGAAATCCTGCGCAACATGCTGTTTCTCTTCTTCCATGAGAAAGCGCCCTCAGAACAGGCGCAGCACGTTGAGACTCCGATCTGATGGAATTCATTCCGCTGCTGTTGTTCATCGCTGTCTGCCTGGTACTGATGTGCGGTTTTCCCGTGGCCTTTTCCCTGGCAGGGACCTCCCTGATCTTTGCCGGTGTCGGCTTGCTGACCGGGACCTTTGATGCCGCCTTTCTGAATGCGGTGCCCAACCGCCTTTACGGCATCATGATCAACATCAACCTGTTTGCCGTGCCGATGTTCGTGTTCATGGGCATGATGCTGGAGAAATCAAAAATTGCCGAGTCCCTGCTCGAAGGCATGGCCTTATTGTTTGGCAAACTGCGCGGCGGCCTGGGCATTTCCGTCATCCTGGTCGGTATGTTGCTGGCGGCAAGCACCGGTATCGTTGGTGCTACCGTGGTCACCATGGGTGTGCTGTCCCTGCCCACCATGTTGCGGGCGGGGTATAACCCGTCCCTGGCCACGGGGACTATCTGCGCCACAGGCACCCTGGGGCAGATCATTCCGCCTTCCATCGCGCTGGTCCTGCTGGGGGACGTCATTTCCAATGCCTACCAGCAGGCACAACTGAGCATGGGCGTATTCAGAACACAGAACGTCTCCGTGGGGGACCTGTTTGCCGGTGCCATGATCCCGGGACTGATACTCGTGGTCTTTTACATCATCTACATGCTCGGCATGGCAATCCTGAAACCCGAATCTGCACCACCGGCCAGCGCCGAAGACCTGAAAAAGGCCAGTGGCGATTCGTCACTGGTACTGATGGTCAGCAAGAGCCTGCTGCCTCCGCTGCTGCTCATCATTGCGGTTCTCGGCTCGATTCTCTCCGGTGCTGCCACACCGACGGAAGCCGCCGGTGTCGGCGGCCTCGGTGCCATGCTCCTGGCCATGGCCAAGCGCCAGCTCAGCCTGGCCATTTTCAGGGACGTGGCCATTTCGACAGCCAAGGTCACCGCCATGGTTTACCTTATCCTTGTAGGGGCTGCCATTTTCTCACTGGTGTTTCGCGGCTTTGGCGGGGACGTTATTGTCGAGGAACTCTTTACTGACATGACCGGCGGTGTGGTCATGGCCACGATTATTGTCATGCTGGTGATCTTCCTGCTGGGCTTCATCCTGGATTTCATTGAAATCACCTACATGGTGGTGCCCATTGTCGGTCCCGTGCTGCTGGCCATGGGGCTCGACCCGGTATGGCTGGGCGTCATGCTGGCGGTCAACCTGCAAACCTCTTTCCTGACACCCCCGTTCGGGTTTTCCCTGTTTTACCTGCGGGGGGTAGCACCTGAGAGCATCAAGACAACCCAGATTTACAAAGGGGTAATTCCTTTCATCGTGATTCAGCTGGCCATGCTCGGCATGTTGACGCTCTGGCCGGAGCTGGCCACCTGGTTGCCGGAAGCCATCAAGGGCCGCTAGTGCTCATTTCATAAATATCGGCAGGTTACGGAACAAGACTTTATTCAAGGCATAAAAAAACCGGCAGTTGCCGGTTTTTTTATACTCATTTGTGCTTCTACAGATTACGTGCGCGTGTATAGGCTTCTTCCGAAACGTCCTGGTAGGCGCGCATGTCTGCTTCGAAACTTCGATAGGATTCGTGGATCCTTGCACCCATCGGACTCAGGTCTGCCAGTTTGTCGATTTCTTCCTGGGCGATGGTGTTCAGTTCTTTCAGCAGGTCATCCGGGAACTGGCGTGGCGTGATGCCGTGTTCTTCTTCCATTTCCTGTAATGACATGGCGTTCCTGGCATTGAATTCCAGGGTCATGTGCAAGGCCACTGCGTCGACTGCAGTGCGCAGGATTTCCTGCAGGTCAGCCGGCAACGCTTCAAACTCATCCTTGTTGAACAAAAATTCAATAACAGCACCCGGCTCATGCCAGCCAGGATAATAATAATAGTCGGCAATTTCCCAGAGCCCGAAAGCCAGGTCGTTATAGGGACCCACCCATTCCGTAGCGTCCAGCACGCCGGTCTGCAGGGAGGTAAACAACTCGCTACCCGGCATATTGACCGGAACGCCGCCAAGACGTGAGAGCACATCCTGTGCCAGGCCCGGTATACGCATCTTCAGGCCGCGGAAGTCTTCCCTGGAATTGATCTCCTTGTTGAACCAGCCACCCATCTGTACACCGGTGGAGCCACTGGACATGGGGATCAGGTTAAACGGTGTATAAAGCTCTTCCCACAACTCCATGCCACCGCCATACTCGATCCAGCTTTGCATTTCCTGGCCGTTCATGCCGAAAGGCAATACCGTGAAAAACTGGGCTTCAGGCACTTTGCCTTTCCAGTAATAGGCCGCACCATGACCCATTTCTGCAGTACCGGCACTCACGGCATCGAACACTTCCAGGGCCGGGACCAGTTCACCATCGCCATACACGCGAATTTTCATGCGGCCATTGGACATGGCTTCAACCTTGTCGGCGAGCAGTTCAGGCGCGCGGCCCAGGGCGGGAAAGTTTTTCGGCCAGGTGGTGACCAGTTTCCACTCGTAGGTTTGCTGGGGTTCGGCTGTACCGGAAACGGCTGTCTGCTCCTCACCACCACAGGCCTGTAATAGCGTCATGGCCAACATGGCTGCGCAGTATTTGAACATCTTGTTTAACATGATGAATGCTATCCCTTGTCTCTTGTCTCTTGTCTCTTGTCTCTTGTCTCTTGTCTCTTGTCTCTTGTCTCTTGTC
>CAZROW010000026.1:0-1703 GCA_964601805.1 uncultured Enterobacteriaceae bacterium
GACCTGGTGGACGACATCAAGAGCGGTGCCGCACCCCAGGTGCCGGTGCAGTTCTGATGCCACCTGCAATACAGGAATCAGTCATGACCTCACGATCAGTCGTTCTTTGTCTCGGCATCCTGCTCGCCAGTGCCTGTTCGGAAGAAACCCCTGAGCCTGACAACAACGTGTCCAACACGCTGTCAGTCAACCTGCCTGCCACCCTGCAGTCCGACACATCAGGTCCCGATAATGTGACCACGGACGGAACGGTCACCAGTTTTCAAATGCTCTCAGAAGGTGCCAGCCCGACTACTATTGCGATCGCGCCTGATGGCAGCATCTGGTACACCCTGAGCGGGGCCAATGCTATTGGCCGCATGAACCCTGATGGCACCGGGATGGTGGAGTATCCCATTCCGACACCGGATTCGTCGCCGCGCATCATTTCGCTGGGCAGCGATGGCAACATGTGGTTCTCCGAACACAACAGCGGCAAGATGGGACGCATCACCCCTAGTGGAGAAATCACCGAATACTCCCTGTCTTCACCGGACTCCCAACCCCGGGCCATTGCCCTGAACAGTGACGGCAATATCTGGATCGGCATGTTTGCCGCCAACAGGATCGGGCGCATCACACCCGGCGGTGAGGTGACAGAATGGGAAATTCCCACACCGGACAGCGGCCCGCGTGCCCTGGCCGCAGGTCCCGACGGTAATGTCTGGTTCTCCGAATTCAAGGCTGGCAAGATCGGTCGCATTACGCCCGAAGGCGAGATCACCGAGTTTGAATTGCCGCAGCCGCAAACTGGTCCGGGTGATATAACTGCCGGTGCCGATGGCAATATGTGGTTCCTTGAACTTAACGGTGGCATGGACAATACCCCGGTGGTCGGCAATCGCGTCGGACGTATTACCCTGGACGGCGAGATCACCGAGTTCGATATTCCCAGTGAAGGCTCCACTCCTATCAACATTGCAGTCGGGCCGGATCGCAATATCTGGTACACCAAGAACAATACCCTGGGCCAGGTTACCCCTGAGGGCATGATCACTGAATATCCCGTCGCCGATGGCCCGGCAAGAACCGTGGGCCTGAGTGCCGGCAGTGACCGCCAGACGCCTGATCGCCTGACCGACAGGCTCTGGTTCACGGATCCGGCCAACAACCGCATCGGTTACCTGCAATTTGAATAGGCCTGAAAAGCCAGAGGAACAAGCCATGAATACCAGGACCTGTCTTTTCCTTGCCCTCCTTTTTATCGGTACTTTTACCGGCACTTTCACCAGCACGTTTACCCGTGCCCAATCCCTTTATGGTGGCGGCGTCGGTGATATACCCACGATGGTACGCGCCGCCGATAATCGCTTTATCGCCTGGCGTGAGCACCTGGTCGATGACCAGGCCATCAGTGGCATCGAACTGCGTGGCAGTGATGGCCTGGAGATGGCTGACCTGGACGGTGACGGATACATGGACATCGTCTCCGTTCACGAATCCGATGATGTCTATGACGGGGCACCCGAAGGCCATATCCGCATTGCCTTTGGCTCGGCTGACCCGGACCAGTGGCAACTGGTCACCCTGGCCGAGGGCCCTGAAGCCGGCGCCGCCGAAGATGTCGCCATCGCAGATGTCAATGGTGACGGCTTTCCCGACATCATCGCTGCCTGTGAGCTGGCCCACCTGATTTACTTTCAAAACCCCGGCCGTGATATCCG
>CAZROW010000026.1:1803-26618 GCA_964601805.1 uncultured Enterobacteriaceae bacterium
GCCCGTCGACCTGGACGGTGACGGCGACCTGGACATTGTTGCCGGCACAGTCGCCCAGACCCGCATGATGTGGTTTGAAAACAAAAGCAGTAATGGTGAATTCCAGTTCGAGGAACATGCCATCAACACACGCGCCGGCACGGGCATTGATCCGCAGCACATGCTCAACAGTGCCGGCTTCAACATGGAATACCTGGACGTCAATCGTGACGGTCGCCTGGATATCATCACCCTGGACACACCGCCCCTGTTGGGCCGTAACCTGGTCTGGCTGGAACAGCCTGCCAGCCCCGACGGCACCTGGACCATGCACCTGATCGGCACCTTTGGCACCGATTCCATTGTCGGCATTCGCGTCGCCGATATTGATGGTGACAACGACATGGACATCATGACCGGTGGCTACAGTCTCGGTTCACGCAGCGAGGATTATGTTGCTGATGCTGATGATGCCCTGGGCAGGCTAGCCTGGTGGGAAAACAACGGTCGTGCCGAAGGCACTTTTACCCTGCATGACATCTCCCGCCGCGAGCGTGGCATGTTCGACATGTTTACTGCCCATGATATGGATGCTGATGGCGACATGGATTTTGTCGGTACGCGCGGTAACAGTGGCCCCTTTGACGGGGTGTTCTGGCTGGAACAGGTACGATCAGAGCAGCAGGTCACCCGCTTTGAACGGGCACGGCCATCAGAAAGTCCGGAATTCCCTGCGCCTGTGGAATAATGGCCACCAAACTTGCCTGACTACCATTGACCGAGCCCGGAAACTTCATGCCCAGCAAACCCTCTCTCAGCCAGGCCTTTGCCAATGCCCTGTGCGACAATAAGCACTTCAGCCCTGAAAGCATCGACAAAGCCACTTACTGCCTGCTGGATTTCCTCACCTGCGTTTTTTCCACCCAGCAATATCCCTGGGTAAAACAGGCGCAGCAGGTGGCCCTGCAAAATTCTGCGACGCAAACAGAGGGTGCCGCGCTGATCGGCACGCCGATGAAAGTATCACCGCAGGACGCCGCCTTTGCCAATGCGGTTGCCGGTCATTCCCTGGTCAGGGATGACATGCATCTGGGCAGCGTCTCCCACCTGGGTGTTGTGGTCGTCCCCGCTGCCCTGGCGCTGGCATCCAGATCCCCTGTCAGTGGCCGGCAATTTCTGGAAGCCCTGGTCTGCGGTTATGAGGCCGGCGGCAAGCTGGGCGCCATGCTCATGGATGTCAACACTGCCAGAAAGTTTCGCCCTACCGGGATGATAGGTGCCTTTGCCGCCGCAGCCACCTGCGCCCGCTTGCAGGCACTGGATAGTACACAAACCGGTAATGCGCTGGGCTTCGCTGCCAACTATATAACCGGTCTCAATGAATGGGCCGCCTGGGGCAGCGATGACATGTACTTTCATCCCGGTATTGCTGCCCGCAACGGCATGACCGCTGCACTGCTGGCCAGTGCGGGCGCAACCGCAGCAACAGGTTCACTGGATGGCAATGCCGGGCTGTTTGCCGCCCTGGGTAAATCGTTGCCTGATCCGCTCAATCTGCCATTTACCACGGACACGGAAATCCAGCGGGTCTTTTTCAAGCAGGTGCCTGCCTGCAACTATGCCCAGACTGCAGCACAGGTTGCCCGAATAGCGCGACAGGAGTTGGCGGGAGATCCTGACCAGGTAACTCAAATCAGTATCCGCGTGCCTCATGCCGCAGCCCATTATCCCGGTTGCGATTACCCGGGACCGTTCAGCAGTATTTTACAGGCGCGCATGAGCATCCACTTCAATATCGCCAGCGCCCTGATCAACGGTGACTTTCATGACTCGCACTTTCGTGACTTTGCCAATACGGCTGTCGCCAACCTGGCGCAGAAAGTGACGGTAGAAATTGATGAGAACCTGACTGCTGCCTACCCTGCCCTGCAGGGCGCTGCCATCACTGTGACCGGAGTATCCGGAGAGTCAGTTTCGTCGACACTCGATGATGTTGAAGCGGCAACGTCAAAGGAAGTGGAAACACGTTTTTCAGAGGCAGTTTCCAATGCGATTGGCAAGGACAAGGCTAAAACATTGCTGGCCACGGTCCTTGCCCTGGATGCGAACAGCGCTGTTGAGGAATTACTGGCCTTGCTGGACATGCCGCCTTAACGGCAAGTGTTCAGACCCACGATCAGCGCATTGGTGGTCTCCCGGTCGGTGCAATTGGGATAAAGCTCACCGACATTGGCCACTCCCACTGCAGCGCAATTCATTTGCCGGACTAATCCGGGCTCTGTAAGCCGGGCAATCTCTTCCCCGCCACGAGGACAAACGGCGGCAATCCGTGCTTCGCAATCGACGTCATTAACTGGTGCACAGGCAAACAGGTTCACGTCCGAATTATCCTGCAATCGATAACCCCAGAACACCATTTCATCACCCACCCTGCCGTTTACTCCAGTAGATTCGGCGCCCTGCAACTGCTGGAACATCTCGCCTACCGGTTGCTCAAAGACCCGTTCCGGACCAGCGATATTACTGATCTCGCGTCGTGGTACACGTTCGGAAACCACACACGAAACCAGTAGCATGGTCAGTAGTATGGAAAGTGACAGCTTCCCGAAATTCTGAGTTAACAACTTGATTTTCATTGAATTGTTATCCTGCGATACAAAGTAAAAGAGTCGGTTTCAAGGTAGCGTAATACCCTGTCCAATACAGAGCGTCTTACCGGGCTTCTCCTTTCACTTTATCCCTAATTTTTTTGCCCTGATTTTACCTGCCGTGGTTTTTCTTGATGTGCCCTGGCATGTTCATTATCCTGCCATTTTTGCTGCCATAATAAAATGCCATTGGCCTCGAGGGGAATAACCATGATTCGCAACCATTTTCACAACCCACTGGGTGCCAGCCTGATCGCTGTCCTGCTTGTTTTTACGTTACCGGCAACGGCACAGGAACCAGACTTTCAGGATGTCATCTACGCAAATCCTGAAGGCATGGATCTTGGCCTGGATATCTACCTGCCACAGAGCAGTGATAACCCGCCGCTGATAGTCCAGGTTCACGGTGGCGCCTGGCGCTTCGGTTCCAAGGACGGTGGTGTGCCCATGCAGTTTGTCGAGCATGGTTATGCGGTGGCCAGCCTCGATTTTCGCCAGTCTACCGATGCCCCCTACCCGGCCATGATCCATGACATCAAGGCGGCCATTCGCTTCCTGCGCGCCAATGCCGACCAGTACGGCTATGATGCCTCCCGCATTGCCATCACGGGTGCCTCATCCGGTGCCCACCTGGCCCAGGTGGTTGGTGTCAGTAATGGCCACCCTGAGCTGGAAGGCGATCTTGGCAATTTCCGTGATACCTCCTCAGACGTGCAGGCCATACTCAGTTATTTTGGTGCCAGCGACCTGACTGTCATCCTGTCCCAGTCCACCCCCTTTGGCCTGGGTGTGCGGGAACCGGCCCTGGAATTACTCCTGGGTGCACATCCCGATGACAACGAAGCCATCACCAAACTGGCCAGCCCGGTCTACCTGGTGGATGCCAATGACCCGCCCCTGATGCTTCTGCATGGCGACATGGATCCCCAGATGCCGGTCAACCAGAGCCTGAACATGCTGGGTGCCTACAAGGCCGCCGGCCTGGATGTGACCTTTGACCCGGTGCATGGTGCCGTACACGGCGGCCCGGGCTTTTTTGATGAAGAACACCTGGCCAATGCCCTGGCTTTCCTGGAACGCACCATTGGCAAGTAGCGCCCACTAATGACTTTTCCCCTGCAGGTTGGCGAGCTGGTCATCGACCGCATCGTGGAAATGGAAATCCCCTTCCTGTCTCCCGCCGATGCCTTTCCCGACATGCCTGCAGGCAGCATTGACGCCCACCGGCACTGGCTGGAACCTACCGCCCTGTGCCCTGACACCGGGATGCTCATCATTGCCATCCAGACCTGGGTGATCAGAACGCCCCACCACCTGATCCTGGTGGATACCTGCATCGGTTGTGACAAGACCAATCACTATTTCGACAACTGGCACAAGCGCACGGACAATAGCTGGTACCTGAAACTGATTGACCAGGGCATTGATCCGGCCGCAGTCGACTATGTTTTCTGTACCCATCTGCACGGCGATCACTGCGGCTGGAATACCCGCCTGGTTGACGGGCGCTGGGTACCCACCTTTCCCAATGCGAAATACATCATCGCCAAAAGCGAGGTGGATCACGTCGCCGGCCAGGACTCACCGGCCTACCGGGAAAGCGTCTTGCCCATTGTTGAAACCGGGCAGGTTATCGCGGTGGAGACCGATTTCGTGCTGGATGATCATGTTCGCCTGCAACCGGCCCCGGGACATACGCCGGGCCATGTGGCCGTGCACCTGTCATCAGGGGGGCAACAGGCCGTCTTATGCGGTGATCTCATCCACAGCCCCCTGCAGTGCCTGTATCCCGACTGGCAATACTGGATAGACCATGACAAGGCCCAGGCCATCGTAACCCGCAAGGATTTCCTGGCAACCCGCTACGAGGACCAGCACCTGGTGCTGACCGCTCATTTTCCCTCGCCTTCGGCCGGACATGTGTCTGCCAGCGAAGACGCCTATACCTTCAACTTCCTGTAGGGCGGAAATGGCCAGAGGCTATCTCTGGCATCAATCTTTTTTCTTTATATATCAATGAGTTGTTTCTTAAACACGCCAGGCCGGTTTGAGCCTGATCAAACGGCTTTCATGTTCCCCAATTTATCCCTCCTTCCCCGCCAGCTTTCGTTATAATGGCGGCCTTTCGCTAAACGAACACGACCGATCAGACCCACTTTGCAGGAGTAGATTATGGCCAAGATCATCGGTGGCATCGCCACATCACACACCCCCACCATCGGCTTTGCCGTGGACTCCCACAAGGAAAACGATCCTGTCTGGGCGCCCATCTTCAAGGGCTATGAGCCGGTCCAGCAATGGCTGAAAGATGAAAAGCCCGATGTCATCCTGTACATCTTCAATGATCACATGACCTCTTTCTTCCTGAATCATTATTCCCATTTCACCCTGGGTATCGGTGATGAATACCCGGTCGCGGACGAAGGTGGCGGTGCCCGTAAATTACCACCGCTGAAAGGCGACCCCGAGCTGGCAGAACATATCGCCAAAGGCCTGGTGGCTGACGAGTTCGATCTTTCGTTTTTCCAGGACAAGGGACTGGACCACGGGTTCTTCTCCCCCATGTCCCTGTTGATGCCACACGAACCCGACTGGCCCTGCAAGGTGATCCCGTTCCAGATCGGTGTGCTGTTATCACCTTCACCCACGGCGGCCCGTTGCTACAAGCTGGGTAAAGCCCTGCGCAAGGCCATCCAGAGCTATCCCAAGGACATCAAGGTGGCCATTGCCGGCACCGGCGGCCTGTCACACCAGGTTCACGGCGAACGCTGTGGTTTCAACAACACCCCCTGGGACATGGAATTCATGGAACGCCTGGAAAAGGATCCCGAAGGCCTGACCAAGCTCACTATCGCCGAATACGCCGAACTCGGTGGTGCCGAAGGGGCCGAAGTGGTCATGTGGCTGATGATGCGTGGCGCGCTGTCTGAAAAAGTGGAAACCACCCACCAGACCTATTACCTGCCATCCATGACGCCCATTGCCAGCATGATCCTGGAGGAGCGCTCGGACGAGCAGCCCGAAGAAAGCCAGGAAGATTACCTGAAGCGTATCAATCACCAGCTTGACGGTATCGAAAAACTCGAAGGCACCTATCTGTTTACCATCGAACGCGGGGTCAAGGCCTATCGCCTGAACAACTTCCTGCATGAACTGATCAAGCCGGAAAAGCGCGAGCTGTTCCTCAATGACCCGGAAACGGCGTTCGCCGAAGCGGAACTGACCGAAGAAGAGAAAGACATGGTGCGCAACCTGGAATGGCGCAAGATGATCCATTACGGCGTCATTTTCTTTATGCTGGAAAAACTCGGAGCAGTAGTTGGCACCACCAACCTGCATATTTATGCGGCCATGCGTGGGGAGTCCCTGGATGACTTCCAGAAAACACGTAATGCCCAGGTGCTTTACTCCGTGGCCGGTGATACCGACACGGACTGGGACAAGGAACAGAGCAAGAAATAGTTCCCGTTTATTTATCCAGTACCCGGAAACACGAAACCCGTACTGGCAGGTTGCCGGTACGGGTTTTTTAATACCCGGCAAGAAAAGGTCAATATCCTGGTCGGGACGCGTTACAATTCTCCAACCATTTCATGGAAAAAACACTATGCTGCTTCTGATTGCCGGACTCCTGCTTTTCCTGGTCAACCACTCGGTTCGCTTTTATGCCGATGACTGGCGCACACGTTTTATCGCCGACAAAGGCGAAATGGCCTGGAAAGGCCTGTACAGCGTGGTGTCGCTGGTGAGCCTGGTGCTGATTGTTTACGGCTATGGTGCCAGTCGCGCCGACCCGGTGTTTCTCTGGAACCCCCCTGTCTGGACCCGACATGCGGCCTCGCTGCTTGTGCTTTTGGCTTTTTTCCTGGTCGTGGCTGCCTTTATTCCCCGTAACCACATCAAGGCAGCAATCGGTCATCCCATGTTTGCCGGCGTCAAGCTCTGGGCCTTTGCCCACCTGATGGCCAACGGTCGCCTGGGTGATGTCTTGCTGTTTGGCAGCTTCCTGGTCTGGGCAATAGCCGGATTTTCGATATCACGCAAACGGGACAGGAGGAACGGTGTCACCTATGAGCAGGGCACTCTGGTCGGTACCTCCCTGGTATCGGTCCTCGGCACAGTCGCCTTTGCCGTGTTTGCCTTTGTGCTGCACCAGGTCCTGATCGGCGTTGCACCTTTCTAGTGTGCCCGTTTTAACATCAGACCAGGCAGAAAACACAAAGCTTGTTGCCCACCGGATCGCGCATGTAGGCGGCATAAAAATGATTGCCGCCTTCCGGCCTGAAACCCGGCTCCCCTTCACTGGCACCACCATTGCTGATGCCCGCCGTGTACGCCGCCTCTACCATGGCCTTGCTCAGGGCGCGAAAGGCGACCATTGAACCGTTCCCGGAGGTGGCTGCTTCCCCGTTCATCGGTGGGCACACCAGGACCTCGACATCGGCATCCGGTGTCTCGGGCAAACCATAGCCCGCCCAGCCGTTTTCATGGGCAAACTTCTTTTGCTGCCCCAGGGCTTTCATAACCGGGTCGTAAAATGCCTGTGAAACCTGTGGGTCATTGGTGCCCAGAGTGATGTAACCAATCATGCCTGTCTCCTGTGAACATCCAGGATTAAAAAATCCAGATGCATGAGTATAGTAAGCCCGGCGCTGATAGTCTAAAACCGCTTTGTCCTGTTCACAGGATGGTAATTACCCCACCAAACACTGTAAAATAATCGCCCTGTTGAAAGTCGGAGTGTGGCGCAGCCTGGTAGCGCACCTCGTTCGGGACGAGGGGGTCGGAGGTTCAAATCCTCTCACTCCGACCATTCAATTTCTCAATTTCAAAAATACCGCCACTCCTGTCTTTCAGGGACGGCGGTATTTTTTGCTTCCAGCAAGCACACCCTCTCCTTTTTTCTGCTTTTGCTTTCCACCTGCTCCTGTTTGCTGTTTTAATAAGGCAAGCACAGGGGCTGCCATGAAAATACTGGTCGCATCAGACCTTCACTACAAGCTCAAACAGTTCGACTGGATTGCCAATCGTGCCGAGCATTTCGATGCGGTAATTCTTGCCGGCGACCTGCTGGATATTTCCTCCCGCCTTGACCTGAATTTGCAAATCGACGTTATTCGTAAATGCCTACAGAAAATCAGCGAGCAAACGCATTTGATGGTGTGCTCCGGCAACCATGACGGCAATGAGAAAAACAGCCACGACGAATTCATTGCCCCCTGGCTTCTGGATACCAGAGCTGAATGCCTGTCCGTGGATGGGGATAATGTCCAGTTTGCAGACACGCTGTTCACTATCTTCCCCTGGTGGGACGGTGATGTAACAAAACGGGAAGTGGGCCAGCAGATCGAGTCAGCCAGCAAAATCGAATGCAAAAAATGGGTATGGATCTATCATGCACCGCCCGATGAATCTGCCACCAGCTGGGCCGGCAAGCGCTTTATCGGAGACATCGAACTGAACCAGTGGATTGAAAGCTACAAGCCCGACCTGGTGATCAGCGGGCATATTCATGAAAGCCCCTTCAAGGAAGGCGGCTCCTGGGTGGATCGTCTCGGTGACACCTGGATCCTCAATGCTGGCAACAACATCGGCGATATGCCAGCCCATATCGTGCTGGACCTGGAGGCCATGTCTGCCCAGTGGGTCTCGCTAGCGGGAATCCAAGAACAGCTGATCGCCTGATCCAGCTTCAATAACCACCGGTATCGCGTTTGCTGACAGCCCGCTTCAATACATTGGTGCGCTGCTGGTTCATCAGGGTTTCCAGCACTTCATCCACCATGCCCAGATGATCATGCCCTTCAAACTGGCTTTTCAGGTCAACAAGGTACTGGTTCAGGTTGAACAGGCGCAGGCAGAGTAACCTGGCAATATGCCAGAGCAGCTCAGGGTATTTTTTCAGAGTCACCCGGGGGTCCTCGATATGGTAGAACACCGCATCCGTGAGGCAATGCACCGAGGCAGAATGATCCATCTCCAGGATCGTGGACATCTCTCCAAAGACAGCATCGGGATCTGGAGAAATGGCGACCTCGGTACCGTCTTTCTCAACCCGGACCTTGCCGGATTTGAGAATATAAATACTGGCCACTTTCTCGTCCTGGTGCAGCAGCGTATGTCCTGCGGGATATTCAACCAGTGGCAGGCTGGCCATCGCCGCATCAATGTCAGACATGAAGAACCTCGGTGTTTCTGAAGTGAATTGTCTTGATGCTACCTTATATCCCCGGGCTGAAACAGGCGTTTGTTGTGTCCTGTGACAGCAGGTAACATTAGCGCCCTGCCAAACAATAAAAAATAGCCAGTAATTTGAAAGCGGAACAAGACTATGAAACCGGACCTGACTGACCAGACTATCCTCATCACCGGTGCCGGCCGCGGCCTGGGCAAACACGTGGCCCTGCACCTGGCCTCCTGCGGCGCCATCATCGGTGTGGCCGATATTGATGCGGGCAATGCGGAAGCAGTGGCCGGTGAAATCATCAACAATGGTGGCAAGGCCAAGCCCTATGCCGGTGACCTGTCTGTGCGTAAAACCTTTATGGCGATTGCCAAGGACTTCAGCCGCATGACCGGCCATATCGATGCCATCATCAACAACGCCATGTTGTTGCGCTACTGCCCGGTACAGGACGTGGACGAGGACACCCTGTCTGCCATGCTCGATATCGGCATCAAGGCATTGTTCTGGTCAGCCCAGGCCCTGCTGGAACATTATGACAAGGACAAGGGCGCCAGCATCATCAACCTGGCCTCACCGGTGGCCACCCGTGGTTTTCCGGGCACCTCTGTTTACAGCACAGTGAAAGGGGCAGTGACAGTATTCACCAAGACCATGGCCGCCGAGCTGGGACCACAGCGAATTCGCATGAACGCCGTCTCCCCGGCCTCTGTGCCGACCCCCGGTTCGCTGGGCCTGAATACGAAAGAAGAGTATGAAAAACGCGCTGGCTGGATTCCCCTGCGCCGCAATGGCACGGAAGCAGACAATTCCAATGCCATTGCTTTCCTGCTAAGTGAGGAAGCCAGTTTCGTGCACGGGGAAATTTTCAACGTGGATGGTGGGGTCGCGGCCTGCAATTAGCCCTGTAGGCCGGAAATGGCCAAAGGCCATCTCCGGCATTGATACTTGTTGTGACACACCTGCCGGAGATTGCTTCGCAATTTCCGGCCTACTTGCTGCAACGCTCGACTTCATGTAGGTCGGGATAGGACCGCAGGTCCGTTTCCCGACACGATAAAAACAGCTGAGTCTCTAATGAAACCGTCGGCAAACGGCCTTCGGCCTATGCCGACCTACGCAATAATCTTTTTCTAAATACCTAACCGACCGCATAAAGCGCATCAATCAATCTAGCCGCACGCGGCCCGTTGGTCCCCACCGCATGCATCTTGTTGCAACAGTAGGAAAATCCGATTTTCGCATCGGGATCGCCAAAGCCGATTGACCCCCCGATACCATGGTGGCCAAAGCTGCGCATGTTGGGGCCCATGTACACCGCTTCCGGTGTATTGAGCAGGACACCCAGGGCCTGGTGATAGGGTCTTTCCTGCAAGCCTTCCGTCTGGTTGTGTTGTTCCGTAATCATGGTTTCCAGCCCGTCCCTGCTCATCAGCGTGACCCCATCGAGTTCGCCATTGACCACGCAGCCGTATATCCGGGCAACGCCCCTGGCATTGCCATGGCCGGAACCACTGGCGACTTCCACTTCGCGCCATTCTTTCTTGTTCATGGTCTCTGCCCAGGGCTCATCGGGATTCTGTTTGAAGGCCAGGGCACGCAGTGAACTCTGGTCAGCTCCGTCCTTGGCCGCAAACAGCTTGGCTTCCATGTTGGGCATCACTTCTGCCACGTGACGTTGTTCTTCTTCAGTCATGCCGCCGATGTAATATTCTGCCTGCAGCGGTGTTGTGACTTCTTGTCTCAAAAACGGTCCAACTGTCATGCCGGTGATCCTGCGCATGACCTCTCCCAGCAGGAAACCCTGGTGGTGGACGTGATAGGCCGCCTTAGTGCCAATCTCCCAGAGCGGCTCCTGTTCTTCCAGGGCATGGACAATGGCTTCGCGATCAAACATGGCCCCCTGCCAGAGCGGATTGGTCGTCAACACCGGCACAGCTGCCGTATGGTCCAGGAAATGCCGGATCAGGGTGCTTTCCTTGCCATTCTGGCCATACTCGGGCCAGTACTTGATGACCGGGTCGTTTGGCGATACCAGGCCCCTGTCCATGAGCATGTTGAAACAGATGGCCGTGATGCCCTTGGCTACCGACATCATGCAGACCGTGCTGGCCTCATCCCAGGCATCATCCATGGCACCATTGCGCCAGCCACCCCAGATATCCACCACGGTTTTGCCCGCAACAATCACAGAGCAGCCAGCACCGATTTCATCCTCGACACGGAAGTTTTCCAGGAAGGCATCCACCACCGGTTGATATTCCGGTTCAAAATGTCCGTTCATTTGAAAAGTATGGCCGCGTGCAGTTACAGTCTGTTCAAGTTCCAAAATAGCTCCTTATCCCCGCTTTTTGTTATAGTCTTTCGTCGCGCTGTAAAGGTTTAACCCTTTGCTCAAACATCATACCAAAATCCAGGGATAGAAAAGCCTGATGACAGAACTCACCACCAATTTCCAGCGTTCCTTTGACTACATTGTTGTCGGTGCCGGCTCTGCCGGCTGCGTCCTGGCAGCCAGGCTCAGTGAGGACCCGTCCCTGGAAGTCTGCCTGATCGAAGCTGGCGGCTCCGAGAGGCATCCCTATGTCAGCATACCCGCCGCCGTGGGTTGCGCCATCATGAATCCGAAGATGGGCTGGGGCCTGAAAACCGTACCGCAGCCTGCGCTCAATGGCAGGCAGGTGCCCTTGCCCCGCGGCCGACTCATCGGTGGCTCCGGTTCCATCAACGGCATGGCCTACTACCGGGGTGACGGCAAGGATTACGATGACTGGGCCAGCGAAGGCAATCCCGGCTGGGACTATGCCCACCTGCTGCCCTACTTCCTGCGCTCGGAGCACAACCCCGAGTTCAAGGATTCGCCGTATCACAACACCGGTGGGCCGATGGGGGTCAGCTTCATTCCCAAACCCAACAAACTGTGTGAATCCTTCAACGCTGCCATGGGGGATCTCGGCTTTCCCTACTGTGATGATTTCAACACGGCCTATCCCAACGGCTACGGCTACCGGCAGGGCTCCATCTGGAAAGGCAAACGTGTTTCCACGGCCAGTACTTACCTGCGCCCGGCCATGAAGCGCAAGAACCTGACGGTCCTGAAGAACACACCAACCCGACGCGTCCTGTTTGAAGGCAAGAAAGCTGTCGGTGTGGAAGTCCAGGGAGAGGCCGGCATTCAAAGTTATGGTGCGGGCAAGGAAGTCATCGTTTGCGGCGGTGCCTACCACTCGCCCCATATCCTCCTGAACTCCGGAGTCGGCGACAGCGCCCACCTGGAAGATGTCGGCGTGGGTGTCGTGCATCACCTGCCGGGCGTTGGCAAAAACCTGCATGACCACCCATCCACCTACACCGCCCTGGACATGAGCAACAGCACTTCCTATGGCATTTCCTGGAAGGCCATGCCGCGCGATATTCTGCAGTTTTTCCAGTATGCCCTGTTCCGCCGCGGCCCCATGGCCAGCAACCTGTTTGAAACCAATGCCTATATCAAAACCATGCCCTACAGCGACCGCCCTGACATGCAACTGGTTTTCCAGCCGGCCCGGCGCAACATCAAGCCCTTCCCGATCCCGATCAATCACGGCTATGCCGTGGCCACGGTGTGCCTGTATCCGCTGAGCCGCGGAGCGGTGACCCTGGCCGGCAATGACCCGCTGGCCGCGCCACTGATTGACCTGGCCCTGGGCAAGGAAAAGGAAGACATCCAGACCCTGGTGCGGGGCCTGAAACTGGCCCGGCGGGTCACTCATCATGACAGTTTCGGCAAATATGCCGCCGATGAAAGGCTACCGGGTGTAGACATCCAGAATGACGAAGAACTGGAAGCTTACGTGCGTGAAACCCTGATTACCGTGCACCATCCCGGTTCCACCTGTCGCATGGGCAACAGTGACAACGACGTGGTGAACCATGAATTGAAAATTCATGGCTTGGACAATATCCGTGTGGCCGATGCGTCCATCTACCCACGCGTCCCCGGTGCCAACACCAATGCCAGCGTGGTGGCCATTGCCGAAAAAGCCGCCGACATGATACTGGGCGTAGATGCCCCTGAACCCATAACAGAATTGGGATGAGTCGTAGGCCGGAAAAGCAAAGCGTCATCCGGCAAGGCGAACAAAGTTCGCCCATGAAAATAGAAGCACAATAAAATTTATAGAAAGGAACTGATCACATGGCCAAAGAACACCTGAAAACCTGGAAAATCGGCGACGTCGAAATCACCCGCATCGTGGAGGTCAATGGCTGGGAAGATGACATCAGCATGTTATGGCCGGATGCCGGGCCCGGAGATGTGCAGAAATACCCCTGGCTCAAACCCCATTGGGCTACTGACGAGGGCAAGATGATCATCAGTTTCCAGTGCTTTGTCATGCGTACACCGGATCACCAGATCATGCTCGACACCTGCATCGGTGCAGACCGCCAGCGTGAATTCGATGTCTTTACCAATATGCAGACCTCGTTCCTGGATGACCTGAAGGCCGCCGGCTTCAACCGGGAAGAGATCGATATCGTGCTGTGCACCCACCTGCATTTCGATCACGTGGGCTGGAATACCCACCTGGTGGACGGCAAGTGGATACCCACCTTTCCCAATGCCCGCTACCTGTTCGGCAAGGGGGAGTACGAACACTGGAAGATGCTGGAAGAAACCAAGGGCTATCACGACCTCAATCACATGTACGACGCTGTACAACCCGTGATCGATGCCGGCCTGGTGGACCTGATTGATATCGATCACAAACCCTGCCCGCAAATCACCCTGATGCCAACACCCGGTCATACGCCAGGTCATGTCAGCATTGTCATCGAGTCAAAGGGAGAACGAGCGGTGATTACCGGCGACCTGATGCACTGCCCGATCCAGTGTGCCGAACCCGAGCGTATCGTGCGTTTTGACATGGACCAGGAAAAAGGGGCGCAGACACGCCAGGGATTTGTCGACCAAATGGCCAACCAGGACATCCTGGTACTGGGCTCCCACTTTGCCGAACCCACCGCCGGACACATTGTCAGCGACGACGACGGCTGCCGCTTCACACCAAAACAGTAGGCCGGAAAAGCATAGCGTCATCCGGCATGGCGGCTGAAAGCCGCCCGGGTGTAGCTGCAATACGTCAGGCTGTATTTTCCGCAGCTATTTTCGCCACCTGGCTGGGCGCTGTTTCTTTCAGGAACAGCGCCGCAATCCCGGAGAGGAAAGCGCAGACCAGGCAGAAATACATGGTCACGGCCAAACCGTTCTGGTCCGCCAGCAAGCCCGCCAGAGACGGCGAGACAAAGCCGCCCACCAGTTCCCCGATACACACCACCAGCCCCATGCTGGACGCTGCCAGTTTCGGGCTAACGGTTTCACCGGGCACCACGCCCATGAACAGCGGAAACGAACCCGTTGCACTCCAGCCGATAAAAAACAGCAGCCCCATCATCCACAAGGGACCATCAAAGTACAACGCGGTAAGCGGTGTCACCATCCCGATAAAGGTAAAGACAATCATCACCGGTTTGCGACCGATTCGATCTGACAAACCCGGCACCAGGAATCCGCACAGCATGGTGCTGAAGCCCATGACCGAGGTCACGCCACCGGTTTCCTCCGGGGTGAGTCCCCTCACGGTTGGCAGATAGACATAGATAAAGGTCAGGGTGACCAGGAACCAGGACACCAGGCAAATGGAAATCAGGGCACAGACGCGTATGTTGTGTTCCTTGAGCATGCCCAGTGCGCTGAAGACTGGCTTCTCCCCTGCCTCAGCCACCTGGGCTTCCTCGTTCACAATGGCACGAGGTTCTCTCATGAATTTCCACACCAGGAAAGCACAGATCAGGCCGGGAATGCCTGTCATGAAAAAGGTCAGGCGCCAGTCCAGCACACTGGCCAGTGCAGTCAGTACAATGGGCGCCAGTGTGGTCCCCAGCAGGGCAGCAAAGACGTTCTGCATGATGCCGGCATTCATGCCGCGACGATGGGGAGAGCTCTCCTGGTTCATGACGGACAGGCAGATTGGCAGGAAGGGCCCTTCCGCCACCCCCATCACGATACGTGCCAGCAGCAAAAAGCCGAATGACCCGGCAAGCCCGGACAGGGCCGAGCAGGCAGAGAAGACCAGGATGGACACCAGGATGAAGGGTTTACGTGCGCCCCGGCGATCGGACCAGGCACTGAAAGCATAGGCCGAGATTGCCCAGGCCAGGGCCAGCATGGAGCTGAGCATTCCCAGTTGGGTATTGCTCAGCTGCAGATCCTCGAGAATGAACGGAGTGAGTACACCGACGGCATTACGATCAAAAAAGATCAGGCCAAAGGTAAAGCCCAGCAGCACCAGGATGCCGTTTTCGTAAGTCAATAAGCCTTTTTGCTGTGGTGCAGTGGCAGGTGCAGCCATGGAAACCCCCTCGTTATTCTTGTTATTGGGGAAGAGTCTACCCAGAAGCACTGACCGGGTAAATGCAGACAACATCACGCCCCGAAACCCGGACCACTACTTAATATCCAGAAAAGTTAATTCCCTTTTATCCTTTTCCCTTTTTCCCTTTTTCCCTTTTTCCCTACTCGTCAACGAAACAAATCGTCCGGATTTCCATACTTTGCCGTGGCGGCGTGGTGTCATCTGTCCAGGGCAAATCGATGGCTGTGTGACCCGAAAATTGCGGCACACTGTCGTCGGAATCGTAAAGCTTGAAGGCAAAGATCTCTTCCGGCTGCATTTCAAACGCGTAGTACCATTTATGCGCCGGGTTATAACTGAGGTTCCAGCCATACAGCGGGGGGCGATTGGGATCGTTAAGGCCGCCACGGACTTCAGCGAAATTCAGGTCATCCTTGACCACGGTGGCCGCATCGCAAATAGCCAGGGGGGTACGATGGACGGTTTTGATCGGACGCCAGAAATTCATCAGAATCACGCGTTTTTTCAGCCACTTTTCTGCCTCATCGCCCAGGATATTGTAGGCATACTCCTCGATGGTTTTACGGCCGTAATCCACGTGGGCAGCGTGTGAAGGCTGCGCATGCTGCCGGGCATCCGGGCTGTCACTGCGTGCGACATGCCCGAAGGCGATGGCCTTTTCGGCACCGTTGACCTTTTCCGCGAGTGCACAGATTTCCGGGTAAAAAATTTCCTGCACCTTGTCTTCGTCGTAATAATCATCACCCTGCATTTTTGTCTCATGGTGCAGCAGGGCAAAACCGTTCTTCTCGATACTGGGTCTTTCGTTTTCCGCCAGCGAATGGATGTCGGACACGACCACGTCATGGTATTCACCCGGCCAGTAGGATTTTTCCCGTTCGCCAGGGTAGAAAATGGTGTGCTCGCCCTTGACCACGTATTTGATTTTCGTGGTGACATGGTGATTGGTGGCGTTCATATATCGGTCCTTTGTCTCGCTTTCTTTAGTCAGGTTTTATAACACCCAGATTTTACGCATACAAGCGATGTGGGGCCTGTATTTGTTACTGATCAAGTCTGTTTTCATTCCAGGATATAAATTCGCTCCAGGTTATTATGGAATCCTCCCAAGCTCCTGAAAATAATACAAATATGCTAAAGTGCAGCATAGACCGTAATCACACATAGAGACCGAAACCCCATGAGCGAAAACACCTCCGGCCTGGACCAGGGCCGCCTTGAACACCTGAAAGCCGTGATTGAAAAAGATGTCGCCGATGACAGGTATTTTGGCGCGGTTGTGGCCGTGGCCCGCAACGGCGAACTGGCCATGCTCGATGCCATTGGCTATGGCGATGCGGAACACAAGGTACCCCTGAAAACAGACTCCGTGTTTTCCCTGTTCTCACTCACCAAGGCCTTTACCAATACCCTGGCCCTGCGCGCCATTGAACTGGGCCAGTTTGCCCTGACCACCCGCATCGAGGAGATCATTCCCGAGTTCACTGGTGAAGGTCGCGAAAAAATCAATTTCTACCACCTGCTCACCCACTCTTCCGGTCTGCCGCCGGTCTGGGTACCGCGGGAAGGCATGTACATCGACAAGCTCGATGACATTATTGAAGCCATTTGTGAAAACATCTTTCCCATGCAGCCACCCGGTGAACTCGTGCATTACTCGCCCCTGGTGCACCATGCCCTGATGGGGGAAGCGGTCAGGCGTTGTGACCCGCAAGGCAGAAGCTACCGGGAATTGCTGCAGGACGAAGTGCTCACACCACTGGGTATGAAAGACACGGCCATCGGTGTGCGCAAGGATCTCAAGGACCGGCACATCTTTCCGGATTTTCGCGGCAAACCGCCCCAGGAACACCTGGGCAGCAGCGACCTGGGCCCCCAGGGCGCCTTTGCCGAGGAACACGCGGAAATGCCCTGGGTAGGCGGTATCTCCACGGTACCGGACCTCTTCCGCTTTGCCGAAATGTTCCGCCAGCAAGGCACCCTGGATGGCCAGCGCATCCTGTCACCGGCCATGATGGAACTGGCCACCACCAACTGGACCGGTGACAAGCCCAACGAGTTGTACAAGAAAATTGCCATCGCCCACGGCTGGGAACCCTACCCGGCCTATATCGGCCTGGGCTTTGGCCTGCGTGGTGACCAGGTCTGCCCGTCCATTTATGGCGGCACCCTGGCCAGCCCAGGAACTTTCGGCAACTACGGTGCCGGCAGCACCCTGTTCTGGGTTGACCCGGAATGGGATATTACCTTTGTTGCCCTGACCGCCGGTGTCATGCATCCGGCCCTGAACATTGAACGCTTCCAGCGGCTGAACGATATCGTCATGTCGGCGGCTGTTTAAGGGATAAGAGACAAGGAAATAATAATTTTTGAGTTTCGTAGGTCGGCATAAGCGCAGCGTATGCCGACATCGGGCATAACTTGCACCTGGAAATTTTACGTCGGGAAACGGCTCTACCAGCCTATCCCGACCTACGACACCCCGAGCATTTGTTAAAGCCCGACGAGTCTTTCCTTGTCCCTTTCATCCATAAAAAAACGGGCCAATGGCCCGTTTTTTATCAAGCGTTGTCAGCTTACATGTTGGAGTTCACGAAATCCCAGTTAACGAGATTCCAGAACGCTTCCATGTAGGATGGACGCGCATTGCGGTAGTCGATGTAGTAGGCATGCTCCCACACATCGACAGTCAGCAGCGGCGTGATGCTATCATCAGTCAAAGGCGTGGCGGCATTCGAGGTATTGACGATTTCAACACCGTCACCTTTTTTCACCAGCCAGGTCCAGCCGGAGCCGAAGTTGTTGACGGCGCTGTCGGTAAACTTGGCCTTGAACTCGTCAAAGGATCCGAAAGCGGCATTGATGGCATCAGCCACGGCACCGGAAGGTTCACCGCCACCATTGGGACTCAGGCAGTTCCAGTAGAAGGTGTGGTTCCAGACCTGGGCGGAATTGTTAAAGACACCGCCAGAGGAGCTCTTCACGATCTCTTCCAGGGATTTATCCGCATCAGGTGTGCCTTCGATCAGGCCATTGAGTTTCACCACGTAGGTGTTGTGATGCTTGCCATAGTGGAATTCGAGGGTCTCTTTGGAAATATGGGGCTCCAGGGCATCCTGGGCATATGGTAAAGGAGGCAGTTCGATCGCCATGAAATTTCTCCATCACTGCCCTGTCAGGCAGTTATTAATGTATTAAGCGCAATTATTCTGAAAAATTCAGAGGACGCATAGTGTACCGCAAATTGCGCATCATTAAAGGGGCATCTGCAGAATCACCGAACACAAAACCCTTTAAATTTTAAGGTTTTATACAAGAAATATGGGAGTAAATTATCCTGGTGACCGGATGAGGCGCAGCATTTCCCTGCCTATTACACCATCGGGATTGCCCAGGGTTTCGATAATCTCAAAGTGGTTATAGCCTTCTCCCACAAGCACTCGAATATCCTGCCCCGCGGTTTCCACTGTCCGGGCAAAGTCCCTGGCCTGGCGCTGGAACTCCGGTGATTCATGAGTGCCATAGGCAACAGTAAGCGGCATCGAGAATTTTTCGGGATGGGCTTGCGGGCTTAACCGTGGAATATTGTCGGGCCCCAGGCTGACATAATCACTGCGCCAGGTATGGGCGACCGGTGTCAGGTCATACATGCCACTGCACAACAAGGCCGCCTTGAAGATATCCTGCGGTAAAGATAACGCTGACCAATCACATGTCAGGAGTACGCCGGCAAGGTGGGCGCCGGAGGAAAACCCGGCCAGGTAAATCCGGCTGGCATCACCACCAAATTCAGCGGCGTGTACAAAAACCCATTTTACTGCCTGCTGAAGTTGTGCGACCAGCGCCTCCAGACTGCCATCAAAATCCTCGACCGAGGAAAAATCAGGGACCACGAAGTTGATACCGGCGTTCACGTACATATCAGCCGCAAAGGCATTGTCTGCGGCCACACCAAAACGCCAGGTGCCACCATGGATGAAAATCAGGATTGGGCTGTTATCAATTCCGGCCGGATACACATCAAGACTTTCAATGGCCCTGTCCCCGTAACGAAAACGCAAAGGGTCACCCAGTATGTCGCGCACTTTGGCACTGCGATCGGCCAACCGCGCCAGCACTTGCTCATGGTTGGGTGCGTAGACGGTCTGGTCATAGGCCGCATCCAGTTCTTCCTGCGTCATGTCCTGCCAGGTCATGGGGTCTCCTATGTTATTCGAGGACTGGAATTGATAATGCAATATGCAATAGTTCAGGTGAAATGAGAACTAATGAATGGAAGGGAAGAGTTATGTAGGTCGGCATGAGCGAAGCGTTTGCCGACAAAGACAATTTCACTTGAGGTAAATATTCAAGTCGGGAAAAGACGCTTCGCGTCTATCCCGACTTACAAAACCCCGGGCATTCGTTCAGTCCCAACGAGTCGTTCCTTGCCTCTTGTCTCTTGCCTCTTGTCTTTAACGCGTCAACCACGCCACCAGCAATCGAATCTGGGTTTCGTCCAGCTTCTCACCGAACGCCGGCATGATGCCGTTGCGACCGTCATTGATGGTTTCACGAATGGTGTTCAGGTCGCCGCCATAAAGCCAGATATCGTCAGTGAGATTGGGCGCGCCCAATGCGGTATTACCCAGGCCCTCCGGACCGTGACAGGCAACACAGACCTGGTTGTATTGTGCCTGGCCGGGATGACCTTCGGCTTCCGGCGTGCCAAGCGCCAGCACATAGTTGGCCACGTTGGTCACGCCCTGCTGGCCCAGCACCGCCGTCCAGCTGGACATCACGGCCATGCGACCATTCAAAAGGGTCTGTTCGATATTCTCTGGCGTGCCGCCCCATTGCCAGGCGTCATCACGCAGGTTTGGAAACAGGTTGGCCTGGCCCTGGGCCTCATAGCCGTGACAGGCACTGCAATTCTGGGTGAACAGGTCCCTGGCGCTGGCCATAAGAGTAGTATCTGCCTGTATGTCTGCCAGCGGCATGGCGGCAATTTCTGCCCTGATTTCAGAAAAGTTGTCGGTAAAATCATCCATGCGTTCACTGAGTTCGCCGCCCTGTGACCACTGGAAGGCGCCCTTGAAGGAGCCCAGGCCCGGGTAGAACATCAGGTAGAAAACTGAAAACACCATGGCAGCAAAAATAAACCAGAACCACCACAGGGGCGCCGGGTTGAGTCCTTCACCCAGGTTTTCATCCCAGGTGGTATGTTCCACTTCTGCCGGGTCAGGCGGGGCCGCCGTAAAGACGCTGACCACCAGCCACACCAGGCCACCAGAGCCCACCAGGGTGAGCACGATAATCCAGCCACTCCAGAAATCATTGGGCATATCAGCCATGTACACTGCCCTCCAGGTGCTTGCCGTCTTTTCGGGTCAGCAGGTCCGATTCATAGTCTTCATCACGCAGCGGGATATCCGCGGCATCATCGATTTCGTCATCCGGCGTCACCATGAAGACCCAGATGATCAGGGCCACCATGAACAACATGACCAGCATGTCACCAACAAAAATAAACCAGGTCATTGGGAATCCTCCGCCAGGCCAGTGCCCAGTACCTGCAGGTAGACGACCAGGGCATCAAGCTGGGTGAGACCTTCCAGTTGTTCCGGTGCAGCAGCAATATCTTCTTCGGTATAGGGATGACCAAGCGTCTGCAGTACACGCATTTTGCGCTGGATATCACCCAGATCAGCAGCTTCCCATTCCGCCAGCCATGGATAGGCAGGCATAATCGAATTGTTAACCACATCCCGTGGATTGATCAGGTGAACCCGGTGCCAGGCATCAGAGTACTTGCCCCCGACCCTGTGCAGGTCCGGCCCGGTGCGCTTGGAGCCCCACATGAATGGCCGGTCGTAGACAAACTCGTCGGCGCGTGAATAGGGTCCATAGCGTTCCACTTCCGCCAGCAGGGGTCTGACCTGCTGGGAATGGCAGACGTGGCAACCTTCCTTGATATAAACATCACGCCCGGTGAGTTCAACCGCGGTATACAAGTGGCTGTTCTCGGTGGCAAGGCGCAGCGAGTCCTGAAAGACGCTGGGCAATACCTGGACCAGGCCGCCAATAGCCGAGACAAACAGGATGCCGAAAATCAACAGGCCGATGTTGTTCTCTAGTTTACGATGGAGTGTGACGCCGTGATATTTCATGCCGGCACCTCCACACCCATAACCGCATCGGGATTATGTTTTGTCCCTTTTATTTCATCGATCACTTCGGGCGGGCTGACGGTGACAGTGTGTAATCCGTACATGGTCCGGAGCAGGTTATAGGCCATCAGCACGGTGCCTGACAGGAAGATCAGGCCCGCCACCAGGCGCAGTCCGTAGTAAGGCACCATGGACGCCATGATGTCAGTGAAGCTGTAATTGAGCTCACCAATCTCGTCAATGCTTAACCACAGCAATCCCTGTGAAACACCGGCGCCCCACATGGCCAGGATATACAGCATGGTACCGGCGAGAGCGAGCCAGAAATGGATATTGGCCAGCTTTACGCTGTACAAGGGCTTGCCCATCATGCGCGGCACCATGAAGTAAAAGGTGCCGTATGTAATCATGGCGTTCCAGCCCAATGCCCCCGAGTGCACGTGGCCAATGGTCCAGTCGGTGAAGTGACTGACAATGTTGACGCTGCGAATTGCCATCATCGGGCCTTCAAAGGTCGCCAGCCCGTAAAAGGCCAGTGCCAGGACGATGAACTTCATCGCCGGATCCACGGTGAGTTTGCGCCAGGCCTTGCTCACGGTCATGATGCCGTTAATCATGGTTGCCCAGGAAGGCGCCAGCAGGATCAGGCTCATCACCATGCCCAGTGACTGCACCCATTCGGGAATGGAGTTGTAGTGCAGGTGATGCGGACCGGCCCAGATATAGGTATAGGTAAACGCCCAGAAAGAAATCACCGACAAGCGGTAACTCCAGATAGGCTGGTTGGCCTGCTTGGGCAGAAAGTAATACACCATGCCAAGAAAGCCCCCCGTGAGCAGGAAGCCCACCGCATTATGCCCGTACCACCACTGGACAATGGCATCCTGGGCACCGGCATAAAGGGAATAGGATTTGTTCATGCTGACCGGCAAGGCCAGGTTATTGACGATATGCAGCATGGCGATGACGATGATCAGCCCACCGTAAAACCAGTTGGATACATAGATGGGCTTGATACGTCGGTTGGCAATGGTGCCGAAGAAAACAATGGCAAAACACACCCAGAGAATGGTGATGGCAATATCGAACGGCCATTCCAGTTCCGCGTATTCCTTGGTGGATGTCCATCCGGCCAGCAGTGACAAGCCGCCAAACAGGACAACGACCTGCCAACCATAACAGGTAATCCAGGCCAGGCGCGGGGCAAACAACGGCACATTGCTGGTCCGCTGGACACTGTAAAAGGCCGTGGCCATCAGGGCCGAGACACCGAAACCGAAAATGATGCCATTGGTATGCAATGGCCTGAGGCGGCCGAAGGAGAGCCAGTACTGCCCCAGGTCCAGCCCGGGCCAGATCAGTTCGGCCGACAGCCAGACTCCGACAGTCATGGCCAGCACAGCCCACAAAATAGAGAACTGCACCAGTCGCTTGACGACACCGTCGTGATAAACCTCGCGGCTGTTTTGTTGCGTCATTTCAGTCATTGGGCTGTGTCTTTCCTGTCTGTTGGTTTTCTATTGGTTATCACCGGGCGCTAATTCGTAGGCCGGAAATGGCCGAAGGACATCTCCGGCAATCGGTGGAGGCATTAACGCCGGAGATTGCTGCGCAATTTCCGGCCTACGAAATGTTGCCAAGGCCCCACGTGTCGTCCCTTGTTCCTTGTTCCTTGCTCCTTGTCCCATGCCCCTGATTCAAACCCCGAGGTTGGGACCAAGCCCGTTGGCCCACAATCCCATGGTCAGTCCCAACAGGCTGACAAAGGCCACCAGGAGCCAGCCGACCAGCGAGGACGACATCAGCATGCCCCGCTCCGGGGGTATATTCATGACGATGGGCAGGCCCCGGTACAGCAGGTTCATGGACCAGATGATGGTCGGTATCAGGACCAGCACATTGAAAAAGATGCTGGGGTACAGATGGGCCAGACTGGCGATGGAAAGCGGCGCGGCCACGACAGTAAAAAAGGCAAACAGTCCTTCAGTGGGAACACCGGTGACCCCGTAGGTTTTTGCCATCCAGCGGGCAATAAAAACGGTGGAGACATAACCGAAAATCAGTGCATCGCAATACAGGAAGCTGATAATGACACGGGTGGTGTTATCAAACTGCAGCGGTTCTGCGGCGCCCAGGCGCCAGCCAAAATAAGTGGCACCAATCCAGGCACATACTGGCGGCAGCAGAATGAGCAGAAAGGTGAGTTTCTGTACAGCGCCAATGACCTGGGCGTTGCCGTTGGAAATTTCCCGAAAAACCTTACCGGGTGTATGCAGGACTGCAAGAAGCAAAGGGCTGCCTCATCTGGTGACTTGAAGGTGAAAGAATTTTATTTTTTATATTGTGCCGCAGCATTGATAAATATCAAGCCATTACCGCTGATTACCGCCAAATTGGCCATTGGTCACCAACATAAACAATGTGTTCCCATTATCCAGCAGCCAGACTGGCCTAGCCTTTTATCCCTTTATCCCTTCATCCTTTTATCGAAAACCCCATCGAAGCCCTCGAACGTCGACTCTCCATACCTAATCCAACAGACCCAACGCCCAACGAGTCGTTCCTTGCCCCTTGTCCCTTGCTCCTATTCAGGCACATCCAACCCCGCCCAACCAAACACCTTCTCCATAATCGCCCTGACCGTTTCCGGCCGATCCTCGCCCGGAAGGTCGTTATTTACGGTGTACCCCGTACGCTCCAGGCTCCAGGAAAGGTTGCGGTAGGACGGACGGAATTTTTTCAGGGCAGCCGTGTCAATCGCCACAGTTTGTCCCGGACTGGCAGGAATCAGTTCATCACGCCGGTAAATGGCCCCGAAACTCATCAAGCCCCATGTCCCTTCACGCTTTTCCACGGTATACAACATCAGGCAATGGGCTGACAGTGTCATCTCCACGTCATCCATGGTCTCCGGTATGTCGATCACACCCGACAAGGTCGCTACCGCGCGGTCACCGTTTAGAGTCACCAGCACGGGCCCCAGGCGATGCTTGGCTCGCATACCCCGTTCATACATCCCCCTGGAGGCCGTCACGAATTCCTTGCCACTACCCTGGAACCAGCTGATATCGACCACCGAGTCCTCAAAGAAACAATCAGCCATTCGCTGCCACAAACACAAATCCCGACTCTCACGCTCGCGGGCAACGAGTTGGGTGATGGCGGTGATGTCTGTGGCTTCGTTGGGGGTCATGGGAAGGATCCAGTTCAGGTGAGTTTGGGGAGTTATGGTAATCGATAAAGCGATAAAACGATAAACCGATAAAGGGCCAGTTCAGGTCAGGGCTGGAACCAGGTTACCATCCTGACCAAGCACAATAATCCATCCGGTTGCCCATTAACGAATTCTCGCTTTATCGTTTTATCGTTTTATCGTTTTATCGTTTTATCGAATTGCCCAACGAAGCCGCCGGATGACGGCACTATGTACCATATCCAA
>CAZROW010000026.1:26718-39607 GCA_964601805.1 uncultured Enterobacteriaceae bacterium
TTTATCGAATTGCCCAACGAAGCCGCCGGATGACGGCACTATGTACCATATCCAAACTGAGTTGCTCTTCCGGTCTGATTGTCAATATTGATTATCTCTTTCATAAATAGTTTACTTGCGCCCATAAAAATACGAATAAAGGGAAACTCCTTTCATGCTGATCGGCATACCAAAGGAAATTCACGACGGCGAAAAACGTGTCGCCACTACCCCTGAAGCTGCTGAAAAGCTTCGCTCCCTGGGCTATGACGTTGCCATTGAGAAAGGAGCTGGCGAGGCTGCTAACTTCAGTGATGACGCCTACCGCGAAGCCGGTGTACAGATCGTGGAAACTGCCCGGGAAATCTGGGAGCGGTCCAACATCATTCTCAAAGTGCGCGCTCCGGAAACCCACCCGGAAATGTGTATCGATGAATCCGAATTGTTGCATGCCAACAAAATCCTGATCAGTTTTATCCAGCCGGCAATCAATGAAGAACTCATGTCGCGACTGGCAGCTGCCGGTGGCACGGTGATGGCCATGGATAGCGTCCCCCGCATATCCCGGGCCCAGAAAATGGACGCCCTGAGTTCCATGGCCAATATCGCCGGCTACCGCGCCGTCGTTGAAGCCGCACAACATTTTGGCCGCTTCTTTACCGGACAGATCACGGCGGCGGGCAAGGTGCCACCGGCCAAGGTGCTTGTTATCGGTGCCGGTGTTGCCGGTCTGGCCGCCATCGGTGCCGCCAAAAGCATGGGGGCCATCGTGCGTGCCTTTGATACGCGCCCCGAGGTGAAGGAACAGGTCGAAAGCATGGATGCCGAGTTCCTCATGCTGGATTTCGAGGAAGACGGCAGCGGCGAAGGCGGTTATGCCAAGGTCATGTCCGAGGAATTCATCAAGAAGGAAATGGAATTGTTTGGCAAACAGGCCATGGAAGTGGACATCGTCATTACTACCGCCCTGATTCCCGGCAAACCCGCGCCGGAGTTATGGACCGAGGCCATGGTGGAATGCATGAAGGACGGCAGCGTGATTGTCGACCTGGCTGCTGAAATGGGCGGCAATTGTAAACTCACCGAGGCCAACAAGGTGGTCGTCAAGCACGGCGTGACCCTGATCGGCTATACCGACCTGCCCTCCCGTCTGGCGGCACAATCCAGCCAGTTGTATGCCACCAACCTGTATCACCTGTTATCCGACATGACTCCCGACAAGGATGGCCAGGCCAATGTCGACATGGAAGACGAAGTGATTCGCGGAGCTACTGTGATCAACAAGGGTGAAGTGACCTGGCCGCCACCGGCACCCCGGCTTTACGCGGTACCGGAAAAGAAAAACGAGCAGGTGCAGGAGGCTCCTGCGCCCGAGACGGCTGACAGGCCCAATCCGGTCAAGCAGCTTGCCGTATTCGTTATCGCTGCCCTGCTCCTGCTGGCACTGGGCTCGGTAGCACCACCGGCATTCATGTCCCACTTTACGGTGTTTGTGCTGTCGTGTTTCGTGGGTTACATGGTGATCTGGAATGTCACCCCGTCCCTGCATACCCCCCTGATGAGCGTCACCAATGCCATCAGCAGCATTATCATTATTGGCGCCCTGCTGCAGATCTCCTCACCGGATGACCTGAACAAGTACCTGGCGGCCTTTGCCATTCTCATCACCAGCGTCAATATCGTCGGCGGCTTTGCGGTCACGCAACGCATGCTGGCAATGTTCAGGAAATAACAGGATGCGCCATGACTGAAGGTATCATCACCATGGCCTACCTGGGCGCCAGTATGCTCTTCATACTGGCACTGGGCGGACTGAGCAACCAGGAAACCGCCCGTCGCGGTAATGCCTATGGCATGACCGGCATGGCCATTGCCCTGCTCGCCACTATTATCGGGATCGTCACCGACAATTACGTCCTGATGCTGGCCTGCATTGTTATTGGCGGCTCGGTCGGGTTGCTGCTGGCCAGGAAAGTGGAAATGACCCAGATGCCGGAGCTGGTCGCCATACTGCACAGCCTGGTTGGCCTGGCGGCAGTCATTGTCGGTTTCGGGACTTTTCTTGATCACAGCCTTACCCTCACTGGTGTTGAAAAAACCATTCACGATGTTGAAATCTACCTTGGCATTCTTATCGGCGCGCTGACTTTTTCCGGCTCCGTGGTGGCCTACCTGAAACTGAGCGCCAAGATCGGTGGCAAACCCCTGGCCTTGCCGGGTCGCCATTTCCTCAACCTGATCCTGCTGGTGATTGCCATCGTCTACCTGGTGCAGTTCATCAATGCGCCCACCGACAGCACTGCGTTGAATTGCCTGCTGGTGATGACCGTGGTGTCCCTGCTCTTTGGTATCCACATGGTCATGGCCATTGGCGGTGCAGACATGCCGGTGGTGGTTTCCATGCTCAATTCCTATTCCGGCTGGGCAGCCGCAGCGACAGGCTTCATGCTCAGCAATGACCTGCTTATTGTGATTGGTGCCCTCGTAGGCTCTTCCGGTGCCATCCTCAGCTACATCATGTGCAAGGCCATGAATCGCAAATTCCTCTCTGTGATTGCCGGTGGCTTTGGCTCCTCCGGCGGTGGCAGTGGGGCATCCAGTGGTCCCGCAGGCAGCGAGGACGACATTCAGCCCATCGATGCCGAATCCGTGGCACACATGATGCTGGCGGCAAAGAAAGTCATGATCCTGCCCGGTTACGGCATGGCCGTGGCCCAGGCCCAGCATTCGGTGTTTGAAATGAGTCGCAAACTACGCGAGGCTGGCGTCGAGGTGGGCTTTGGCATACACCCGGTGGCTGGCCGTATGCCCGGACACATGAATGTCTTGCTGGCCGAAGCCCGTGTACCCTATGACATCGTGTACGAGATGGACGAGATCAATGATGATTTTCCACAAGTCGATGTCTCCATCGTGATCGGCGCCAATGACATCGTCAATCCGGCGGCCAAGGAAGTACCGGACAGTCCTATTGCCGGCATGCCCGTTCTCGAACCCTGGCTGGGCAAAACCACCGTCGTACTGAAACGCTCCATGGCTTCAGGCTATGCCGGGGTCGACAATCCCCTCTTCTACAAGGACAACACCCGCATGCTCTTTGGTGATGCCAAGCAGAGCATCGACGACATCCTCAAGAACCTGTAGCTGTTTCCTGAACTCAACCGTAGGTCGGCATAGGCCCGTAGGGACATTGCCGACACCCGTTCCTGTTAGCCAATATGTCGGCAAACGGCATTGTTCCGTAATTACCCTCAAGTTAATACTCTGATTAATCTAATTGTAAATTTACAGTGATGCTTTCAGGGATAAACGGGCCTATGCCGACCTACAGTTTTTTCATTTCAAGCTGTTCTCCACAGCCACCATGACAGCGAAGCATCCGGGTAAGTGATCACTTAAAACCAGGAATGCCTGGCCATTCCACCCTTGAAATCCATTCGATCATCACAACAACTAATTGTATGGGTGTTGTTGTTACCTATATTTTCTGGGTACAGGAACGTCCGGTAAATAATAAAGCAGGAGGAAGAAAAAATGTTTTTAGTTGACTTCATCTTTGCTGCCATATTCAGTTTTATCGCCCTGGCATGTTTTATCATGGCCGGCAGCAAGGGACCATGGAATAACCTTGGCACCCTTTTTCTCGTCGTTTTTCTAATCACCCTGGCCGGTGGATTGTGGATTGGCCCGAGAGGTCCGATGATGATGGGCAGTTACTGGATACCCTACCTGGTGATTGCCGGGCTCACGGCCCTGTTGCTCGCCAACTTCATTTCCAACAGGAGTACTGAAGTACTCAGACCACCGGAAGAGGAGCTCACCAAAGCTGATTCTCCGCAAACGGCCAGCATCGCGGCCCTGGGTGTGGCATTCTGGATATTCGTTTGCGCACTGATCATCAGCATAGGCGTCTCATTCCTGCTTTGATGTGAAACAGTGCTGCCAACTGGAATAGCCCCAGGGCAATCGACCAGATTCAGGCCGCTTTTTCCGTACACATGGATTACGTGTCCTGCCCAGGGGTTTGGGCAGCCTGTATACCGTGCAGGGCGTCTTTGAGCTGGTTTTGCTGGCTGGCTTCCCACTGGCGCCCGGCGATGACTTGCTCAAGTTGCGCCAGGTAAGCTTCCAGCACCGGGTTGTGTGAATGGTTGCGGTTCTGTGACCAGATAGCCCCTATTGCCTTGATCACCGATTGCATGACATTGACGTCAGAACCGGCATAGTGCACGACCGGATCAAAAGCGCCATGCAGCAGTGCTTCAAACCCCACCGGGCTGACCACTATCCGTAAGTTGCCATCACTATCGACACGACGCGAGTCCGGTGGTTCCCGGTTACTGAGCTCGGCCATGGCTAGCGACAGGTAATCAACACACTTGATCGCAACAAAAGGCTCGTTTACTCCCGGTGATAGTGCACGCAGTGCGATTTCCGAGATCTTTTCCAGGGTGTATTCAATATCCTGGATTGGGGTGCGGCGGGCGCCGATGGCAAACAACTTGCCCAGGCACTCCCTGTCCTTGTCAGACAATGTGCCCGTTGAACCGCCCTGGTCCTGGTGGATCAACGCCAGCGTGGCACCAGGCACTACAAAATCTCCCGGTTTCGCCAGCACCTCAACGACACAGTTGTTCTGGCTGGCCTGCTGCAACATGTCATCACCGGAAATGGACTGCACGTAACCGCCGACCGGGGTGGTGATAGCGACAGGTGCTGTATCCGGCTGCCATTTTTTCGCCTGGGCATTCTCTTCGGGCTGTAAACCGACTTTGCTGGGGAACAGCTTGTCGATGGCCTGCAACAATTCCTTGCTTAGCTGCTTGATGATGACATCCACCTGCACGCGCTGTGAAACATGGTGAATAAAAAACACCAGTACACCAACTGCCAGCATCGTGAAGACCAGGGCCAGGGCCACGGTAATAAACGGCACCGGCGCCGTCGCATCAATACTACCCAGGATTCGCAATGTCAGCAGGCAGTACAGGAAGGTGGACACGAAGGTACCCAGCACGAATTTGGTGGACGTATCTTCCATGAAGTTTCTCAGTACCTGGGGACCATACTGGGATGCCGCCATGGTAAGCACCACCATGGTCAGGGAAAACGTGATACTGATGACATTGATGATGGAGCTGATCACCGTGGTCAGCAGCTGGTGGGCCACGTCCCTGTCGGTGAAATTGAGCCAGGCCAGGGACCGGGTAAAGAAGCTGTCCCTGAGTTCCAGATCATACTGGACGGTCAGGTAGGGCAGGCCAATGCCGACCAGCGACATGACCAGCGGAATAAACCAGTAACTGGTGTAGGTGCGATGCCAGAGCAAAAGCAGATTGGATTTAAAAAACATGGAAGGCCGTTGCCTGGCCGGTCAGGCCAGGGGGTTGGCAGCAGCCGGTGCTGTTTTTTTCAAACAGGACCCGGCTGTGTGCCCGTAAGGGCGGTCAGGCTGTGCTTTTTTCAAGCGGCAGTTTCCTGACCCGTTCGCCTGTGAGTTGGAACCAGGCGTTGGCGACTGCCGGCGCAATACCCGGCGTTGCAGGCTCACCAATACCAGACGGTTCTGCATCGGACTCGACAATATGAATATCAAACTCCGGCGCCTGGTTCATGCGAATGACCGGGTAATTATGGAAATTGGCTGTCTGGACCACGCCCTCTTCCATGATGATCTCATCGTAAAGCGCCGCACTGAGACCATACATGACAGCACTTTCCACTTGTGCCTCTATGATATGCGGGTTGATTGCCATACCGCAGTCAACAACACAAAACACCTTGTCCACCTTGATGCGGCCTGCACGGTCACGGGACACATCCACGACCTGGGCCACCCGGCCGCCAAAGGCTTCTGTAAAGGCAAAGCCGCGTCCTATGCCTTCGGGGACAGTTGCCCCCCAGTTAGCGCGTTCTGCAGCCAAACGGATCACCGCGGCAGAACGTTCATCATCCATTAACTCCAGGCGTCCCTGGACAGGATCCTTACCAGCGGCCTGCAGGGCTTCGTCGATCAGCGTTTCCTTGGAAAACTGGGTATGGGTATGGCCTACGGAACGCCAGAACAATACCGGTACGCCGGCTTCTGCCATGTGGATATCCACCGACACATTGGGAATGTGATAAGGCAGGTGCGCACCGCCTTCAAACGTCAGGGTATCAAGACCCCCCTGGATCATGCCTTCCATCATGGAACCCTTGATCAGGGACTGGCCAACCAGGCGGTTTTCCCAGGCCGTGATATTGCCGAGCCCATCCAGGCCGACTTTCATGCGGTGAATATTCATGGGACGGTAGAAACCGGCCGCCATGTCATCTTCACGGGTGTATTGCAGCTTGACCGGGTAACGTTCACCGGTGGCCTTCATGATGGAAGCCACTTCCACATCCAGGTCCGGATGAATATTGCCGCGGCGACCGAAACCACCGCCAGCAAACAGGTTTTCCACTTCCACCTGCTCCACCGGTACGCCAAAGAATTCAGCAACTCGCTGCTGGTCAACGGAAGGCATCTGGGTACCCGAACGCAGGATGTACCTGTCACCGACTTTTTCGATGGTGCAGTTCAGGGGCTCCATGGGGGCATGGGACAGGTAGGGGAATTCGTAGGTCGCCTCGATGGTCTGTGCTGCCGAGGCCAGTGCGGCTGCGGAGTCACCTTCAGCTTCCCAGACAGTACCGGGCTGTTCGGCCAGGGCTTTGTAATCACGGTAAATGTCTTCCGAACCACGCATTTCCGCGTTGCTGAAGTCCCACCGGGTCTCCAGGACATCACGGCCACGCTTGGCGGCATGGAAATTTTTCGCCAGCACGGCAACCCCGCGCGGGATTTCCACGACATCCACCACACCCGGAATCTTGCGGGCCTCGGTATCATCAAAGGAAGTCAGCGTGGCGCCAAAGCGCGGCGCATGGGCCACCACGGCGGTCATCATGCCGGGACGCTGGACATCGATGGTAAAAGTGGCCTTGCCGGTGGATTTTGCCACCGTGTCCACTTTCGGCAGGCTATTGCCAATGAGGGTGTACTGGTCACGACTTTTCAGGGGAACATCTTCGGGCACCGGCAACTCGGCGGCAGCTTCGGCAAACTGGCCGAAAGGCGCCTGGCGGTTGGAGCCGGCGTGGCTGATGATGCCGCTGCTGACCGTGATTTCTGACTCGGGAACATCCCAGGCATCGGCGGCGGCGGTGACTAGCATGGCACGGGCCGCGGCGCCCACGGTGCGGTATTGTACCCAGCTGTTGGGAATACTCATGGAACCGCCGGTACCCTGCAGGCCCAGCATCAGGTGCATGTAAAGCGCGACGTTGGCCGGCGCGGATTCAACCCTGACCTGGTCCCAGTCAGCATCCAGCTCCTCAGCCAGAATGGTGGCCAGGCCGGTGTAGATGCCCTGCCCCATTTCAGTGTGCTTGGAGATAATGGTCACCGTGTTGTCCGGTGCAATCCGGACAAAGGCATTGGTCGGCCAGCTGGTCGGTGCCGGTGCGCCAAACTGGGCCATGGCGTTTTTGACCGGGATATGGAAACCGATGATCAGGCCGGTGCCAAGTGCAGAAGATTTAAGGAATTTGCGTCTGTCCATGGAATGCTCCCTGGAGTCAAAGAATAGGGGTATTGGCTAATGATAACAGACCAAGCGGGAATTCGTGTAGGCCGATGTAGGTCGGCATAGCGCAGCGTTTGCCGACATTTGACGGCTGATATCTGTGGTTCTGGAGGTGAGTTAGACGTCGGGAAACGGCTCTTCGAGCCTATCCCGACCCACGGGTATTCGTTCAAGCCAGACGCCGGCTAATCCGCACACTCAATACACTTGTCTGCAAACGGAATGGCTTCCAGGCGTTTCTCGCCAATGGGCTTGCCGCAGGCTGTGCATTCCAGGTAATCACCGGATTCAATACGGGCAAAGGCGTGCTGTATCTGGTTGAGTTCCATGCGCCCCTCCGCATCCAGGGCAAGGACAAGCTCCTCATTGCCGATTTCAGATGCCTGTTCACTGAACTTGGCACTGACAGGCTCGTCCTTCTGGCGAATATGCTTGTGGGTTCGCTCCACCCTGGACAGCAGTTCCTGCTGCTGATGAAAACCCTGCGCACGGTAGACACGCCCGCACGCTGGGAACCCGACACCCTGCTGATCATGCTCCCTGTATCCTCCCTGGAAGGTGCCAGCCTGATGGCCCAGCGCATCCGCGCTGTCATCAAGAAGCAGGGACCCGGCACCAACACCGGCCCCATCACCGTGAGCATCGGCATCAGCGAAATCGAAGACAAGCCCGACCAGGCCATTGCTATCGCTGAACAAAACCTGGAACTCGCCAGCCAGGACAAGGGCGACGCCATTGTCAGCGGAAGACAGGCAACCCGGGCAACAGGGCGAGGACCGGGGTTGTCGGCGTACTTCAAAACATCAGAATAAACCGCCCCTTTACCTGAAACCCGTAGGCCGGAAAAGCGAAGCGTCATCCGGCAAGGCGCCCCAAAGGGCGCCCGGTTACCCATCTCTTGCAGAAGCCAGTTCCCCCCCTGTAGACTGAACAACCCCATCGACAGGAACCACCATGCAAGTATTCAGGCTCTCCAGCGAAGAAACCGCCGTCCGTCTCCCCTTCTTTTCGGCAAGCGTGGCTGCTGGTTTCCCCTCCCCGGCAGACGATTACATCGAATCCGGCCTGGACCTGAACGAGTACCTGGTCAAACACCCCAGCTCCACCTTCCTGGCCAGGGCCAGCGGTGATTCCATGACCCGTGCCGGCATCCTAGACGGCGCCTTGCTGGTGGTCGACAAATCCATAGAACCCAAAAACGGCAATATCGTCATCGCTGCCATCAACGGCGAACTCACCTGCAAGATCCTGGACGTAAAACACCAGATGCTACGCGCCGCCAATCCCAGCTACCCGTCCATTCCACTAAACGACGGCGACGACCTGCTGATTGAAGGGGTGGTCATCCACGCCATCAATCCCATGACTAACCTGACGTAAACCGTAAATCGCGTATTACCGTAGGTCGGCATAGGTCCAAAGAGCCGTTTGCCGACAATGCTTCTATAAATATTTCCACTTGAAAGCAGAATTTGACAGGACAGAAGGAACTCACAAGATGATGTGTCACCAAGCGACTTTCAGTTGGCAGTAGCGCCACCTGGAAACTGAATAGGGTTAAAACAAAGTCCTGAAATAAGCAATTGTCTTTTTCAGCCCCTCTTCCAGATTTACCGTAGGCTCCCAGTCCAACTTTTCCTTGGCCAGACTGATATCTGGCTGTCTCTGCATGGGATCATCAGAAGGTAGCGGTTTAAATACTAGCTCGGATGAAGAGCCGGTAAGTTTAATAACAAGATTGGCCAATTCGGATATAGAGAACTCACCTGGATTACCAAGATTCACCGGCCCTGTGAATTCAGCAGGGCTGTCCATCATCTTGAGAAAGCCATCTATCAGATCATCAACGTAACAAAATGAGCGGGTCTGCTCACCATCACCATAAATGGTTATGGGCTTACACTGTAAGGCCTGAACCACAAAGTTGGACACCACCCGGCCATCATTCGGGTGCATCCTGGGGCCATAGGTATTAAAAATACGACCTACCTTGATCTCGAGGTTATGCTGTCGATGGTAATCAAAAAACAGCGTTTCCGCGCAACGCTTGCCCTCATCGTAACAGGACCTGACGCCAACAGGGTTCACATGCCCCCAATAGCTTTCCTGCTGTGGATGCACTTCAGGATCACCATACACCTCACTGGTTGAGGCCTGAAAAATACGAGCCTTCACACGCTTGGCCAGCCCCAACATGTTAATAGCTCCATGTACTGAGGTTTTGGTCGTCTGCACAGGATCAAACTGATAATGCACCGGAGAAGCAGGGCAAGCCAGGTTATATATCTGGTCAACTTCTACATAAAGAGGAAAGGTGACATCGTGCCGCATCAGCTCAAACTGCGAGTTATCTAACAGGTGAGCAACATTATCCTTGGCACCTGAAAAGAAATTATCTATGCACAAAACATCATGCCCCTGCCCCAAAAGTCTTTCACACAGATGAGAGCCAAGAAACCCTGCTCCGCCTGTCACCATAACTCTCTTTCTACGGTTTTCCCACATTGCCATCACTGCTCCAACATTGACCATCAATATAATTTTTAATTATTGGGATATTTGGTGATGAAGTTCATGACAAACCTGGCCTGATCCATAGGTCGGATAAGCACAGCGTCATCCGGCATGACGATTTCAAGATCGTCCTATAAAGAACATAAGAACAGGTATCAATAAAATATCCCACGTCGTATTAAAGTCTGACGCCCATATCCGACCTACCTTACTGATTCCTGATATAGCCCATACCGGAAAACGGCCTTGCGGACCTCTTCCGACCTACTCTGGTTCTGGCCAGGTCGGTTTATGGCGTTTTTATGGAAAATTCGATTGATTTTCGTTTTTGTGCGGTGCAGTATAAGGCTATATTCACCACTACTGACTTTTCACTATGACCAAGTTCGAAAACTTCCTGATTAAGAACGGCAGCTATATCAATGGTAAATGGCACAACGAGGGTGAGAAGACCTTTGATGTGAAGAATCCCGCTGATGGGAGCAAGATCAAGACTCTGATCGATGCCAGTGACAAGGACCTGGATGATGCTATCCAGGCTGCCCGGGATGCCCTGCCCGCCTGGCGGGCCAAAACAGCTACTGAGCGTGCCAATATCCTGCGCAAGTGGTTTGACCTGATCATGAAGAACCAGGAAGAGTTGGCCCATATCATGACCATGGAACAGGGCAAGCCGCTGGCTGAAGCGCGCGGTGAGATTGCCTATGGCGCCTCTTACGTAGAGTGGTTTGCCGAGGAAGCCAAGCGTATCTATGGTGATACCATTCCTGGGCCGGCTTCCGATAAGCGCATCGTGGTCATCAAGCAGCCTGTAGGCGTTGTTGCTACCGTCACCCCCTGGAACTTCCCGAGTTCCATGATTACTCGCAAGGTAGCCCCTGCCCTGGCTGCTGGATGTACCGTGTTGAGCAAGCCAGCCAAGGAAACTCCGCTGTCTGCCATTGCCCTGGCGGTGCTGGCTGAAGAAGCCGGTATTCCAGCTGGTGTCTTCAATATGGTTATTACCACCCGCTCCCGCGAAGTGGGCGTCACCATTTGTGAAGATCCGCGTATCGACAAGATTTCTTTTACCGGCTCCACCGGGGTCGGTGCCAGGTTGCTTTCCCAATGCGGCGCTACTGTGAAAAAAGCCAGCATGGAACTGGGCGGCAATGCGCCCTTTATCGTATTTGATGATGCCGATCTCGATGCCGCCGTGGAAGGTGCCATTGCCTCAAAATACCGTAATGCCGGACAGACCTGTGTGTGTTCCAACCGTTTGTTGGTCCAGGAAGGTGTGCACGAGGAGTTTGCCGAAAAGCTCACCACCAAGGTGAAGGAACTGAAGCTGGGTAACGGCATGGACGATGGCGTGGATATTGGCCCCCTGGTGAATGTGCCGGCCCTGGAGACTGTCGACGGCCTGGTACAGGAAGCCATTGCCGATGGCGCCAAGCTGGTGACCGGCGGCAAGAAAAGTGACCTGGGCACCTGTTTCTACGAACCCACGGTGCTGTCGAATGTAAATATGGATATGAAAGTGGCCTGGAAGGAAATCTTTGGCCCCGTGGCTCCACTGATCAAGTTTTCCACCGAGGAAGAAGCGATCAAGATTGCCAATGACACGATCTTTGGTCTGGCCTCCTATTTCTATACTCGTGACATCGGCCGCATCTGGCGTATGGCCGAAGCCCTGGAATACGGCATGGTAGGAATTAACGAAGGCATTATTTCCAATCCAATGGCACCGTTTGGTGGTGTGAAGCAATCCGGCCTGGGCCGCGAAGGATCCAAGTATGGGATTGAGGAGTACCTGGAGATTAAATACTTGTGTATGGGTGGGCTGGATAAGTAAAGGATTAATCGATCTGGTGTGGGTCGGCGTAGCGCACCGGGCCGTTTTCCGATTTTCGATAAAGCGATAAAGCGATAAAGCGATAAAGCGATAAAGCGATAAAGCGATAAAAGATTAGGTTTTTAGATAATACTCGTCAAATGAAATATTTAAACAAAGTAGAAAGTTTATGAGCGAAGAGCAAAACGGGGTTGAAGAAGGCGTTCGGGTTATCAAGAAGTATCCGAACCGTCGGATTTACGATACGCATACCAGCAAGTACATCAAGATTGATGATATCCGCGAGATGATTGTCGAGGGGATTCCTTTTGTGGTGCTGGACAGCAAGTCCGGGGATGACGTGACCCGTAGTGTGCTGTTACAACTCATTATTGAGCAGGAATCGGAAACCAACCCCCTGTTTACTACGGAAAACCTGAAGACCTTTATTCGCTACTATGGCCAGGTGCCGCACAAGCCATTTTCTGAATTCATGGACCAGAGCCTGTCTTTTTTCAAGCACCAGCAGGAGCAGTTCAGTGACAGCTTCTCCGACATGATGCAGAACAATCCCATGAAAGCGTTCACGGAAATGAGCAAGAAGAACATGGAGATGTGGCAGAAGATGTCCGATGGTTACTTTGGCAAAGACAAGAAAAAGTAGCCCTGATCAGTTACTTTGAAGACCGGCCTATACCATAGTAGGTCAGCCCCTTTTCCTTCATCAGGGCCGGATCATACATGTTCCGGCCATCAAACATCACCTTGTCCTTTACCAGGTCCCTGATTATTTCAAAATCCGGTGCCCGAAAATTTTGCCACTCTGTGCAGATTACCAGGGCATCGGCGCCACTCAGGGCATCTTCCTTGGTTTCCACCAGCCTCAGTTTCTTTTCGCCTTCATACAAACTGGCGATTTCTTCCATCGCTTCCGGGTCAAAGGCCCTGACCTGTGCGCCGGCTGCCCACA
>CAZROW010000027.1:0-36853 GCA_964601805.1 uncultured Enterobacteriaceae bacterium
CTGTCGAAATCGATCTCTGCGACTGTCTGCGCAAGTGTGGAAGTTGTGGTGAAGGTCATCAACGCCAAAGTGACCAGCTGCAGAGCATCGTTTTTCATGATTGCCTTTCCTTTTTATCAGTACCCGTAGTCTAGCTGTCACGGTCCACAATAAGCAAAGGGACAGATTATTCTGACCCCATTGAATCGATGCGGCTCAGAAATGCCTTGATATGCGGTGTCTGGAAATCCTGGTTGTAAGCCGTGATCATGAAACCTGTCTTGAACTCGTCCCGGTGATTGGCGATGAACAGGTCGAGAGTGGCCTGGATATCATTAAGGACCACGAGTTGCCGATCCAGTTGCCATTCGCCAGGCTGTGCCATGATGACCCGGCATGAGGCTGCGCGACAATCCGTGGTGATATCGGTGAACTGGTGTTCGGTGGAATCCTTGAGGTGGCTGGAGATTTTCGCTGTCATGTGTGCGGCCCAGTCGGTATCATGCGGCTCGACATCAAAGCGCAAATCCGCCCGCAGCCGGTCGTGGACCATTTGCGAGAATTCCTGGTTACTGACTTCGTCGACCTGCTCCGGGTCGAGTCCTTCCGGGCCAATGCCGGTAAAGCGTATGAGCAGGTGGCCGTCTTCGTCGTTGAAAACAAAATCCCGCGAGGACTGGGCATGACCGTCTGTTGGGCCGATTGCCAGGGCCACAAGCAGGAAATTTACGCAAAACAGCAAGGCGCGCATGGTCGTTTGCCGACTCCGGGAACTCATCGATACGGGCAATTTTGCCTGTTCCAGGCCCTGAACTGTCAAGTTTTATCTGTCGGAATGTGCTGGCCAGGTCCAATTGTTGAGGGTTAGACCCTGTGATACTCTTTCCGGGCATGAGCCAGATGTGTGCGGTAGGCGAATAGCGGAGCCATTGCAAGGTTGCATTAGTTGCATTGGTTGAATAGTTGAGTAGCTGGAGACTTCACATTTCAAGGGGCAAACACGATGATCAAACGGACTTTGTTATTCACGGTCGCCAGCTGGCTTATGGCCAGTGCGGCATGGGGGCATCATTCTCTTTCGGCGGTGTACAACATTCGTGCACAAGGTGAAGTGACTGGTGTAGTTAAAAGCATCCAGTTCATCAATCCACATGGTGTCATCAGGCTGGAGGCGCCGGGCGACGACGGCACGTTGACCGAATGGGAGTTGACCACCGGATCGGCGAATACGCTGGCCAGCCTCGGTTTCAGCGGCGAAGGCCCCAACACGGTGATTGCCGGGGATGTCGTCACCATTTCCTACTTTCCGGCCCGTAACGGCAAGCCATTGGGCTTCATCCGGTCAATCACGCTGGATGGTGACCGCACCATCGAATTCGAAATCGAATAATACTCAAGCGTCAATCTAATCAAGGGGGAATCAATCATGGCCTTGTACAAGGGAATGATTAAAAATCTGGCCGCCGCGGGAATGTCGCTTGCAATTACCATGGCTCTGGCGCCGACAGCGAGTGCGCAATTCGGTCCGCCACCGGATTTATATACACCTGAGCCGGAAGCACGCGACCTGAAATCGGTGCTGATGAACTGGACCTGGCACATGGGTATGCTGCGGGGCATCGAGGAGCACGAGCTCATCGTGTCACTGGAGTATCGAGCGGAAGGCACCATCAAGGTCAACGGTCAGGATTGCCGCATCGCTCCCTTTGAGGTTGGCCCGAGAGAGGGCGAGTTGGGTTCATCCGGCTATCGCATCAGTGCGAGCTTCCAGGAGCCGGGCTACCGCACCCAGATCAACTGCACCTTGCCTAACGGTGAAACGTATTCCAACGTCGAGGTCCTGAGCGGGAATTATGCCTGGGATGCAAGCAGCCCCGGTGCTGGCCTGGTGTCCGGAGAAGGCAATGTGACGGCGATGCCGGATACCTTGGCAGAACGCCGGATTCGCCTCTGGGCCAGTCCATTTGGTGCAGCGAAGGCCGCCCTTGCCGGGGCCGGCATACCGTTGCGCAAAGTCTGGCGTAATCCGGGCGGATTGCTCGAGGGTGGTTCGATGACACTCGGCGACACGTCAGTGCGCTGGGAAGGCACCACACCGGTTATTAGCTTCCCGATTCCCGGCGTCGAGGGCGCAACCGGTGTTGCCCGGCTCGATGATCGCTTCATGGCCGAGTCCGTGGTGGTCACGCACGAAGGCAATACCTATGAATTCGAGTACGGCGACTACGACGACTACAACAATGACCTGCACCTGATCGAAGTCTATATGGCCGGCACCATGACCGAGAGCAAGAATGGTGAGGTGATGCGGGACCTGCGCACCAGGCAAACCGAAACAGGTAGCGTCTATGTCGTTGTCCCCGTGCCTCCGAGTGTCAGCGGAATGCCCGTGCAGCCGGTTGACATGTACGGCACCGACCAGGAAGCTCCGGTGCTTTCCTCCACCGCACCGACACCGCGCCTGGCGGACGGCAAACCTGACCTGACGGGCATGTGGAGTAGCCCCAGCAAGTTTTTCATCTGGAACTATGGCAGCCGTCGTTGTGCACCAACGCAACTTGATGGCTGCAGTACGGCGTGGAATCAGACGATCGACTTTGCGTTCGAAGCCGCTTCGCGCTTCGGACCGAACCGGCCAATCTATCGTCCCGAGCACTGGGACGAGGTGATCTGGCTCGATATGTGGACCAACCGTTACGACCCCATCATGACCTGTCAGCCGATGGGAATTCCACGACAGGGTGCTCCGGGACGGATATTCCATACTGAAAATGACATTACGCTGCTTTACGGCAGCGGTGGTGATGGCGGTGGCGGCTATCCCGAGTTCCGCGTGATTGCCACTGATGGCAGGCAGATCAGCCAAAGAGAGGTAATCCAGACCAAGTACACCGGCCATTCAGTCGGTCACTGGGAAGGCGATACGCTGGTGATCGAGTCAATTGGATTCACCCCGGCAACATGGCTTGCGCGTGGCGGCTTTTTCCACTCCGAAGACATGAAGGTCACCGAGCGTTTCACGCGCCAGGGTAATGAGGTCATGTTTGAGGTGACGGTCGAGGATCCCCAGGTGTTGTTGCAGCCCTGGAAGATGACCCCAATGCTGATGACGCTGGCTGATGAACAGGGTGGCGATAATGCCCGTGCCAGTCTTGTTGGCGTGGAGCGAGGGCACTGCCAGCAGCTTGAACTGGACGATATTGTCACGCAGTATCGCCACTAGAATCCGGAGAGCTGGTCCAAAGGCCCGAAGGGATTTAATTTCGAATCAACAGGGGTCAGAGTAACCTGGAAACCAGTTTACTCTGACCCCTTTGGTTTGTAAGACAAGAGGAAGAAACATGATTCGCAGTAAACCATTCCAGGTCACCGCCATTCTTGCAGTTATTTTTGCCGCGCCTGCAGGCGCGCAAGAGATTGCCGATCCGGGCTTTATCAGTGTCGGTCGCGGTGCTCCGATTGTCGGGGCGGTACCGGAACTCACCTTCTCGTTCGGTCCTTCCAGCGACTCTGAGCAGGAGCGCCGCATCCAGGAGCAGATTGAGAACTACCCCTTCGTGGGGCCAATGACCATGTTTGGCCGTCCTGAGATCAGGATCGGCAGCGCGTTCAATGGTGATTCGCCGGACGGCGTTGAGCCGCTGGAGACTGATCTTTTTACTTCATCTGACTTTTATGCTGATGTGGAACTGTGGAGTGATCCCCGTTACTTTCGCTGCAACAGTCCGTTCGCTCTTGAATCGCAACGTGGTGCCAACAATACGGGGATGATGGGTGACGATCCACCGCGCACGGCGGCCTGGGGTGAGTGCGACCGGGATATTCCGCGTGAAGGTATCGTCAGTCCGTATGGATTTGATACGGCACAGGCGCATTACGAGGCACTGCTAGAGGAAACCGAGGCGCGCGGCGGGCCTACCGAACACACCTGGGAGTCGCTGCCCCATGGCATGAATGGCCGTTTCGGTCCCGGTGGTTTCTTCGACAGCTGGTACTCCTTGATGGTTGCTGTCCAGTTTCCCACGGTATTGTCGGTGCTCACACCGGAATACCAGCAGCGTTTTGTCCAGGATGCCTACCACCAGGCCGTCACCAATGCGGCCCAGTGGCCCTCGCAATACTGCTGGCCGGAAGGTTTCATGCGGCGCTGGTACTCTGCGGCGGTCCAGGCACCCTGGTCTGTGCTGGTAACGCCAAAGCTTGTCCAGTTCATGGGAGGCATCGCTGACAACTTTGTCACGAATATCCATGTCGGCCGTGAGTTCGAGTTTGACGGCCAGGTGCCGCGGCTAGGCGCCGATGTACCACGCTGGTATGGCGATACCATCGGTTTCTGGGACGGAGATGCGCTGATCACCTGGACATCCAATATCCAGGGCTGGGCGGGGCACGGGGTATTTGAGTTTTCCAGCAAAATGCAGACGATCGAGATTTACACTGCGATGCGTGATGACGCTGGCGAGGTCACGGCCATCAACCATGAAGCGATCCTCTACGATCCCGAAGCCTTTGTCGACCCGATACGCATCGTGCGCAACTATCCAAAAGTCAGTGATTTCGACGAAGGCGATCCGGCCGTGTATATCGAATGTATCCAGACAATCTTCCCGATTGATGGTTATGCGACACCGGTAGCTCCGGGTGAGACCATCGAGTACGAGGTGCCGGACATGTATGGCCGTCCCTGGGCCCAGATCTGGGAGAAGTATTTCGAGGAAGGCATGACGCCGCCGGACGAGGAAGGCGATATCTTTGACTTCAGCAACTGAATCCAGCGGTCAGGGTAAGATGTTTCACACCTTACCCTGACCGCTTTGGTGTTTTTCCTTGAGTATTTTGCTATTCGATCTCGCTGCGATGGGTTTCCCTGGCGCTAAAGGCAGTGAGTGCAACCACTATCGTAACGGCTAAAGCAAACCCACCCACTTTCAGTGGGATCTGATCGGCGCCTGGTGGTGCAATGGCTACAAAAATGGCCGGGAAAAATGCCGTGATCATGGTCCCCAGGTTTTGTGAGATGGCCATTGCAGAGACTCTTACCCGGGCAGGGAACAGTTCCGGGTAGAAACTCGGAAAAACGGCGTTATAGCCCTGGTAGATCACTCCCCACATCAACAGCGACAGCACAATGGCCAGGGGCACGTTGTGGATACTGATGGCATAAAGGTAGGCAAAGGAGAGCAGTCCGGCTACCAGCGAGCCGACTATGACGGGTTTGCGTCGTCCAACCCTGTCGGACAATTTGCCAACAAAGGGAATGACCACAACGGCTACGATGTTGCCAAGGACCGGGATCCACAAATACACGGAAGTAGAAAAACCAATGCCGTAGCTTTCCTGGACAGCATAGGCAGCCCCAAAAACAGTGGTGACGACGGGAATCACGTTCATCAATGACATGATTACTACCCGCAGCATGTTGGGCCAGTGTTCACGTATCGCCGTCAGGGCAGGAATGATCTGTACTTCGCTGCTTTCCACTTTCGCATTGAACACAGGTGTTTCTTCCACGCTGCGACGAATGATGAAGGCCGCAATGATGACAAGGAAACTGAGCAGGAAGGGAATGCGCCAGCCCCAGCTTTCGAAGCCCTCTGGTGACAGGGCGTAGGCCAGGGGCAGGAAAATGGCCGCCGCGAGAATCTGGCCGGCCTGGACGCCTTGCAGGGTAAAGCTGGCGTAAAATCCGCGCTGATCAGAAGGCGCATGTTCCAGGATCATGGTACTTGCACCGGAGATTTCGCCGGCAACGGCAAAGCCCTGGATCAGGCGCAATATCACCAGTAGCAGCGGGGCCAGCCAGCCAATTTGTTCATAGGTTGGTAACAGGCCGACGCCCATGGTGGAGCCGCCCATGAGGAACATGCACAGCAACAGGACTTTTTTACGGCCATGGGTGTCTCCCCAGTGACCAAGGACAATGGCACCGATCGGCCTGGCTACGTAGCCGACACCGTAGGTGGCCAGTGAGGCTGCCAGGGCAACCCGGGGATCATCAGAAGGAAAGAACAGTTGTGGAAACACCAGTGCCGAGGCAGTGGCATAGATGAAAAAGTCGTAATACTCGAGAACCGAGCCAATCCAGCCGCTAGCAGTTGCACGTCGGGTTTGAGTGTCGGTTTTGTTATTGCCAAATAAAATCTTGTTAAACATGGTGTGATGTTCCAGGTATGCCTGACTTCAGGAGACAGGCTTGTTATTTTGTTATGGAATCAATGCCAGTCGTTCAGTTCAGCCAGCTTAACGTTTCCTTCAGTAGTGCATCGCTTGCTTCAATCTCCACCCCTGTAAAGAGCCGGAATGCATCCAGCCCCTGGAAAATCCACAAATCAAAACCTGAAATACATTCTAACCCTGCATTGCGACAATGGCCCAGGAAGGCGGTGTTCAAGGGTGTGTATACCGCGTCAAAAGCCCATCTTTGCGTGTTGATGTAACCAGGGTCGATGACTGACTCGGTACTATTGTTCATGCCTACGGCAGTACAGTTCACCAGGCCATCGGCTGACTTGATGGCATCGGGTAATTCATCATGTTCTACAATCCGTGCTGAAACCTGCCGGCTTTCCAGTAAGGTGACCAGTGATTGGGCCTGCGCCCGGGATGTATCATGGACAAGTAGTTCCCTGCATCCCTTGTCGCCAAGCCCTGAGGCCACAGCCCGGCCGACACCACCGGCACCGCAAAGCAAAACCCGTCCCGGTTCTTCACGGCCCATGATTTTTTCGTAGGCTTTTTTAAAGCCACTGTAATCGGTATTGGCGCCCCTGATATCTTCCTTATCAAGTAACAGGGTATTGTAGGAACCGATCTGTTCGTGCCCCTGGATGCAGGGTGATTTCACCAGGGGATAAATGTCCTGCTTGAAAGGGTGGGTGATATTGAGCCCGACAAATCCTTTATCCCTGGCAAGCCGGATGTGTTCCCGGGGTGACAGCGGGGGAAGCTCATGCGTATCAAGCAGGACGTAATCCATCGCCACATCCGCAAGGTTGGCCAGATACTGCTGCAGGCGCGGCATCCTGGAGCGTGCAATGTTTGCACCCAATAGTCCCAGTTTCAGTGTCATGAATGCATCCTGTGTCTATCCTCATCAAAAGGTCTGGGTGATGACCAATGTTCCTTAATGTTCGGGATGCGATGAGAGGTTTTCTGCCAGGGACTCCAGTGTTCTCCCCCTGGTTTCAGGCATCAGGAACACGACGAAGACCAGTTGCAGCACCATCATGCCGGCAAAGAAGGAAAAAATAGTGGCGCCATCAAACCGCGATAGCACTGTTGGCATCACCAGGGTAATCAACGCGGCAAAGACCCAGTGTGTGCCGCAACCCAGTGACTGGCCCTTGGTACGCACATTGTTTGGAAAAATTTCCGCAATAAACACCCAGATCACAGCACCCTGGCCGATGGCGTGTGAGGCAATAAAGAGAAAAATGAAAATGACGACGATCATGCCGCCAGCACCGGTGGCAAAAGACCAGGACACCGTGGCCAGGGAAATGATGTAGCCGAACGAGCCGATCAGCATCAGGGTTCTGCGTCCATACCGGTCAATCAATGCCATACCTGCCATGGTGAACACCAGGTTGACCAGTCCTATGCCGGCAGTCGAGAGCAGGGCAGAACTGGCATTGAGTCCCGCCAGTTCAAACACCCGGGGTGAAAAGTAAATGATGAAATTGATGCCGGATAACTGGTTGAAAAATGCCAGCAGGAAGGCAAGGACAATGGGAAATGCATAGGCTTTCCTGAATAGTGAGTCCTGGGTGAACTCGTGCCGGGCATGGCGAATGTCCTGGATGATGCCATCGACGTTGTCGGCGTTGGTGTAGGCAAGCACCTTGCGGCAGCCTGCCTCGTCATTCTTGCGCAGTAGCAGCCAGCGCGGACTTTCCTCGATCCCCGTCACCAGGTAGAGATAAACCAGGGCAGGGATTGCTTCCACCCCCAGCATCCAGCGCCAGTTCAGTCCCAGGGTGGTAGCCAGGACGTAATTGGAGACATAGGCAGTCAGGATGCCGAACACAATCTGGAACTGGTATAGCGCTACCAGGCGGCCACGATGCGTGGCAGGTGCGATCTCCGAAATATAGGCAGGGGCCACGATGGAGGATATGCCAACTCCGAGTCCGCCAATAAATCGCAGGACAGCAAAGGTATAGGGATCCTGTGCCAGGGCAGAGCCGAGTGCGGAAACAAAATACAACAGGCCGATGCTGAACAGCGTTTTCCTGCGCCCGAAAATCTCGCAGGGAATATTGCCGAAAAGGGCACCAAGCACGGTGCCCCAGAGGGCGGAGGACATGATAAACAGGCCATGAACCAGGTCACTGGTTTGCCACAGCGACTGGATTGGCTGGTCAGCCCCGGAAATGACAGCAGTGTCAAAGCCGAACAGGAAACCGGCCACTGCCACAACAACTGACCACTGGGTGATTTTTCTATGCATGGTTTATTGTGATTATTATTATCTGTAACAAGGTACTAAAAAAGGCAGCGTTAACCAAGAAAAGTGACGCCAGGGGGATGCTTTTGATTGAGTTCAGTTGCAACGGTGTTCGGGACTGAAATCCTGAAACAGCACACCGGGAGTCACATTTCGCTGAATCCCGGTGTGCAACTGTCTCTCGCCTTATTCGCCGTTTATCGAAAAAGCCAGCAGGACGTTGCCGGGCATGCCGAAAAATCCGCCATTGCCTGATGACACATAGAGCATGCCATTGGCCACGATAGCCGCCGGCCCATCCACTGAGCCACCTGTGGCGGGCAGGCCATTGACCGTATCAAAATCGCGGTTGGTATTGTAGGACCAGATCATGTCCCCTGTATCGGTGGTATAGGCGCGCAGCCCACCATCGGCTGAGCCGGCCACAATAGCACCCGGGATGGCCGTCAGCGCACCTGACATCACCGGTGAGCATCCCATGACGGCGGGATTGCAGAATAAATCACCCGGTGGAGTGAACCAGACGCGTTCACCGCTTTGCAGGTCCACTGCATGCAGGCCACCCGGCGCCTCGGTGCCAAAATCCGCCACGGCAAAGTAGGCTTTTTCCCCGTCCGAGGTGGTGCCGTAGACGCCACCAGCGGCTGCGCCTACGCCCCAGCGGTAGGTCCAGAGTTTTTCCCCGTTATTGTCGGGATCAAAGGCATGGCCTTCACCGGATTTCTGGGTGGCCACAATAATGTCTTTGCCATCGGGACCCGTGACCAGCACCGGGGAGGCGGAAAAATCGAAATCCGGACCCAGGTCCTCGGGACATCCCGGTGTATCCGGATCGCCACCCAGCCCTGGAAAACAGCCACCGGACCAGATGTCGCCGGGCAGCACCTGGTTCACCCAGACGTAATCGCCGTTTGCAACATCCAGGGCAACGACGGCATTGCTGGTTTCCATTTTCGGGCCCACGTAGGCATTGCCGGTAGTAACATAGAGCAGGCCGCGTTTGGCATCGATGGTCGGGCTGTTCCAGATGCCCACTCCGGCCGGCCCATACAGGGTCTTACCATTTTCCAGTTCCTGGACTGGTTGGGGATCCGGCAACATGAAGGTTTGCCAACGCTGTTCCCCGGTCGTGGCATCAAGGGCAGTGACGCTGCCGCGAAAAGTACAGCAGTCATAAGTCGGTGCTTGCGGCGCAGAACTCTCTTCGGGCAGACCGGAGAGCGGGATATACAGTACGCCCTCATAATATGTCAGTGAGCCGGTACCCAGCGCGGCCGGGTGATCATCCACCTTGTGGCGCCAGATTTCTTCGCCGGTTTCGGCATCCACGGCATAGGCATTGGCCTGCTGGTCAGTGAAGAAAATGGCGGTGCGCGTTGTACCGGCTACATCGATATCCGCCACGGAAATGGCTCCGCGCACACCGGCCTCGGTCTTGAAGCTCCAGTAGGTACAACCGGTACTGGCGTTCAGGGAGAACACCACGCCTTCAAGTGAGCCCATGAACAGGCGGTCGCCATAGATGGCCGGTGCGGAACGGGCCTGGCTGATATCGGGAATGGCGAAGGCCCATTTCAGGTTCAGCCGTGGTATATCGGCGGCAGTCAGGCCGCCATTGGTCTGGTAGCGGCTGTTTTTTTCATCCAGTCCCCAGCCACTCCAGCCTCTGTCAATATTTGCATCATCAATGGCAGGGATGTCCGGGCACATGCCCGTTTCAAAGGTGATGGGTTGATTAATGACCATGCCGCCGCTCAGGTATTCCGCGATCCCCATACGCTGTTCATTAGTCAGGGCATTACCCTGCAAGCGCATGGCACCATCGGTTAACGAGCGCAGGATGGCATTGGCTGTCTTGGTTTGTAATTCGGACAGGGGCGGAATTTTTTCATCCTGTTCTGCGCCGGTCACGTGGCAGGCGGCACAGTTTGCATCAAAAATCTCACCAGGATCTGTTTCCTGGGCGCTGGCAAAATTCAGCCAGGCTAACAGGATGAGAGGGAAACAGGGATACAGATAGCGTTTTGTCAGGTTGTGCTGGTGCATAAATAAATAGTTCCTGGTAAACATCCTGTTATATTTGTTTACCCATGGACCATCCTGGTCACATGGTCTTGAACGTCTCTGGACAAGACCCAGTTTACCGGTATTCTGGGCTCCCATCATGTTGAGCAAAGGGGTCACTTTGATCATCAGACAGTTAAGACTCCCGGTCCCAGCCTGACCCCAGATCTTCCGGGTCCAGCTTCATGAATGCCTCCACGGCATGCATCTGGCCATCGTAGACCTTGAAGGCCTCCCACACGACCAGGCGCTGGTTGGTGCCACGTTCCCAGGACAGCCTGAACCAGACAATGCCCATGCGTTCATCCACGGCTACCAGGCGCTTGTCCAGGGTAGTTCGCCCGGGTGAGATGTCCTGGGTCTTGATGTTGTCACAACCCTCAAATAGTACGCAGTCGGGGCCGGCCATGATGTTGCCGTTTTCCAGCCGGTAGGCGTCTTCTGTATACGGCAGGTCGACTTCAACAAAACTGCCGGTCTTGAGCCCTGCCGGATAAAGTGAGGCAATACGAATCATTTCCTCGCGGGTATCAAGCTGCTCGGGTCTGGGCACATATTGCATGCCCCTGCTTGGCGCATTGAGTCCATCAATATTGAAGATTACCCCTTCAGTGCGGCTGCGCGTGGTCACGTTTTCAATTTCGGTGATCAGTTCATTCTCAATTTTCAGTCGCAATACCAGCAGGGTAGGGGCACCTTGTTCCTCGAGGATGACATGGGCGCCTGCCACACCTTCAGCTTCATCGATAAAATCCTGGCGGTAGCCCCGCAGGCGAGTCGCTGTGCGCCAGAGTCCCTGGCCCAGTTCAGCTTCCTCGCTGTTTTCCGTGATGCGCACGTCCGTAGCCACTGGCAGGGATTGCGGATCTTTTTCAACCAGGGCGTAGAGAAATTCGGTGATATGTCCCTGCAGGCAGGCCCGGTCACAGGCTTGCGCCGGAATGGCAATAAAAGACAACAGGCTGAAGGACAGTAGTAAAGACAGGATGCGCATAGGTTTTCCCCTTTTTTTATGGTGTTGACACGTTGACGTCCCTGGCTGGCATTGTCCCCTGACTGTCAGCCGGGCTTTATAGTAACCCAGCTTCATGCCTCAAAGTAACGCGCAAAAATCCTGCGAGAAAAATCAAAGTGGTGAGGATAATTGAAAATGAACTTTCTTACCCCTACCTCATTAACCACGGCATCAATGTGAAGGTGGACTACCGGAAAGTGGGCGTATATTCTCCATGTGCCTGACAGGGAGTAATGACAGCACGCCTGTCCTGGTCAAAAACCACGCGAAACTCGCACCAGACGAGTTAGGGAGATCAACATGAAATATTATCATCCGGTTTTCGCTGCACTTTTCCTGGTGCTTATATTGACGACACAAGCGTTTGCGGCACAAGCGCAACCTGTTCCAGGATCCTATGATGCCCTGTTGCGAAGTGCGCGCCAGGCTGCCGGGCTTGATCATGCCGGGACCTACCGGCGCATATGCGGCATGCCCGACAATCGTTTTGGTGCTCCGACCAGGCCGCCCGGCAACACGGTGCCGCCGGCACGCGATACCTGGTATGCACGCCCGTACCGGGTTTTCGATAACCTCTACTTCATCGGTACACGTTTTCATTCGGCCTGGGCATTGACCACGAGCGAAGGGATTATTGTTATTGATTCTATTTTTGAATATGCCGTTGAGGCCGAAATGATTGAGGGGCTTCGGACGCTTGGCCTGGATCCCGAGGATGTTCGCTACATGTTGATCAGTCATGCCCATGGCGACCACGACCAGGGTGCGGCGATATTCCAGCGCCGGTTTGGTACCGAGATTGTCATGGGGGAAGGGGACTGGGAATCAACGCTGGCCAGGGATGAATATCCCGGTGGCGTACCGACACGCGATATCGGTGTCGGCCCTGAAGGCCTGAAACTCACGTTGGGTGATACCACGGTCGATGTTATTGCTACACCAGGCCATACGCCGGGGACATTGTCCTACCTGTTTCCTGTCACAGAAGGGGGTCGCACACTGACCGTCATGTACGCCGGTGGCACGGCATTCAATTTTCCGCCGACGGAAGAGGCCTTCGCGATTTACCGTGACAGCATGATTCGTTCAGCCGACATGGCACGCGCTGCGGGAGCCACGGTGCTGATGAGCAACCATACCGAGTTCGACCGTGCGTACGACCGCGCCAGGGTTGCGCAGTTGCGTCGCCTGCCCGGCGAGAAGCACCCTTACGAATCCGATGTGGAAACTGTCGTGAATTATTTTGAAATGAGCAGGGACTGTGCCGAGGCGGAGCGGCTGCTGCGGGAGTAATTCGGAAACCAGAGGCCTTGCGATGAAAAAAGGGTGCCAGGGAGGTTTGAAAAACAGCTTTCCCTGGCACCTTTTACCGGCACTTTTACCGGAACTTATACCGGCACTTACCTGAACTATTCCTGCACCATCTCCAGTCCGGCATCCCGGTATAACATTTCCATTTCGTCCAGCCATTTCGGCTCTGTGCATTCATACGTCAGCACATGGTAGTCATCGAGCGCCTGCCAACGCTTGGTGGCCCTGAAGGGCTCTTCCAGCCAGAGCGGATCTTCCATTACCATTTCAGCGACTAGTATTTTCGTGCCATCAGGTAAGGGGTCGTCGAAATAATATTCCTCATGAACAGTGGCCTGGTTGCTGTGGGGATAACGTGTATCCACCTGGGTTTTCAGGCGCGTGGTTTCCACGACCAGGCGCTCACCTTCCCAGCGTGCTGTGGAATAGCCATTGCGTTCGGGAAAGAAGTCGGCCGGGTCACCTGCCTCCTCGCCGATATAGAAACGGCGGATTTCATTGTGCAACTCATTGATGACCAGGACCTGTTCCGGGCGCTGGATGATTTCCATGGGGTAACCACCACCCGATCCCAGCATGGATTCCGGCAAACCATAACCGACACAGGCATTGCCCGGGGAATAGTTGGTGCCATCAATCAGGGCCCTGTAGGCATCTGCAGCGGCCTGGGCCTCTGCTGTCAGGACAGGTTGGGGAATGGCGGGAGCCCCGGCGGCGTCGGCACTGCCCCGGTAGGTCGTCCAGGCACCACTGAAATCAGGCTGATCGGCAGCACTCACCATCGGGGCTGCCAGCATGGATAAGGTCAACAGAATGATATGGGTCTTTGGCATTGTCATCGGAAACCTGCTCGTTGTTTTCCAAAAAAGGCAAAAGTACACAATTCCGGCAAAAAGGTCTGTGTCTGAATGTAATAGTACAAATAACAAGGGGCAGAGAACACGGGGTTCCCTGCCCCTTTTTTTCGGTCAGAATTTCTCGATCAGGGCTTGGTTGCCGTGTCCCAGTGCTCGATGATTTTGCCATCAGCGATGCGGAACATGTCAAACCAGGTCGTGGTGTAGGCATTGCCGTCCTTGTCCACCCCTTCCCGGACCAGGGCCAGTGTCACCAGGTCGCGTTCAGCCACCATGGTGACCAGGCGATCGATATAATCCTTCGTTGGCTGTACGGGCCGGTTCTGTGCGCTAAAGTAGGCTTTGACACCAGCCAGGCCGGTTTCGGCATTCGGGTTGTGCTGGTGATATTCCTCTGCCAGGTACGTGTCCGCGGCATCCACGTTATTGGCCTGCAGGAAGTTGCGCCACATATCCCAGACCAGTTTCTTGTTGGCTGCCAGTTGCGGGTCATCACTGGCAAGCAATGCCCGCTGGGCTTCGGGTGATAGTGCCACTACCGGTTCAGCTGCATTGGCAACCGTGCTAATAGTCAGTACTGCAAAAATGCTAATGAGTAATCTCATGTCAGTCTCCTTTACCTTTATAGTGATTATTATTCTATGGTCTGACGACCAGTAATGCCTTGTCGCTGAAATCAAGAGGCATATGCAAAGCCAGGATTTCATCGGTATTAGTAGCATAACCCTTGTTGCAAGCAAAGCGGGGGAGTCAATGGATTTTCACGTTACACTGGACATTGGATTGACTACACTAATATTCAGCCCGGGATTCAGCCTGGCGCAGCGAGGAACCTGACCATGAGATTCGGATTGATATTGCCTGGTGTATTGCTGCTGGTACTCACAGCATGCCAAAGCACGCCTGCCTTTGTTCACAGCTCTTATACCAGTGTCCCGGATTGGCCCAGTGTGCCGTCACAGTGGCGGATGGGGGATGTCACCGGCGTGTCCGTGGACAGCAATGACCGAATCTGGGTATTGCAACGTCCCGGCACCCTGCCACCGGGTCTGGCATCCATGGCAGCACCGCCGGTGATGGTGTTTGATACCGAGGGTAATTTCATCAAGGCCTGGGGTGGTCCTGGAAGTGGTTATCAATGGCCGACCAATGAGCATGGTGTGCATGTGGATGATGATGGCTTTGTCTGGGTCACCGGCAATGCCTGCCCCGACCTGAGTCCGGCCTTTGCCGGACGTCCCAGTGATGACCAGGTACTCAAATTCACCGGGGAGGGGGAGTTTGTCCTGCAAATCGGCCGGGCAGGTCAGAATACCGGCACCACCGATACCGTCAATTTGCACCGGGCGGCCGATGCTGATGTCAATGTCACCAGTAACGAAGTGTATGTTGCCGACGGTTATGGCAACCGGCGTGTCATTGTGTTTGATGCCACGACCGGGGCCTTCAAACGCCAGTGGGGCTATAACGGCGGGGAACCTGGAGACAGGAACCCCTGTATATCGACTTTCGATACCGAATTTCGTGACGACCAGTTCAGCATTGTGCACAGTCTGCGTGTTGCCGATGATGGTGCCGTTTACGTAGCGGACCGGGAAAACAGTCGACTCCAGGCGTTTACCCCGGAAGGCGAATTAACGGGCGAATTTACTGGCAATGGCGGCATGATTGCCGGCTTGACCCTGGCCGGACAAAACCAGCGCATCCTGGTGGCCAGCGAAGAGGAACGCGGCATCCTGTTTCTTGACCGCGCAACCCTGGCCTTGCTGAATGAATTCAGCACCCTCGACCTGGAAGGTCCCAACCACCTGATAGCCGTCGACAGCCAGGGCAATATCTATCGCGCCAGCCTGTTCGGCGGCATCGTCAAACTGAAAGCAGAGTAACTGGAAAAGGGGCGGGAACTATGCCCCTGGCAGGACCAGCAGGTCAGTGTGCCCGACTACACAGCTTCCTGATTCCAGGTTCGAATGACGGAACAACACCCATTCCTGCAATTCCTGGCTATCGACCAGGGCATGGTCTGCCAGTGCCCTGCCGATACCGGCGATAAATTCACCCGTTAATTCAATATCCGCCTCGCCCAGTACCCAGTCCGAGTCGGCAGCCCATACGCGAAAGCCGGCCTGTTCAAACTGTTGCTGCATCGCATTTGCAGCATCCGGTCCCAGAGCAGGGCCAAAGCCCTTGTCCCGGCGTTGATCATGGTTCAGTGCCGCCAGCACCTGCTTGTCCAGGGGATGGGGCGGCTCCCAGCGTGTGGCACCGTTATAGGTCAGTGCCGCGTAGAGCCCGATTGGTTGACCTTCATTCTGTGCTACCAGCAGATTAACCAGATCAGCGATGAAGGCTGAAGAGACCAGGTCGAACAAGGCCGAGGCAGTGACCAGGCGGGCACCCTGCAATGGCAGTTCATCCAGTTTTGTCAGATCCAGTTCGAGCGTTTCCAGGGTGTGTGACTCTCCGTATCGGCGTCGGGCCTCGGCCAGCAGCGATGCGTCATGGTCGACCAGGCGCCAGGTAAGCGACCGGTTCGCTGCGATCTCGGTTTCGGTAAAGGCGCGCAAGGTCGAGCCGGTACCGGCACCAAGGTCTATGACAACCGGATCTTTATCACTGTCTGCCAGCCATTGACAGGCCCGGGACAATAGATCGCCATCACGGGCAAGCAGGTCTGCGGTTTCTCGCAGGTTCAACCAGTTGACGGCAAATCCACTCATGGGCTTGCTACCTCTTTCAAAGTTTGTGCGACTCGCGAGGCGGTGTCGTTCCAGTCAGGCAAGGTCTTCGCGGCCTGTTGGGCACCGGCCTGTAAATTGCGCCGTAAGGTGTCATCAGTGAGCATATTACGCAAGGCGGCCGCCAGGGCCAGGCTGTCGTCGGGAGGCACCAGCAGTCCGGCACTGTCGGGCACCACCTGGGGCACGGCTCCGGCACGGGCGGCAACTATTGGCAGACCTGCCGCCAGCGCTTCGGCAAACACCATGCCGTAGCCCTCATACCGTGAAGGCAATACAAACATATCGGCTTGCTGGTATTCCATAGCGGTCTCATTGATGGCGCCGGCAAAGGTGATGCGTTCGCTCAGTCCCAGCGTCTTCACACGCGATTCAAGCCAGCGCGCCCAGTCCGGATCAAAATCAGCGCCACCGACGAAACGGGCCTGCCAGGGCAGGTCAGCTACTTCGGCAAGGGCATCGACAAGGACATCATGGGCCTTGCGCCGCGTCAGTGAGGCAATGCATAACAGACGTGGCGGATCGCCGTCGCAGGCCGCAAAGGGTGCCGGGTCGGTGCCCGGCAATGCGACAGTAATGGCATCTGCCGGTACCGCAAATTGCTCGATGAGAATGTCATGGGTATGGGCACTGGTGACGATCGTGGCCCGGGCGCAGGCAAGGGCCCGTTGTTCCGATGCCTGCAAGCGTGCCCTTGTCTTTGCATCAAGACCGCTTTCCAGTGACAACGGATGGTGGCACAGGGCGATCAGTTGCAGGCGTTCGTGTTCCATGGCCGCTACCTGGTCCATCACCCCAAAGGCGAGCCCGTCGATGACGACCAGGGCGCGGTCCGGCAGGGCGGCAAGGGTTTGTTGCACGGTATGGAGGGTGGCGCCATCCAGTGCCGGCAGGCAGTGAGGCAATGGCACTTCAATCACCTCAACACCCAGTGCGCGCAAACCGACGATCAGGCGACGGTCATAGTGATAACCGCCGCTGGGCGTTTGCAGGTCACCCGGAAAGGCAAAATGGATGGAGTAATCGGGCATCACGCCATTATGGCATTCCCGGTGGCGCCGTGCAGTGTCAAATAACAACAGGAAAACGTAATTCGAATCACATGTACGATTGCCAAGTCTCCGCCGCAATCGTATTGTTCACTGATGCCCGACAGTTTGCACAACCCCGACATGGATTCCTTGCCCGTTTCACTGCGCCGCGAATGGCTATGGCTTTCCATTGGCGGTGCGATAGCGCTGTTACCCGGTTGCCTGTTGTTGGCCCTGGCCTGGCAGCCAAGCGCAGCCTTGCAATGGCTGCTGCAAGCCGAAATCGTATGGGCCTTGCTCAGTTATCTCACCTGGCAGCGATTGCCGCTGAATCGCCGTGAACTGTCGGCGCCATTGTATGCACAGCTTGGCCCTGCCAACCGGGTAACATTACTGCGCGCCTGGCTGATTGCCACGGTGGCCGGTTTTGTTTTCCAGCCCTGGCCCGGGGGCGCGGTGATGGCCTGGGTACCGGGTATGCTGTATTTTGCTGCTGCCATGCTGGACCGGGTGGATGGCCTGGTGGCACGGCGCAGTGGGCAGCACAGTATCCTGGGTGAGGCGCTGGATACCATTGCGGATGCATTGGGCCTGGCGGTGGCTTCACTGCTGGCGGTGGGCTACGGGCAAACCCACTGGTCCTTCCTGCTGTTTGGCGCCGCCTATTACCTGTTTCATATCGGTATACGCTGGCGCAAATCCCGGAACCTCCCAATATATCCCCTGCCGCCGGCCATTCACCGCCGGGTTTGGGCAGGATTCCAGATGGGTTACCTGGTGGTGGCGTTGTGGCCGCTGTTCCACCCGCCGCTGACCTGGCTGGGCGGGGTGGCCTTCATGCTACCGGCCCTGATTGGATTCCTGGTTGACTGGCTCATTGTCAGTGGCCGGATCAATCGCCAGGCCGATGCAGTGAACCGGCGCTTTGCATGGTTGACCGGTTTCAGCCTTTCCGTCCTGCAGCCGGGCCTGCGCCTGGTGGTCGTCATGACACTGATTCTGTCCCTGTGGCAATCCGGTCTGCCGGCCCTGCCTGCCAGTACCGCCTGGATGAATATGATCCTGCTCGCCGGTTTTGCCCTGACTTCCCTGATGCTGTTGCTGGGTGTGGCAGGGCGCTATTTCAGTTTGCTGCTGATCGGACTGTTGGCCTGGTATTACATGACCAACCCGCTGCAGCCGGTGGACTACGTGTTGTTCTGCGCCGTGGTGTGGCTTCTGATGCTGGGTACCGGCCGCTTCAGCCTGTGGCAGCAGGATGCTGACTGGCTCTACGGTTACGACGGCGCCTGATGATGTCGGCACGCTTTCCCGTCTCGCTGCGCACCCTGACCTGGCTCCTGGCCTTCAGCCTGGTCGGATGGACGCTCAGTCGCCTGCCGCTGGGTGACATGCTTCAGGTTGTTGGCACACTGCGCGTATCCCAATGGTGTCTCTGGTTTGTCCTCAATGCCCTCATTCTTGGACTGCTGACAGCACGCTGGCGCATGCTGACGGCGGCCATGGCGTTGTCCTGCACACTCTGGCAACTATTTCGTGTTCGGCAGGCAGGGCAATTCATCAGTTTTGTGACACCCGGCCCCCAGTTCGGGGGGGAGCCGCTGCAGGTGTACTGGCTGTGGCGACGATTTGGTCTGCCTGGTCATGCGGCTTTCCTGGCTGTTGGCCTGGATCGTTTTTTCGAACTGTGGGTCAACTTTGCCATCCTGTTGCTGGCCGTGTTAATGCTGGTCACCTCCCTGTCTGTCAGCTCGGCCATCGAGTCCACGTCAGTGGCCGCGGTGAACTGGATAACCATTGCCGTACTGCTTGCCGGCCTGCTGCTCTTGATGATGGGTCTGGGCTGGCTGCTATGGCGACAGCCGCAACGATTGCGCCACTGGATAGACAGGCTGGCCCGGCGTTGGCAGGACAATCCCCGCTTGCGTGATCTGGATGCACACTGGTCGCGCCTGCATGGCTTGTTGCAAGAGGTCGTTGCCAAACAGCGTCCCGCATTGGGAACGGCGCTGGTGTTGTCCTTGCTGGCCTGGGCCGGCATGATCTTTGAGCTGTGGCTGTTACTGGAATTTGTTGGGGTGGAGATCGACCTGGCTGGTTTTGTCCTGCTCTTTACGGTACTGCGCCTAGCCTTTTTACTGCCACTGCCCGGTGGCATCGGCAGCATGGAGGCGGCCCTGTTCTGGGGATTCCAGGCGCTTACGCTGCCCCTGCCGGCTGCCGCCGGCCTGATACTGTTGATGCGACTGCGTGATGTGACGGTATTGCTGATCGGGGCCGGCGCGTTGCCTGGTTTGAATGTGATACCTGGCACCAGGTCAGATAAAGATGTTGATCAATAGTCCCGGTAAAAAGCCGCCCAGCAGGTGTCATTTTCCCAGATGCGCACGGTAAACCGGCCGGTACCGGGCGGTTCGATGGCAGCCAGGAGACGGTCGCAGACGATGCGGCTGAAATGTTCAATGCTGGGATTCAAGCCTTTAAATTCTTCCAGGTCGTTCAGCATGCTATCGCCAAAATAATCCACCTCGGCCTGTAGTGCCTGCTCGATCTTGACGATGTCCACCAGGTAGCCGTGCTGGTCCAGCTCGGCAGCCTCCAGGCGAACTTCAATCACGTAATGATGGGAGTGGGGGTCATTTTCCGCGCCCCAGTCACCACCGACAAGATAGTGCTGGGCGATCAGGTCCTGTCTGACTGACACTGTATACATGCTGCTTTCCTCTTGCTGTTCTTTCTATACGATAAAAGGATAAAAGGATAAAAGGGCGATAACCTTTCAGAATCAGGTTAACCGCTTACTCCAACTATTCCGGGTATTCAAAAATGACCTGCATCGACTCTTCGGTTTGCTGGTCCAGTAGCCGGTAGGCTTCCGCGGCCTCGGCGAATGGAATGCAATGACTGACCAGGCGCGCCGGGTCGGTGCGGGAAATCATGTCCCAGGCCACGGCAAAGCGTCGGGCCTTGTTCCAGCGTCCGCCCAGCTCGGGTGCAATGCTGCTCACCTGGCTACTGACTATGTTGATGCGGTTGCGGTGAAAGCGCTCGCCCAGGTTTGTCTCGGCACGTTTGCTGCCGTACCAGCTACCGACAACAACAGTGCCGGAGTAGGCACACAGGTCCACTGCGAGGTTGAGCGCCTCCGGAGAACCGGTCAGTTCAAACACGACATCGGCGCCACCACCTTGTGGGTCAGCCAATGCCAGGAGTTCGTGCAATGCCGCCATCGCCGACGCATTGTTCGGGTCGAATACTGACGGCACACCGGCCTGTTGTGCCAGGGTACGGCGACCGGGCAGGGCTTCCACGGCGGCCAGGCTGTCCAGGGGAAATTGCGCCAGCACACCGGAGAGCAGCAAGCCGACAATGCCCTGGCCCAGCACGATGGCCCTTTCACCCAGGCGTGGATTGCCGTCCTGGGCCAGGTTCACCGCTGTTTCCATGTTGGCGAGGAACAGTGCCTGTTTGGCGTCGATGCCTTTGGGTACCTCGATCACGGCATCCAGTGTGGCCAGGTGATGACTGGCGTGGGGCATAAAGGCGAACACGGTTTTGCCCACCCAATGACTCGCCACGTCCGCACCCACGGCTTCGATGTCACAGACGCAGGCATAACCGTACTGCAGCGGATATTCAACGGACTGCCCCTCGTAGGCTGCCAGGCTGTCATCCAGTGTCGTGTCGGCAGGCAACTGGCCCCGGTACACCAGCATTTCTGTGCCAGCGCTGATAGCCGAGTAGCGGGTTTTCAGAAGCAGCTGGTCAGGTTGCAACCCAGGCAATGCCTCTTCGCGTACTGCCACGTCGAAAGGTTTTACAAACCACAGTTGCTGCGCCTTCATGTTGAGGGACCACCGTATTGCAAATCTCCCCAGACAATCAGGTCCTTGTCGGCCGGTGCCGAATACAGGGGATCAATCATGAACTGTGCTTCGCAGCCGTCTGGTTGCAAGTCACCCACCGCCTTGTAACCACCAACAAGACGCGGTGCCACGGTGAGTACCAGCGCATCGGCCAGGTTGGCTTTGAGAAACGCGGTAATGACCTTGCCGCCGCCTTCCACCATAAGCCGCTTGATACCGCGGCGGCGCAACAGGGCCATGGCTTCCACCAGTGGTACCTCCTGTTCGCTGTCATCGTTGCCCGGCAAGGCCAGTATCTCGGCCTTGTCGTCGAAAGAGTTGCTCTGTTTCGAAACAGTCAGTATCCAGCATTGATGGTCCGGGTGCGCACAGAGTTTGGCTGTCGGCGGAGTGCGTAATTGACTGTCCAGTATAATTGGCTGGGGATTGGACCCTTCCCATTCCCGCACCGTCAGTTGCGGATCGTCACTGAGCACGGTGCCGATGCCGACGAGTATGCCGTCATGCAGACTGCGCAACTGGTGCGTGAGCTGCATGGATTTTTTGCCGCTGAAAGTCAGGCTTTCCCCGCGGTGTGTTGTGATACTGCCATCCCAGCTCTGGGCATAGGACAGGGTGATAAAGGGCCTCTGCCTGGATGTGAAGGCAGTAGTGCGAGCATCCAGCCACTGTTCGATTTGCTGGTTAAGTGTTTTGGGGGTCACTTTCGGTCGCGTGCGCTGTGGGTTGAGCAGAGGCTTGGGCAGTGGCCTGGGGCAGGATATGGTTCATGCGATTGACCTTGGTAAGCAGGTAGCGGGAGTTTTCAGCATTCAGAAAGCTCTTCAATGCTACCCGGTCATTGACCTTGATACCGGAGTCTTCCAGCGCACTGATCTTGGACGGGTTATTGGTAATCAGGCGTACCGAACTGATACCGAGATTTTCGAGAATCCGGACGGCCACCGTGTAGTCGCGTTCGTCGGCCTGATGCCCCAGCATCAGGTTGGCATCGACGGTATCAACGCCGGTATCCTGCAAGTTATAGGCGCGAATTTTTTCCAGCAGACCGATTCCACGTCCTTCCTGGCGCAGGTAGACCAGTACACCGCGACCTTCCCTGGCAATCATTTGCAGCGAGTTGTCCAACTGCTCACCGCAGTCACAACGCCGCGAACCGAAGATATCCCCGGTCAGGCATTCCGAGTGCAGGCGAACCAGCACATCATCGGTTGTTGTGCCATTTGGTTGTTCGTCGAAGTCACCCATGCAAAACGCCAGGTGTGCCTTGTTATCGACTGAGTTTTCGAAATAGACGAGCTGGAACTCTCCGTAATCAGTGGGAATACGGGTACTGGCAGCACGGGTGACGGTGATTTCTGGCATGAACTGGCATCTTACGATTTTCGGGCAGGGCGGTAAAGCACACAGCGGGATTTACAAAGATACGAAACCTGGCCTCTAACCGATCATTCCGGGTGATTTCTTTGATTAGCGAATTCTTGTCCGGTAATATCCGCTTCTTTCTTTGAGCAGGGTATTCACATGGGTCGCGCCTATCAAAATCGCAAAGTGTCCATGGCCAAGACATCGGCCAACAAGTCACGACTTTATGGTCGTTATGGACGCGAAATCTATGTTGTCGCCAAGCAGGGCGGTGTCGATCCCGATGGCAACCTGGCCCTGAGATCCATTATTGACCGCGCCAAGCGTGAACAGGTGCCGTCCCACGTGATCGACAAGGCCATCGAGAAAGCCAAGGGCGGAGGTGGCGAAGATTATTCACTGGCCCGTTATGAAGGCTTTGGGCCTGGCGGTTGCACGGTGATCGTGGAATGCCTGACCGATAACCCAAACCGCACATTCGGTGATGTGCGCGTGTGCTTTAACAAGGGTAAAGGCAAGCTGGGTACACCGGGTACTGTCAGCCACATGTTTGATCACAGCATTATTCTTTCTTTCGAGGGCGACGAGGAAGCTGTCATGGAGGCGCTGTTGAATGCCGATGTGGATGTGACAGATATAGAAGACGAAGCAGGGAAGGTCACCGTGTTTGCACCACCTGTTGAATATGCCAAGGCAAAAACAGCCTTGTCAGACGCCTTTGGTGACATTGAATATGACGTCGACGAAATCCAGTTCATTCCCCAAACCTACACAGGTCTGGGCGAGGAAGACCTGGAAATGTTTGAGAAGTTTACTGACCTGCTCAACGACCTGGATGACGTGCAGAACATCTTCCATAACGTGGAAAATCAATAAGCCCGGAATAACAGGGAAGGCCGGGTATCGAGACCCGGTTCGTCATGCTTAAATCGCTGCAAAAATTTTCCATCTATTTATCAACAAGATACTGGATTTTTCTGATAAATCAGGTAAAGTTTGTCGCCAGGATCCAACTGGTCGCGGGGCGGGCTGGATATGTTGATTTTATTGAATAGATTCAAACACTTAATACCAATATCATTTCTGCTGGTGTGTCTGCCGGGTGCGCTGTTGCAGGCGCAGAGCCTGAAAGGCTCCAGTGCTGTCATGCAGCGGCAAAACCAGATTGCCGTCAGTTACGACTATTCTTTCCTGAAAACATCACAGGATGTGCGTTCGTTTTACCAGAATGGCTACCTGGTCAAGGTCTCGAACAGTGACACCCTGACCATTCATAATGTCTCCTATCCCTATGCCCGTGCCGAGGTAAAACTGTTCCTGGAGCGCCTGAGTCGCCAGTACCAGAATGCCTGCGGCGAAAAGCTCGTTGTCACCAGCCTGACACGCCCGCTGGATGAACAACCCCGCAACGCCTCTGACGTTTCGGTTCATCCTACCGGCATGGCGCTGGATCTGCGTATTCCCCGCAAGGGCAGGTGCCGATCATGGTTGCAATCGACCCTGTTGTCGCTGGAAAAATCCAATGTGCTGGATGTCACGCGGGAACGCTATCCGCCCCATTTTCATGTGGCGCTGTTTACCAAGACCTACCGGGAATACGTGGCTTCCCTGGAAAGCAAACGGCAAGAAACTGTCGAGACGCCCCGGGAAATCCCCGGCGTTTATACGGTAGGTCGTGGCGACTCCCTCTACCTTATTGCAGAGCGCTACGACACGACGGTCCAGGAACTGAAAGAGGCAAACAACCTGCGCAGCAATGTGCTCCAGATTGGCCAGGTGCTGAAACTGCGCGAGGAGACAGAAATGCCTGCTCCCGTGTTTGTCGGACCGACCACAGATCAGGTGGCTCAGGTGGCGCTTGCCAGTGAGCAATCCCCAGCCGAGCAAGAAACCTTGCCCAGCTTGCAGGATGACATAGCACAAATAGCAGAAAGCCTTGAGCAGGATTACACGGTTCGCCGAGGTGATTCCCTCTATCTCATTGCCCAGCGTGTCGACACCACTATCGAGGCCCTGCGCGCGGCAAACAACCTGCGCGGCAGTGTGCTGCAGCCAGGTCAGGTCCTGACGATTCCCGGTTCAGTTGAAACCCCGTTGCAGGCCTTTGTCGGGCCGACCAAAGAACAGATACTGGCCGTGGTAGATCAGTTGGAGGCATTGAAAACGCCTACCCGGGATGTACTGGTCAAGTCCGAATCACGCAGCCAAAGCTCCGGGCAAAAATACACGGTGCGTTCCGGTGACTCCCTTTATCTCATCGCCGAGCGAAACAACACCACTATCGAGGCCCTTCGCGCAGCTAACAATCTGAGCAGCATCACGCTTCACCCTGGCCAGGTCCTGACCATTCCCGAGGATGCAGAAACCCTGCTGGCCATGACCTCCGCTCCCGAACTCACCCATCGTGTCAGGCGGGGCGATAGCCTGTGGGAAATTGCCACCAAGTACGGGACCAGTATCAGCCGGCTCAGGGCGATGAACGGATTGAGTGGTGACACCCTGCGCATCGGACAGGTGTTGAAGGTCAGTGGTAACTGACTGATCATTAGTGGGCAGGGGATTTATTCTTGTAGCCCGATTCAGACCTGCAGCGAACCCACTGCCACTTGATAGATATTTAATCCCTGATTAACGCAAGGGCGTCCAGCAGTTCCTGCAGCTGTGTGGGGCGCACCACCCTGGTCACTTCCTGACCGTCCCGTAAAAATACCAGTGTCGGCCACAATTTCACGCCAAATTGCCGTCCAAGACGCCTGCCTTTGCCATCCTGCACTCGAATATGGGCAGTGGTGATGTTTTCAAACGCCTGCGAGATCAACGGTGCGGCTGCCTGGCAGATGCCGCAGGTGTTACTGCCAAACTCCAGGATGACGGGGCCTGGTGTGGATGCAAGCGTGTCGTGATCGGGTGCAGTATCGTTATAAGGGGCCAGCATGAGGTTCCTGGATGTTGTGGTTTGAAGCTTTTTTATCGGGTCAGCTACCATGGTAACCCAGCTTCCTGTTATTTTAGATGGCTTACGGTAATCATTATTTATTCAAGGACATCCTATGCTGACCTTTTTCCATGCTCCCGGTTCCTGCGCCCTGGCCACGCACCTGGCCCTGGAACATTCCGGTTTGCCTTACGAGGCAAGAAAAGTGGATTTCAAGAATCAGGAACAGCGTTCGCCTGAATTCCTCAAGATCAATCCCAAGGGACGTGTGCCGGCACTTGTCACTGACCAGGGCATACTGACTGAAAACCCGGCCCTGCTGGTGTATGTGGCACAGCTGGCGCCCGAGGCAAAACTCGCTCCGCTGGATGATCCATTCGCCTTTGCACAAATGCAGTCCTTCAACAGCTACCTGGCGTCCACCGTGCATGTGGCACACGCCCATCGCTATCGTGGATACCGCTGGTCCGATGATGAAGCGGCCATTGCCACCATGGTGGAGAAAGTCCCGCAGAACATGCGCGACTGTTTCAGCCTGATCGAGAATGAGTACCTGCGCGGCCCCTGGGTCCTGGGCGAAAATTATTCCGTGAGCGACATGTACCTGTTCACCATTTGTCGCTGGCTCAAGGGGAATGAAGTGGATATCAATGAATTTCCGCGCGTGGCGGATCACTTCAATCGTATGCAGGAAATACCGGCTGTGCAGCGTGTGTTGTCCCAACTGTAGATAAGCAACTGTAAATTTCCAGCAGGTCGAAGTAATCTGAAAACCGGACAGAACACGACAGGCAGGATTCCTGTGCCTGACCGACTCAATAACGGAGTGATCAACATGGTGATCTCAACAAACTTTTCCCGAAATCTGCTGGGAACTTGCCTGGGCGTTTTGTCCTGGGTTGCGTGTGTGAGCATCGTGGCACAGCCACTTGATGACAACCGCCCTGACACAGTCGGCACCGGTGCCTTTCCCGCCATGAAGGAAGAGGTGGGCTCGTTGCCTGACCATGTCATCTATCGTCCACAGAATCTTGCGGCGCTTGGTGAGCAAAAGCTGGGCATGCTGGCCTGGGGTAATGGCGGTTGTACGGATGACGGTGCCAGTAGTCGTTTTCACTTGCTGGAAATTGCCTCGCATGGCTACCTGGTCATCGCCAGTGGTGGTATTTACAGCGGTCCCGGTGCACGTCAGCCACCTGAGTACCCGGCGCCGCCTGCTGACAGCCAGTTTCCACCGCCGCGCACAACCCCCGAGCAACTGACCGAGGCTATCGACTGGGCCATGGCGGAAAACCAACGCCAGGGCAGTCCCTATTACGGCATGATCGATGCGGACCAGATTGCTGTTGCCGGTTACAGTTGCGGTGGTCTGCAGGTGCTCAATGTCGCCGCGGATCCGCGTATCGATACGATGGTGATCATGAACTCGGGCCAGTTCAATAACTTTCCTGATACTTTGTCCGGCATGAACAACTCACCGGACATTATCGACGCTATCCATGTCCCGACACTCTACATCCTGGGCGGCGAGACTGATGTCGCCTATGGCAACGGCATGGATGATTTTGCCAAGATCAATCATGTGCCCGTGGCAGTGGCCAACCTGCCGGTCGGCCATGGCGGGACTTATGATGAAGATAATGGTGGCAAGGCAGCTCAGGTTGCCGTCGACTGGCTGCAGTGGCAGTTGCGCCATGATGTGGAAGCCGCTTCAAGCTTCCTGGGTGAGGACTGTGGGCTTTGTGTTGACCCGCAGTGGTCGCTGGACACGAAGTTCCATCGCTGAACCATTGTCCATACCTTCATCCGGTTTTTTTCTTTTGCGCTGAATTTTTCCCGCTCAGGCTGACCGCAAAAATTCGGCATGTTCCTCGGCAAATGTTCTCAAGGACATGGGTTTCTGACCGGTCAGCTTTTCCACATCATCGGAAATGATGCTGAAGCGGCCTTCCCTGATCGTGCGCTCAAAAGTCACCATGCCGTTACTGCTCCAGGGCACACCTTCCACCACGTTGTCGTCCGTGGCCTGACGGGGAATCCTCAGGCTATCGAAATGGGCGAACATCCCTTCATCATCGACATCAACGAACTCGATGGGCTTGCCACCCACCTCGGACACGATTTGTGCCACATCCCGCATGGTGTTCAGGGTTGGCCCGGTGATGTTGTAAATGGTGTTCTCGTGACCCTCTGTGGCCATCACCTCGACAGCGCAGTTGATGCAGTCCTGTCGCGTGACCTGGGCGACGGTACCATCACCTGCGCTGCTCACCCATTTACCGGTTTTCAGGGCAATGGGGCCGGCAGCCAGGATGAAGTCGGCATAATGGCTGTTACGCAGGGCTGTCCAGGCCATGCCGGATTCCCTGAGGGCTTCTTCAGTACCGCGGTGATCATGCACCGCCAGAGAGGGGTTTTCAGGTTCTGCGCCGACAAAGGACGTATAGGCAACATGCTGGACATTACATTCACTGGCCGCAGTCACCGCATTGATATGATGGGGCAGGCGCGTACCTACCAGGTTGGTGCTGATCATCAGCATTCTGTCGCCGCCGGAGAAAGCCTTGAGCAGTGAATCCCGGTCAGTAAAGTCACCAAAGCGCACATCGGCGCCGCGTTTAGCCAGGTCATCCAGTTTTTCCGGACTGCGGGTCACCAGGATCAATTGCTCTGCCGGCATTCTTTGTAACAAGCCTTCAGCAGACAATCTTCCAAAGCCTCCCGAGGCGCCTGTAATAATAATTTTCATCGAGCTAAATCTGTCCTGAAATATTCATCAATAGATACCAGCAGTATTCACTTTCACATCAAAGAGATCAAGAATCCTGTCAGGAATATCCCCGGGTCGGGAAAGACAATAGGCCCAATTAACGCTTGCATCAACCTGTCCCTTTCCTGTTGGAGACTTACCTGTTGATTGCTAACTTTGCTTCTCTGTGCGGTTAGCGTAAATTTAACCTTTCTATATTTGGGGATGTTGGGGGATGCCATGAAAACAATAAAAACCTTGTCACGCGCACAAATGAACCGTCGCCGTTTTATCCAGGCGGGTGCGATGTCCACGGCAGGACTGGCATTGCCTGGCCTGGCGCAGGATACCTACCTGACCACCATAGGTGGCATTGCGAAAACCCGTCACGGCAGGGTTCGTGGCTTGTTGAAAGAGGGCGTCCACCAGTTCTGGGGCGTGCCATATGCGGCATCGACTGCCGGGTCCAACCGCTTTATGCCACCCAGGCCGCCGCAATCCTGGTCGGGCGTTAAAGATCATTTCCAGATCGCTCACAATGCCCCGGTGCAACCGGGGGCGGAAGAGCCGGCGCCAGTTGTTACCGCATTGAACCGCCTGAGCCCGGAAGGGGAGGATTGCCTCAATGTGAATATCTTTACCCCGGGCCTGGACAATGCTGCTCGCCCGGTGATGGTGTGGCTCCATGGCGGCGGCTTCTCGGCCGGGGCGGGCAATTACCTGTTGTATGACGGCACCAACCTGGCGAAAAAAGAAGACGTGGTGGTGGTTTCGGTCAACCACCGCCTGAACATTTTCGGCTTTCTTCACCTGGCCGATATCGGTGGTGACCAGTGGGCGCAGTCCACCAACGTGGGCATGCAGGATATCGTCGCGACTCTGGCATGGATCAGGGACAACATAGAAAACTTCGGTGGCGATCCGGATAGGGTCACTGTTTTTGGCCAGTCCGGTGGCGGGCGCAAGACCACCACGTTGATGGCTATGCCTTCAGCTGAAGGACTGTTTCACCGCTGTATCTCACAAAGTGGCGTGGCACTGCGGGGCATCAGTGCGGATACTGCCAGTGAAGGCGCCGAGCGCTTTCTCGGCAAGCTGGGCATCAACAGCAACCAGCTTGAGCGCCTGCAAGGGTTGACTGTCAAGCAGATCCAGGATGCCTACTACAGTGAACCGGGGATTGCCGGGCTGGGTAGCGGACCCGTGGTTGACGGGTATATCCTGCCCCGTGACCAGTGGGATCCGACGGCGCCGTCGTATTCCGCCAATGTGCCGCTTCTGGTGGGCTCCACGGAAACCGAAAACGGCTGGGTCGGGCCACCGCCCTATGATCTGTCCGAGGCCGATATGCTGGATCGCTTCACCACCCGCCTGGCCGGTAATGATGCTGCGAAAGGTCGTGAGCTGGTTGCCTTGTACCGGCGCCTGCATCCGGAGATGCGCAACCAGATGTTGTGGCTGACCGCTGAATCAGACAACACCCGGCGCTGGGATGCCCAGTTGGCAAGCCGGCTCAAGTTTGAGCAGGGTGCGGCTCCCAGCTACCTGTATTTCTTCGACTGGTACTCCCCGGTGCATAACAACCGCATGGGCTCCTACCACACGCTGGATATCCCCTTTGTGTTTTATAACATGGACCTGGGGGCTTCCATGACCGGTTCTGACCAGTATCGCTACCAGTTGGGCCATGTCATGAGCGCTGCCTGGGCCGCGTTTGCCCGTAACGGCAATCCTGATCATGCCGACATGCCGCACTGGCCGGCATTCAATCCCGATGATTATTCCACCATGATGTTCGGGGATAGCGTGCGGGTGATGGATGATCCCAACCGGGAAGCCAGGCTCGCGCTGGCAAAGCTCAGGTAGGCAATTAAAAGGTAAGCCGAGGAGCTAACCGGCAGGTGCCTTGGAGTCTTCGTTAAGCACGCGCACCTCCCGTTGCGGGAACGGTATGGTGAAACCGTTTTCGCGCATGGTTTCAAAAATGATGAGCAGCAGGTCGCCGCCCACACGGTTCTTGCCGTCATCAATATCCGTTATCCAGAATTCGACAAACATGTTCACGCCGGAATCCCCGAAACTGTCGATTTCGCAGTCCGGTCGTTCCTCGATCGGATATTCCTCTCCACTGAGGACCTGTGGGTGTTTTGCGACGGCTTCCTTGATCAGTTCCACCAGCTTGCGGATGTCGCTGTCGTAAGCCACCGAAAAATCCACACGGTAACGCTGCTTCTTGTTCTTGCGGGTCCAGTTGACGAAGGTAGACCCGACAAACATTTCATTCGGTACGATGATGTCCTTGCCATCAAACGTTTCCAGTGTGGTGGAGCGCATATTCATCGAGGTGACAAAACCGGACCGGCCATCGTCCATCTCCACGTAATCGCCAATCGACAGCGAGCGGTCCAGCAGGATGATCAGGCCGGAGATGAAGTTGGAAGTGATGGTCTGCAGGCCAAAGCCCAGGCCGACACCCACTGCACCACCAAATACTGCCAGGGCGGTCAGGTTGATGCCCATGACCTGTAGCAGGAGGAGGAAAACCACGACGAAGATGGCAATTTCCAGGATTTTGGCAGCGACTTCCCGAGTGCGGAAATCCAGTTTCTCCTGGCTGCGAATCATTTCCTGCCCGGTATTGCTGGAAATGCGGCCGAGCCAGAAAATAAATGAACCGAAAATGAGGGCCCGGGATACGCCCAGCATGGACAGGCGGATATTACCTATTTGCAAGGCCATGGAGTCCAACACCAGTGTCAGGTTATCCAACAGCCCAACTGCGCGCAGGAGCAGCAGGGGCACACCAATCATCAGCATGATACGGGAGATTTGCGGACTGCTTATAAAGTCATCGACAAAGGACAGGAAAACAAATATCAGGCCAATGCTGATGGCCGCATGAATCAACCAGGAGGAGTCACCGGTGAATGGAAACAGCTCGGCACTGATTTGCAGCAGGATAATCGCCAACACCGGGAAGATCATGTGACCCAGGCGATACAAGACCAGGAAGCCGGAACGGGCTTCGCTGTCAGGTTCTTCGCGAAACCAGCGTACTTTCCTGGTGATATTGCCGGCAATGATTTTAGCCACAAGAAAAGATGCGGCAATCAGCCCCAGCTGGTAGTAGGTCTCCTGGTCACTGAAAATGTCCTGGAGCAGGTTTATCAAATTATCCATTCTGGTGTGGTACGTCAGATAACAAAGTCTGGATTTATATTATGACGTGTGAGGGGTGATTCAAAGGAGAATCAAAGAGGAGTATCCACTTGATGATACAATTCTGCCTTCATTGAACCTATATCCGCCCGATCAAGCACCTTTCTTCATGCCGCCAGAATCTACAGAAGTCCATCAGCAGGAACATTTCGGCAAAGGTGTTCTGTTCATGTTGCTCGGATCAGTACTCTTTGCCGTTGCTGATGCGCTGGGCAAGTTTCTGACCCAGGGCTTTCCCCTGTTCCAGGTCATCTGGTTGCGCAGTGTTTTCGGCATGCTTCTTGTGGCGTTTGTCATCATTGTCAACCAGCGCTGGCAGGATTTTCACACAACCAACTACCTGGCCCATGCCAAGCGCTCCATTGCCGGAATATTCATGAGTGCCTTCATGCTTACCGGGCTCAAATACATTCCACTGGCGGAAGTGACCGCGGTTGCCTTTGCAACTCCCATGATCGTTGCGATCTACAGCAATATTATTCTCAAGGAACATGTCGGTAAGGATATCTATGCCGCCATCCTGGTCGGGCTGGGTGGAGTCGTTCTTGTTGTCAGGCCAACGCCTGATCACTTCAGCTTTGGTCACCTGGCCATGTTGGGCTTTGCCCTGTCCTCGGCCTACCTGAGCATTTCGGCACGGGCCCTGGCGAAAACCGAATCGGCCCTGACACTGAACCTGTCGATATATCCGGCTGCCGTGATTGTGTTTGCCGGTTTTGCCGTAACAGACTGGGTGACACCGGATGCGGTGTCCCTGGCGGCACTTTTCGGTGTGGCCCTGTTTGCCACCCTGGCCTTATTGTCCATTACCCATGCTGTTCACCTGGCGACACCGGCTAAGGTGACGCCGTTTGATTATTCTCGCATCATCTGGAGTGTGACCCTGGGTTTCCTGTTCTGGGATGAACTGCCGGATGCGCTGACGTGGACCGGGATTGCCATAATTGTCTGCTGCGGGCTGTACATCATGAATCATGGTCGGCGAAGTTCAAAAAGCAGTGGGTAAGTATGACGCTATCCTGTAAAATAAGCCCTTCACATTAACGCCCCGCCAATCAGCTCCAGATACCGTTTTATTCGATAATGCAGCCTCGACTTGCCCTTTACATCACGCCGCTTTGCGGTTTCTGCCACTATGTCATGTCAGCCATCCAGGAACTGGGACTGGAGGTGGAAATCCGCGATATCACTGCCGACAGGAATGACCTGGAAGACCTCTATCAGGCACGCCAGCGCCTGACTGTACCCGTGCTCAGAATCACCACGGAAGAGAGCGACCAGTGGATGCCGGAATCCAGGGATATCGTGGCTTATTTACAGCAATTAAAGCAGGAATGACCGGGGGCACAGGTCCTTTTGGCTGGTCCAGGTAGTTTGATTTTCTCCTGGTTTTGGCCTGCTTATTATTCAACCTCGGCAAAAAATCACGAAAATACCCATTCAGGCTATTTTCAGTCCCTGATCTACTGGACTACCGGGCCTTGGGCTATTATCCTTCCCTTTCCCGAACATACCCTCTGTGTAGTTTTTAGGCAGTTCCTTCCCAACATATTTTTTAGTTATCATTTTATGACCAGCTTTTGGAGATTTTTATGGTAGTCCCTGGAAAGCAATCACTTCCAATGCGCATGTTTCTGGGGCATACCCCGACATGGTACAAAAAAGCAGTACTGATCTGCCTTGTTCTGAATTTTATCGCCTACTTCACCGTAGGGCCTCTTCTCACCTCATGGTTGATGCTGGCTGAATTCATTGCCACGCTGGCCATGGCCCTGAAATGTTTTCCACTACAAACCGGTGGTTTGCTGGCGTTGCAGATCCTGATCCTGCATTTGACCGATACCCATCACCTGTATGAAGAGGTCGAACTCGGCCTGCCGGTTATCCTGCTGGTGATTTTCATGGTCGCGGGTGTGCATTTCCTGCGCGATATGCTCTTTGCCCTGATCAATCACGTGTTGCTGGGCATCAAGTCCCGGGTGGTGATGAACGTGGTGACGATCATCTTTGTCGCCATTCTCTCTGCCTTTCTGGATGCCTTGACCATCCTGGCGGTCCTGGTGGCAATTGCGACCGGTTTCTATGATGTCTACGAGCGGGTTGTTTCCCGTGTGGGTTACCATGATGACCCTGATCCTGACGATGGCCATATTGACGAATTGCATCGTGAAGACCTGGACAAGTTCCGCGCCTTCCTGCGTGGCTTGCTGATGCATGGTGCGGTAGGTACTGCCATCGGTGGTGTCTGTACCATCGTGGGCGAACCCGAAAATATCGTGATCGGTAACGCAGCTGGCTGGACCTTCGTTGAATTTATCAGGCAGGTGTCGCCAGCTACAATCCCGACGCTGTTTGCCGGTATCTTCACCTGTTTCGTGATCGAAAAAATGGGCTGGTTCAGTTACGGTGCCGAAATGCCGCCCGCTGTCCGCCAGATCCTTACCGATGAAGACCAGAAACTCAAAGACAAGCTGACTCCACATGACAAGGTTGTCATGATTATCCAGGGTATTGTCGCTGTCCTGATGGTAGCGGCGCTTGCCTTGCATCTGGCCGAAATCGGCCTGATTGGCCTGGGCGTAATTGTACTGACCTCATCCCTGACGGGTGTCACTGATGAACACAAGCTGGCCGAGGCTTTCACGCCGGGACTGCCGTTTGCCTCCCTGTTGATTGTGTTTTACGTGGTCGTGGCCATGATCAACACACAGAGCATGTTTACCCCGGTAATGGAGTGGGTGCTGACCCTTGATGGGCCTCAGCAGGTATTCATGGTGTTCGTGTCCAGCGGCTTCCTGTCAGCGATCAGTGACAACGTGTTTGTCGCCACGATTTACATGGACCTGATCAAGGAACTGTACGATGCGGGAGACATGGCGAAAGCGGCCTTTGAATCCCAGTCCGTGGCGGTAGTGATGGGTACCGGTATCCCGAGCATGTCCACTCCAAATGGCCAGGCGGCTTTCCTCTTCCTGCTGATGTCAGGCATAGCGCCGCGCATTCGGCTGGGCTATGGACGCATGGTCTGGATGGCCCTGCCGTACTTTATTGTTTGTTCGGCTGTAGCTGCATTGACTATCGATCTGTATATTGCTCACTGAAGCAAATGAAGTGTAAAAAAAACCGGCGCATGCGCCGGTTTTTTTATGGATCAATGAACGTTGTCTTGCCAGATGCCCAACGTTCTATTCTTGTATATGAAACTTGCCGTTTATGACCAGTTTCTCATCAGGCAACTTTCTTGCCACCAAAAAAGCGCTTGATCCTGGCGCCTACTGAAGTGCCTTCCTGGCTGTTATTGCCTGATTCGTTGTTCCTGTTGCCGGATTGCTGGCGCGGGCTTTCACCTTGACCAGTCTTGTTGCGGTTCCTGGAACGGCGGCGTCTCTTTGGTTTGGCATCCTGGTTGCCATCGTTAGCAGCTGTGGCGACACGTTTTTTCTTCGGGGGATTGGCAGACTGGTTGCCGTTACCATCGCGGTTGGTGGCGGGTTTGTTGCCGGCACGACGGCGACGATTCCTGTTGTTGCCGCTTTTACCGCCGGCATTATCAGCGCGTGATTGTCTTTGCTGGCGCTCGCCATCCTGCTCATCATTGGCTGCATCGGAGCGTTCAGGTCGGCTGAATTGCGGCAGCTCAAACTGCTCGATCTTGCGCTTGATCAGGCGCTCGATATCGCGCAGCAGGCTTTTTTCTTCCGGGCTGACCAGGGAGACTGCCTGGCCGGTAGCGCCGGCGCGACCGGTGCGGCCAATGCGATGCACGTAATCTTCGGAAACGTTGGGCAGATCAAAATTGATGACCTGGGCCAGGTCATCAATGTCGATGCCACGGGCGGCGATGTCGGTGGCAACCATGACCTGGACCTTGTTGGCCTTGAAGTCGGCGAGGGCCTTGGTGCGCTGGTTCTGGCTCTTGTTACCGTGGATGGCGGTAGCAGTCACGCCGTCCTTGTTCAGGCATTTGGCCAGTTTGTTGGCACCGTGCTTGGTACGGCTGAAGACCAGGGTCTGGTCGGGAGACTGGCGTAGCAGCGTGCTGAGCAGGGCAATCTTGTCGCCTTTCTGGACGTGGTAGACATGCTGGCTGATGGCATCGACCGTGGAGTTGCGCGGAGCCACATCAATTTCCACCGGTTTGCGGCAGATGGTTTTGGCCAGTTTGCGAATGTCATCGGAGAAAGTCGCAGAGAACATCAGGTTCTGGCGCTCTGTCGGCAACAGTTTCAGGATGCGGCGAATATCGTGGATGAAGCCCATGTCGAGCATCCGGTCGGCTTCGTCGAGTACCAGCACTTCCAGATCATCAAATTTCACGGCGTTTTGCTGGAAAAGATCCAGCAGGCGGCCTGGAGTGGCAACGAGAATGTCCGCGCCCTTGCGCATGGCCATCAGCTGCGGGTTGATACTGACGCCGCCAAAGACAACGACTGATCGCAGGTTGTCCTGTGCGCCGTAGGTTTTCACACTCTGTTCTACCTGTGCCGCCAGTTCCCGTGTTGGTGTCAGCACCAGTGCGCGAACGTGATTGGAACGGGCGCCTTCGCCGTCCCCCAGTAACTGTAAAAGGGGCAGGGTAAAGCCTGCTGTTTTGCCGGTGCCGGTCTGGGCAGCGGCCATGACATCATTCCCCTCAAGGATAGCGGGAATGGCTTGTGCCTGGATTGGTGTGGGCTGGGTGTAGCCGGAATGTTCAATGGCACGCAGCAGGGAATCCTGCAAACCCAGGGATTTAAAATTCGTGGTGTTATTACTCATGGTTTACTTCTTTCATTGCGCTGCGGACACGGGCAGCAAAAAAAATCAGGACAGCATGGCCTGCAAAATACAGGGTGTTCTGTCACAAGGATTGTGTATCGGCGTTTATCTTTTTATTTAATGGACGTTCAATGTTCAAACGCAAAGACAAGCTGCTTTTGCACGGGTGTGCATGGTCGATAGGAAACTGTTGAAGAGGGGCGGATCAGGTAAGTGAAAAGCGCGTCTAGCAAGAGCCGGGGGTACTTTTTTGTAGGTTGTATAAAAAGGTACCGTCTAAAGAGTCTGCACCAGTTGCTCGAATTGTGTCATATCGAACAGCTGTGGTGGGCACTGTAACAGATGAGCGAGGTTTAGGACAGGGGAATTATTGGGGGTGAAGGGATAAAAGCGTAGGTCGGCATAGGCTCGCAGAGCCGTTTGCCGACAAGGAATCGAAAAGGGAAAAGGGATAAAGGGATAAAGGGATAAAAGGGAAGGAACTGCAGAAATCCACTGAATTGATTTGCCCACATCTAAA
>CAZROW010000028.1:0-3096 GCA_964601805.1 uncultured Enterobacteriaceae bacterium
TGCGCAGGATAAACTTGCCGCCCATCTGGCGGGCAAAGCACATGTTGAACAACGCAATATAGGCGGTGCCGACGTGAGGATCACCCGTGGGTGACGGGGCGATGCGGGTTCTGACTTCAGTCATGGATAAATCTGTTCACTACAAAATGTGGTGGCGGAATTATACGGGCTTTATGAAATGGATGCAGGCGGGAAAAAAAGCAAGAGGAAAGAGACAAGAGGCAAGGAGTTTCAGGGATGGCCAGTTTCTAAAGTCGCTATTCTGGTCTGGTAGAAACAGGAAAGCTATTTGAGCAGGCCAGGCGAACCAACCTTGTCTCTTGTCTCTTGTCTCTTTCCTCTTCTAGGATTGCGGCGGTTTCCTGAGCTGTTTGGTCTGACCTCTTTTGGTCTTGTTATCCAGGCGTTTCCTGACGGCGCTTTTCCTGGGTTTTGTTGGCACCCGCTTTTTTGGAGCGCGCAGTGCCGGGCGAATCATTTCTTTCAGCCGTTCCAGCGCCTCTTCCCGGTTACGCAGTTGACTGCGTTCTTCCTGGGCCTTGATGACGATGACGCCCTCCTTGGTGATGCGCTTGTCCTGGCTCCTGAGCAGACGTTGTTTGACTTCCCGCGGCAGTGAAGAGGCATTTACATCAAAACGCAGGTGAATGGCTGTGCTGGTCTTGTTGACGTGCTGGCCGCCGGGGCCGCCCGAACGAATGGCTTCAAATTCGACTTCGTTGTCGTCGAGACGGATATTGGGTGAAATAGTGATCATGCGGGCATTCTAACAGTTCGGGAAAAACGCAAGAGAATGATGGCCCTGCCAGTCAGAAACACAGGATGTGCCAGACAATAGTTTCACTTGTACCTGGGTTGCCGGAGATCGGCTGCGCCCATTTCCGGCCTACCTACCCTTGTTCCCTTTTTCCGTTCTTCCCTTATTCCCTCAAGAATGCTCATCCATGAATCGCTTCAGGACAGGCCCAAGCTGGTCATGTTCAAGCCCGAGAAACATCGCCACGGAAAAATGGTTCTGGCCCAACAGGGTCATGTGCCAGGGCAACCCGCCATGTTTACCCAGCCAGGCATTGAGTAACTGGAGAGACTGGGCCTGGAATTCCGGGGGATCGTACTGGGCTTCGGTAATCAGCAGCGGGATATCGGTGTCCAGCAAGCCTTCCAGGGAAGACCTTTCGTGGTAAAGGGTTTCATCCTCACCCAGGTAGGCGATCTCCTTTTCCGTGCTGGGCATGGTGACAAAGTCATAGACCCCGGACAGCATGATGCAGCCTTTCAGACCGTGGGGCTTGTTGCCGTAGATTTCCGGGTGGGCAATATAGTGGGCCGAGTGGGCTCCACCGGCAGACTGGCCCATGAGAAAGATGCGACTGGCATCCAGCCCATACTGGGCGCCATTTTGCTGGATGAACTCGATGGCTGCACGCAGGTCCTCGATTCCCGCCGGCCAGGGATTGTCCGGGGCCAGCCGGTAGGTCATGTTGACGCCGGCAAAACCGTTGTTCACCGCCCAGGCGCCGATACTGGAGTAGAACGGGCTGCCCTCGCCGTGTTTGTCACCGCCGATAAAACCGCCACCGTGGACAAACAACAGAACCGGCTTGCTGTCGCCCCTGGGATCGGTAAAGACATCCAGGCGGTGGCGCTCGTGATCCCCATAGCTGATATCACGGATGACATTGATCCCGTCCAGCAGGTCATCAGGTATCAGGGGCTCCACCAGGACACGGGTCCCCTTGACGGCATCCAGGGTGATCACGCGGCCACAGGCGGCAATGTTGTTGGCGTATTCGGTAAAGTTCATGCGGTATTCCTTGTGGGTAATGAATCAGGTGTAGGCCGAAAGACGGCAAAGCCGATCTCCGGCAAGACGATCACAGATCGTCCCGATAAAATCAGTTGTTCGCCAGTTTCTTCAGCGCCTCACCGGTCACCCGGTATATACGCCACTCCGACATCTCCACGGCACCCAGGGATTTATAGAAATCGATACTGGGGGTATTCCAGTCCAGCACGCTCCACTCAAAGCGGCCGCAGTTTTCTGCCACGGCAATGCCGGCGATATGCGCCAGCAAAGCCTTGCCGGCCCCCTTGCCCCGGTGCTCGGGTGAGACATACAGGTCTTCCAGGTATATCCCGTACTTGCCCAGCCAGGTGGAGTAATTGTAGAAGTAGATGGCAAAGCCGACCGCCTCCCCGTCCACTTCACAGATCAGGCAGAAAGATTTGGGATCAGTACCGAACAGGGTCTCGTTGATCATGGCCTCATTGGTTTCGACTTCATGGGCCAGTTTTTCATACACAGCCAACTCGTTGATGAAGTGAAGAATCAGTGCGGTATCGTCAGGGGTGGCCTGGCGTATGAGGGGTTGGGACATTTTACTACGAGGTCCTGTTGTGAGGTTGTTACTGCAATTTACGTTGTTGGTTTTTATGCCACGAGAGGCTTCTCTTCCATCAGGCCGATGAGATTGCCGTCCGGATCACGGATGAAACCGATCCACAATTCATGGTCTTCCATGGTCGCTGCCTTGCCGGGTGCACGCTCCACATCTACCTGCAGCGACTTGAGCTCCTCGAAAATAGTCTCGATGTCAGTGATCCGGTAATAGATCACCGAGGTATTGTGATCCACTTCCGGCCCCTGCAACGTGGTCAGCATCAGGCGCACACCGCCGCAATCAAAAAAGGCCATGTTGGGCTGCACATCAAACAACATCTCCAGCTTGAGAATCTTCTGGTAGAAATATACCGACTTTTCCAGGTCGGAAATGGCAATGGCAATCTGCCCGATGCCGGAAATGTTCATTGAGTCTGACATATCAAGCCCCCATGTCGATCAATACCGCCTCATTATAGGGAGTAGCCAAAGCGTCAAACAAGTAGGCCGGAAAAGCGTAGCGTCATCCGGCATGGCGACCGGGGGTCGCCTGGTTTGAGAGAGATTTTCAACTATTCCCGGGTACCCTGCGGGCACCTTGCCGGATGACGGCCCTTCGGGCCTCTTCCGGCCTACGAGGCTGCGTTCAAGCCTGACGTGTCCGGCGCAGCCGGGTCATTGCCACTTCAAGGTCTCATGCAACTTCACCACATCGC
>CAZROW010000028.1:3196-29852 GCA_964601805.1 uncultured Enterobacteriaceae bacterium
CCGGCGCAGCCGGGTCATTGCCACTTCAAGGTCTCATGCAACTTCACCACATCGCCCACGATGATGAGAGTGGGCGCTTTGACGTCTTCTTTCTCGATGATGCCGGGCAGCGTGCTGAGGGTGCCGGTAAAGATGCGCTGGTTCGGGGTGGTGCCCTGCTGGATAAGGGCGATGGGTTTATCCGCCGACATGCCATGGTTGACCAGCTCCCGGCAGATAATGGGCAGGCTGATCAGGCCCATGTAGAACACCAGGGTCTGGCCGTCCTGGACCAGGTTGTGCCAGTCCAGGTCGCAAGTATCGTTTTTCAGATGACCGGTGACAAAGCGCACGGCCTGGGAGTAATCGCGGTGGGTCAGCGGAATGCCGGCATAGGAGGCACAGCCTGAAGCCGCCGTGATGCCCGGTACCACCTGGAAGGGAATGCGCGCGGCGGCCAGCTCCGCAATTTCCTCGCCACCGCGGCCAAAGATAAACGGATCGCCGCCTTTCAGTCGCAGTACCCGCTTGCCCTGCTTTGCCAGGTCCACCAGCAGCTGGCTGATTTCCTGTTGCGGCATGGTGTGCTGCTTGCGTTGCTTGCCCACGTGAATGCGCTCGGCATCCTGGCGGCACATGTTCAGTATTTCATCGGACACCAGCCGGTCAAACAAAACCACGTCGGCCTGCTGCATCAGGCGCAGGGCACGGAAGGTCAACAGGTCAGGGTCACCGGGACCGGCTCCCACCAGGTAAACCTCCCCATTGTTGATTTCGGTGTCGGCATTGGCCAGGGCCTCATCGAGCAACTGCCGGGCATGCTCTTCCTTGCCCGCCATCATCTGTTCAGCCACAGGCCCTTCCAGCATGCGTTCCCAGAAACGCATGCGCGCCCCCATGGCCGGAATGGCCGCTTTGACGTTGCGGCGCGCCTCACCCAGCAAGGTGGCGAGCTTGCCGTAACCCGACGGCACGAAGGTTTCCAGTCGTGCCCGCAGCAGGCGTGCCAGCATGGGCGATTTGCCACTGGAGGATACCGCTACCACGATGGGTGATCGGTCAACAATGGAAGGAAAAATGAAATCGCAGAGCTTGGGATTGTCGACCACGTTGACCGGAATGTTCAGGCCGCTGGCCAGTTCATACACGTGCAGGTTGACGGCATTATCGTTAGTGGCAGCAATAACTATGCGTGCATCTTCCAGGTCAGCTGGCTCAAAGCCCTTTTCGAGTACCGTGTGGTTATTGTCCTTGAGCAAATCACGTAAGGCAGGTTCCACGTCCGGGGCCACCAGGACGATCTTCGCCCCGGCACGCATGAGCATGGAGACCTTGCGCACAGCCACCTGCCCACCACCGACCACCAGGGCTTTCTGGCCCTGGATGCGCAAAAATATGGGCAAATAATCCATGGGGATTTACTGGATCAGGACTTGAGAATGGTTGTTACACCGCCCATGTAGGGTTGCAGGGCCTCGGGTATAGATACACTACCGTCCGCATTCTGGTAATTCTCCAGGACCGCAATCAGGGTCCTGCCCACCGCCAGGCCGGAACCGTTGATGGTATGGAGCAGTTCCGGCTTGCCGGTTTCCGGGTTACGCCATCGTGCCTGCATGCGACGTGCCTGGAAGTCCCCGAAATTGGAGCAGGAGGAAATTTCCCGGTAGGCATCCTGGCCAGGCAGCCACACCTCGATGTCGTAAGTGATTTCCGCAGAAAAGCCCAGGTCGCCACCGCACAGGACAACCACGCGATACGGCAGGTTGAGTTTCTGCAGGATGGTTTCAGCATGGACTGTCAGCTCTTCATGGGCCTGCTTGCTGTCCTCGGGTTTTACCAGCTGGACCAGTTCCACTTTTTCAAACTGGTGCTGGCGAATCATACCGCGGGTGTCCTTGCCATAGCTGCCGGCCTCGGAACGAAAGCACAGTGAATGGCAGGCAAATTTCAGCGGCATGGCAGCGGCATCCACGATCTCGTCGCGGACAAAGTTGGTCACCGGGACTTCCGCGGTGGGAATCATGTAAAACTCGCGCTCGTCATCGACCTTGAACAGGTCTTCGGCAAACTTGGGCAATTGTCCTGTACCAAAGGCAGATTCCGCATTGACCATGGTCGGTACATTGACCTCCATGTACCCGTGTTCGGTCGTATGGGTATCGAGCATCAACTGGACGATGGCGCGGTGCAACCGGGCCACTTCCCCTTTCATGATGGCAAAACGGGAACCGGTGATCTTGGTGGCCGTGGCAAAGTCCAGGCCGTCGCCGGCCTCGCCCAGTTCAACATGATCCTTTGGCTCGAAATCAAATTGCCGTGGCGTGCCCCAGCTACGGATTTCCTGGTTATCCTCTTCACTGGTTCCGGCAGGCACCCGTTCATCAGGAACATTGGGAATGCCGTGCAGCAATGCATCCAGTTCGGCCGACACCCCTTCCAGGGCATCTTTCTTTTCTTCCAGGGCGCTCTTCAGGTTATCCACTTCGGCCAGTAGTGGCGCAATGTCTTCGCCGGCGGCCTTGGCCTTGCCGATATTTTTCGACTTGGTGTTACGTTCATTCTGCAGGGATTCTGTTTCAACCTGCAGAGTCTTGCGACGGGCTTCAAGTGCGCCGAAAGCGGCCACATCCAGTGTGTAACCTTTCTTTTCCAGTAATTGGGCAACGGCTTCGGGTTCCGTGCGAACCCACTTCGGATCAAGCATTTCAGTTCCAGTGGTTTACAGCGAGATTGCGTGTTTGATTTAAAATAGCGTGTTTGTTTTAAAACAGGAATTTGGCCACAGTGAGGCCAAGCCAGGCGGCAATTATACAGACCGCGACGCTGGACAACACATAGATTATTGCACTGCCCACCTGGCCCTGCTCCAGCAGGCCAATCGTGTCCATGGAAAAGGTCGAAAACGTGGTGAAAGCGCCAAGGAAGCCCACTGTAACCACGCCCCGCACTTCCGGCCCCATCTCCAGGCGCTCGGTAATGACCACAAAGGCAATTCCGATGAGGAAGGAGCCAACAATATTCACTGTCAGGGTGGCCCAGGGAAAGGTGCTGGTAGTCGCCCGCATGAACACGTTGTATACAAAAAAACGGGACATGGCGCCCAGGGCACCACCGAAGGCAACTGCGAGGTAGGTCATCGGGATCCGGTTATTCCTTGATTTGAGGTTCTCTAGTGAAAGGATGCAGGAGACAGGATGCAGTATGCAAGAAGAAAAGTTTCACCATGCGATAGTTTTTCGACGCGCCCCTGATTACCGGCATAAGAAACCGCCTGGCATTCTTTTACTCCTGGCTGCTTCGCAAATCCTCTGTAATCTGGCCTAACGCCTTGATTTCCTCGTCATGAGGTTTATCCCGCCAGGTTTCGTTCAATCCTGCCTTATACCAGTCTTGCATGGATGGCAGATTGAGAATCCGGTCCTTGTAATTTCCAGCCGCATGACCCAGTTCAAGACCGTAGGATTGTATGCGGAAACATACCGGTGCAAAAAAAGCATCTACAGCGGTAAAGGAATCTCCAGCCAGGTATGGCCCACCGAATTTCTCAAGTCCCTCTTCCCACAGCGTATTAATTCGGTCCACGTCTTTTTGTAACGCCGGCGTAAAGTCGTGAAGTCTTACCCGTATACCACAACACATCGGGCACTCATTGCGCAGGGCATTGAACCCTGCATGCATTTCGCTGGCACTGCTACGAGCCCAGGAGCGGGCCACTTTATCCAGGGGCCAGACTTGTGGATATTCTTCAGCCAGGTATTCGACAATGGCCAGGGATTCCCAGACGACGATATCGCCATCAACCAGGCATGGGACCAGCCCGGTTGGGGAGAAGGAGTGGAAATCGTGGCCGGGATCAAAAGGAGTGATCGCTTCGTCAAACGGGATTCCCAGTTCAGTCATTAAAAGCCAGGGGCGCAACGACCAGGAGGAATAATTTTTATTTGCGATATGAAGGGTTGGCATGGGGAGTCATCCTTTATTTTTCGCCAGCTATTGGTAGCGCCTGTCTGCACTGGCCTCATCCAGGCTGCGCAGGTATTCCAGCTTTTCCTTGATCTTCTGCTCCATGCCACGATCCGTGGGGTGGTAGAACTGCGTGTCTTTCAATTCCTCGGGAAAGTAGTTCTCACCCGCCGCGTAGGCACCCGGTTCGTCGTGAGCATAGCGGTACTCGGCACCGTAATCGAGATCTTTCATCAGGCTGGTAGGCGCATTGCGCACGTGCATGGGAACCTCGTAATCCGGCGTGGCCTTGACCGTGTCCATGGCCTGGTTGTAGGCGGTATAGACCGCGTTGCTCTTGGGTGCACAGGCAAGAAAGACCAGGGCCTGGGCAATGGCCAGTTCACCTTCCGGGCTGCCCAGGCGTTGCTGAACGTCCCAGGCATTGAGGGCAATCTGGAGACCGCGCGGATCGGCATTGCCGATATCCTCGCTGGCCATCCTGACCACACGGCGGGCAATATACAGCGGGTCACAACCCCCATCGATCATACGGCACAACCAGTACAGGGCGGCATCGGGGGACGAGCCGCGTACAGCCTTGTGCAACACAGAAATCTGCTCGTAGAAGGAATCGCCCCCCTTGTCGAAGCGCTTGGCATTGCCCTGTACTACCTGGGCAAGGGCGTCGGCGGAAAGCACCTGTTGCCCTTCCCCGTTATCCTCAAACAGGTCCAGCGCCACTTCCAGCAGGTTCAATACCCGGCGGGCATCACCACCGGCGGCACTGACCAGTAATTGCTTCTGCTTGTCGTCCAGCATGATCGGCACATTGCCCAGGCCCCGCTCCCTGTCCGTGAGTGCCTGTTCCAGAATTGCCAGCAAGGCATCGTCCGTCAGGCTTTTCAGCACGTAGACACGGGCCCGTGACAACAGCGCGTTGTTGAGTTCAAAGGACGGGTTTTCCGTAGTGGCACCGATGAAGATCACGGTGCCATCCTCGATATGCGGCAGAAAGGCATCCTGCTGGGACTTGTTGAATCGATGCACCTCGTCCACGAAAAGGATGGTCTTGCGCCCGCGCATGTTGCGCTCTTCCTTGGCCCGGGTGATCGCCTCGCGAATTTCCTTCACGCCGGAAAGCACTGCGGACAGGGATTCCAGGTGCGCATCACAGGCGCTGGCAATAATACGCGCCAGGGTGGTCTTGCCGGTACCCGGCGGTCCCCAGAGAATCATGGAATGGGGTATGCCGGCATTGACGGCCTCAAACAGGGGCTTGCCCGGGGCAATGATGTGGTCCTGCCCGGCAAAATCACTCAGGGTACGCGGGCGCATGGCCGCGGCCAGGGGCTGGTAACTGCTGTCGTCAGACTGGAACAGGGAAAGGGTCACGTTGCAGGATCAACCGTCAAAGGGAACTATCAAAGGAAACTCTCACAGGGTGTTGTCGATCACTTCCAGGGCGTCAAATTCGTTCATGGCCTGGTCCATGTCAAAGACAAAAGTCTCCGGGTCGATGTCCTGGTTGGCCTCCAGCCCGGTAAAGGTCAGGCTGGTTTTCTGTCCCAGGCTGTCCTCGAACTGCATTTCCTGCAGGGCGGTCCCGGCAAACGTCAGGCTCAGGCGTTCAAACAGGCTGTCAGTGCTTTTTGGAAACAGCAGGAAACGGGAAGTGCCGTCATCCATACCGCTGGAGGAAATCGTGTAGTTACTGGCAATATCATCGGCATTGCCGTTGAGCAGCAGTACTGGTGTGCGACTGACATCGTCATCGAAATAATCGACCGTCACCTGCTCCAGGTCGGGCTCATATCGCCAGATGCGCTGGCCATTGGTCAGCATCAGTTCCGCATAGGGGCTGGTAATCTCCCAGTAGAAATGGTCGGGTTTCTGCATGACCAGGCGTGCCGATGACTCCTGGATTTCACGACCGTCCTGGTCCAGCGTCAGTACCTCGACATCCGCCTGCAGGGTTCGCGTGGCTTCCAGGATGGCGGACAGCTGTGCAGCGGCCTCCTCATCCGGGGCCTGCGCCCAGGCCGGCAGTGAAACAAAGAGCAAGGCAATGATGCATTTCAGGGACTTCATGGTCCTGATTATACTCCGCATAATGAAAAATAATTTACTTTAGCTAAATCCCGCAAGTGATTGATTATTAAATCAATCTCTTGGCGGTGGCGGAGCAATCACTTCCCGGTTGCCATTGGCACCCATCTCGGACACCACGCCGGCCATTTCCATGGCCTCAATCATGCGGGCGGCCCGGTTATAACCGATGCGTAGCTTGCGCTGAACTGCAGATATCGAGGCCTTGCGGGACTCCGTCACAAATTGCACTGCTTCATCATAGAGTGCATCTGACTCCTCAGAGTTCCCGTCACCTCCATCGGACGGGGTCAGGCCGGGCACACCGTCGCCGGAAGAATCCGACGTGATGCTTTCAATGTAATGAGGTTCGCCACGTTCCTTCCAGGCTGCTGCCACCCGGTGAACCTCGTCATCAGAGACAAAGGCACCGTGCACACGCTGGGCGATCCCGCCGCCCGGTGGCAGGTAGAGCATGTCACCATGGCCGAGCAGTTGTTCCGCCCCGCCCTCGCCCAGGATAGTGCGCGAGTCCACCTTGGATTGCACCATGAAGGACAGGCGCGTGGGGACATTGGCCTTGATCAGGCCGGTCAGTACATCCACCGAGGGTCGCTGGGTAGCGAGGATGAGATGAATACCGGCGGCACGGGCTTTCTGGGCAATTCGGGCAATCAGTTCTTCCACCTTCTTGCCGACCACCATCATCATGTCGGCCAGCTCATCGACGATGACCACGATCTGCGGCAGTTCCACCAGGTCCTCGGGTATCTGGTCAGCCTCGTCCACTTCGGACAGGGGATCGGGTTTCCACAGGGGATCGGGTATGGGTTTGCCGGCCTTGGCGGCATCGGCCACTTTCTTGTTGAAGCCGGCCAGGTTACGCACGCCCAGGGCGGACATCAGTTTGTAGCGCCTTTCCATTTCCGCCACGCTCCAGCGCAGGCCGTTGGCGGCATCCTTCATGTCGGTAATTACCGGCGTCAGCAAATGCGGAATGCCATCGTAAACGGATAGCTCCAGCATTTTCGGGTCAATCATGATCAGGCGCACATCCTTGGGACTGGACTTGAACAGGATCGACAGGATCATGGCATTGATGCCCACGGACTTACCGGAACCGGTGGTACCGGCCACCAGCAGGTGGGGCATCTTGGCCAGGTCCACCACCACCGGGTTGCCGCCGATGTCATGACCCAGCGCCATGCTGATGGGCGAACGGGAGTTATCAAATTCCGGTGAGGAAAGTACCTGGCCCAGCTGAATCAGCTCCTTGGTTTCGTTGGGTATCTCGATGCCGATCACGGTCTTGCCGGGAATCACTTCCACCACGCGCACACTGGAGACTGCCAGGGAACGGGCCAGGTCCTTGACCAGGTTACTGATACGGCTGACCTTGACGCCCGGAGCCGGCTGCACCTCGAAACGGGTAATGACCGGGCCGGGATTGATGGCTTCCACCTCGATTTCAATGCCGAAGTCCCGCAGCTTGATCTCCAGCAACTTGGACATGGCCTCCAGGGCCTCGGTGGAATACCCGACGCGGGGCTGGTTACCCCATTCATCCAGCAGGGAGATCGGCGGCAATTCACCCACAGAAGCAGCCTCGAACAGCTTGCCCTGTTTTTCCTTTTGTACACGCTTGCTCGGCTCCTTGGGTGCCTTGCGGACCGGAGCAATCTCGATGGGCTTCTTGCGTTTCTTTTCCTTTTCGACGAAGTGATCCAGGGATTCCTTGCGCTGCCTGACGAAACGTTCGGTTTCGGCCTTCTCGCGACGGGCTTCCTGCCACTGTTGCCAGCGTTCAATCAGCTGGTTGTAGCCCAGCAGGCAGTAGCGCCCGGTACCATCCACCAGGGCCAGCCAGGACAGGCCGGTAGCCAGGGTGATACCGAGAATGAACATGGTCAGGAAAATCAGGGTGGCACCGGTCAGGCCGAAAGACGGCAAGGCAAGTCCGGCAATGGAATTACCCAGGATGCCGCCCGCCGAATTGGCCAGCGGGGTGGCAAAGTGCATGGTGGCCAGGGTCGCCGCCCCCAGCAGGGTCAGGATGACACCGGTACCACGCAGGGCAAACAGCTCCCAGGACCAGGGACTGTCTTCCTTGCGGGTACGAAACAGGATCACGGCCCGGTACACCAGCAACAGGGGAAACAGGTAGGCCAGGTAACCAAACAGCAATAGCAGGACATCGGAAATCCAGGCCCCGGTGCGCCCCACCGTGTTGGCGATGGCGGTGCCATCCCCGGTGCGCGACCAGCCCGGATCCAGGGGCGAATAGGAACTCACGGCCAGGAACAGGTACAGGCCGATAGCCAGGAACAGGATCATGAAGCCCTCTTTCAGAAAGAGCGCCTTGAGGCTGACTGCATGTTCCTCAGCGGGTGGAGTTTTGACTTTTTTCTTTGCCATAGCCCGGGTGCGTGATGCGTTTCCCTGTTCCTGTTTTATTGTTTTGCTCTGTTGTTTAGCTGTTCGCCCTGCTGTCCGTATTCACAAAGCAGTGCTACCGGTACTCAAACCGGTTAAAGCGCTATTGTAACTGCTTTTACAGGGTTTGTGACACTCCTTGTATAGTGTTCCGTTCCCATATCTAGGTGTTTCCAGGCAAAAATTTCGCTATATACGGGATAAGCGGCCATTTTTGCCCTTTTCCTCTTTCCGGATTCTGCTAACATAGCCTCCCTTGAAAAAGCCCGCCACTGCCCTGATTGATGCAGACAAGTTGGCTGGCAAGCCGTCATAAACCAGAAAATCACCATCCAGGAAGCCCTTTACCCATGAGCGACGCGCAACACCACCGCCTGATCATCCTTGGTTCCGGTCCTGCCGGATACACCGCTGCCGTTTATGCAGCCCGTGCCAATCTCAACCCGGTAGTCATTACCGGCATGCAGGCCGGCGGCCAGCTGACCACCACGACTGATGTCGATAACTGGCCCGGTGACGTGGAAGGCCTGCAGGGCCCAGACCTGATGGTGCGCATGCAGCAGCATGCCGAGCGCTTTGATACCAATATCATTTTTGACCATATCGATTCCGCGGACCTGTCACAAAAACCGTTCCACCTCAAAGGCAGTGTCGGTGAATACACCTGTGATGCCCTGATCATTGCCACCGGTGCCTCTGCCCAGTACCTGGGCCTGCCTTCCGAGGAGCAGTACATGGGCAGTGGCGTCAGCGCCTGCGCCACCTGCGACGGCTTTTTCTACAAGGGCCAGAAAGTGGCCGTTATCGGTGGTGGCAACACGGCCGTTGAAGAAGCCCTGTACCTGTCCAACATTGCCAGCGAAGTGGTCCTGGTGCATCGCCGCGACAGCCTGCGTGCGGAGAAAATCCTGCAGGACAAACTGTTTGAAAAAGAAGCCTCGGGCAATATCTCCATCATGTGGAACCATGTGCTCGATGAAGTCCTGGGCACCGATGGTGAAGTCAGCGGCATGCGCATCAAGAGCACCACAGATGACAGCACACAGGAAATTGACCTGAGTGCGGTGTTCATCGCGGTCGGCCACAAACCCAATACGGACCTGTTTGTTGACCAGCTTGAAATGGAAAACGGTTACCTGAAGATTCATACCGGTCTTGCAGGAAATGCTACCCAGACCAGTATTCCCGGTGTGTTTGCTGCCGGTGATGTGGCCGACCATATTTACCGGCAGGCAGTGACTTCTGCCGGTTTTGGTTGCATGGCGGCCCTGGATGCCGAGAAATACCTGGACGACCTGGCACCGGCATAAGGTGTAAGCATGTCTTCCCTGCCCTGGCTGAATAACGAGAACTTCGAGTTTCCCGCACCCGATTCAGCCCTGGCAGAACCCAACGGACTGCTCGCTGCCGGTGGCAACCTGGCACCGGAAAGACTGATAGAGGCCTACAGCAAGGGTATCTTTCCGTGGTTTGAAGACGGCCAGCCCATCCTCTGGTGGACACCCGATCCGCGCATGGTGCTCTACCCTGACGAGCTTCACATCAGTCGCAGCCTGGCCAAGGCCATGCGCAAGTCCGAATTCGACATTTGCACCGACACGGCTTTTGCCCACGTCATTTCCGCCTGTGCCGATACCCGCACGTATTCCCAGGGCACCTGGATCACTGTGGAGATGATCGAGGCCTATTGCCGGTTGCATGAGCTGGGCGTGGCCCACTCTGTTGAAGTGTATGAAGGCGACTCCCTGGTTGGCGGGCTCTACGGGCTTGCCATTGGCGACGTGTTTTTTGGGGAATCCATGTTCAGCAGGCGCACCAATGCCTCCAAGCTGGCCTTTGCCTGGCTGGTTCCCAAACTGGGAGCGCTGGGCTACCGCCTGGTGGATTGCCAGGTCAGCAGCCCCTTCCTGGCCAGTTTTGGTGCACGGGAAATACCCCGCAGCGAATTCCTGACCCAGCTCCCAAAGTCCACGGATTATGGTCGCAATCGCTTACACTGGCCTTTACAATAAGTGTTATCAGTTAAATAGCGTGCATTGTTCGCCGGTTGGATAGCAGTGCGCGTAGCCATACAATTACCCAAAAAAGACAGTAACGACAGCAGCGAGAAATACTGGAATTCGTTTTCAGCCATGACGTCCCTGAAAGACATCAAACTGTTTACCACGCAAAGTCATCCGTGCAGTTACCTGCCGGGCGAGGAAGCACGTACCCTGTTTATCGATCCCGAATTCCCGGTCTCGACGGAGTTCCACACCCACCTGTCTGAAATCGGTTTCCGCCGCAGCGGCGCCCACATGTATCGCCCCCACTGCTCGAACTGCCAGCATTGCGTGGCCTGCCGCGTGGTTGTCGACCGCTTTAGCCCCAACAAGCGCTATCGCCGCATCCTGCGTCGCAATGAAGACCTGCGCGTGGAAGCGGTCGATGATATTAACAATGACGCCTATTACGCGCTGTATGAAACCTATATCAATACCCGTCACAAGGACGGTGACATGTACCCGGCTTCCCGGGAGCAGTTCGAATCCTTCCTGGTACAAAGCTGCGAATCCACACTGTTCTATCGTGTCAGTGATGGCGACCGCCTGGTTGCTGTCATGATCACCGACCTGCTCAGCAATGGCCTGTCAGCGGTCTATACGTTTTACGATGTCAACGAGCAGAAGCGTTCCCTGGGTAATTTTGCCATTCTCTGGCAGATTGAAGAGGCACTGCGTCGCGACCTGCCCTATGTCTACCTGGGCTACTGGATTCGCGACTGCGAAAAGATGAATTACAAACTGCAGTACCGTCCCATCGAGCTGCTGCTCAACCAGCGCTGGGTTCGCCTGACCTGACCGGGGCGTATTTGCTGGATATAAACAGCCCACGCGACATTCGGCCAGCAACATTCCCCCGTTCCACTGACAACGCCCTTGTTCCTTGCGTCTTGTACCTTGTAACCGTTTAAGGCACAATGCGTCGCTTCGAAAAAACACCACAGGGTACTAAATGGCAAAAGAAGACCAGATTGAAATGGACGGCGAAGTCATCGACACGCTGCCCAACACCATGTTTCGCGTCAAACTGGAAAACGGTCACGTTGTGACTGCCCATATTTCAGGCAAGATGCGTAAAAACTACATCCGTATTCTCACCGGCGACAAGGTCAAGGTAGAACTGACACCTTACGATCTGAGCAAAGGCCGTATTACCTACCGCGCCCGCTAAAAAAAACGGCAGATTCGTTGCCGAATCTACCGTTATTTTTCAATTTCCTGCTACCAGCCTTACCCAAGATACTGCCACTTGTGCAGTAATCCTGTGTCTTACTATGCGTCGGCTTTGACCTTGCTGTTCTTGTCGGACTTGTCCTTGTCGGAGGTATCGATTTCCAGCCGGATATCGTCATTCTCAACCGTGACATGGACATCGCCACCATTGACCAGCTTGCCAAACAGGATGTCCTCGGCCAGCGGTTTCTTGATCTTGTTCTGGACCAGTCGCAACATCGGGCGTGCCCCCATGGACTTGTCGTAACCATGTTCAACAAACCAGTCGATGGCCTCGTCATCCACGTGGATAGCCACCTTCTTGTCATCCAGCTGTACCTGTAATTCGACCAGGAACTTGTCGACGACCGTGCGAATGATTTCTGCATCAAGCGCTGCGAACTGGATAATGGAATCAAGACGATTACGGAATTCCGGTGTGAATATCCGCTTCATGACTTCCATACCGTCGGTGCTGTGATCCTGTTGCGAGAAGCCGATGGATGCCCTGCTCATTTCCTGCGCACCGGCATTGGTTGTCATGATCAGGATGACATTGCGGAAGTCTGCCTTGCGGCCATTGTTGTCAGTCAGCGTGCCATGGTCCATGACCTGCAACAACAGGTTGAAGACATCGGGATGGGCCTTTTCGATTTCATCCAGCAGCAACACGCAGTGTGGATTCTTGACGATGGATTCGGTCAGCAGGCCACCCTGGTCAAAACCGATGTAGCCCGGAGGCGCACCGATCAGGCGTGAGACGGTATGGCGTTCCATGTACTCGGACATGTCAAAGCGTACCAGTTCCACACCCAGTATTTTCGCCAACTGGCGGCTGACTTCCGTCTTGCCGACACCGGTCGGTCCGGAGAACAGGTAGGAGCCAATAGGCTTCTCACCTTCCTTCAGTCCGGCCCGTGACAACTTGATGGACGACGCCAGTGCATCGATGGCCGTATCCTGGCCAAAGACTACCAGCTTCAGGTTCTTCTCCAGATCCTGTAACAGGCTCTTGTCCGAGGCAGACACATTCTTTGGCGGGATGCGGGCGATCTGTGCAATCACGCGTTCTATGTCACCAACCTGGATCTGTTTCTTGCGCTTGCTGTCCGGCTGCAGGCGCTGGTAGGCACCGGCCTCGTCAATGACATCGATGGCCTTGTCAGGCATGTAGCGGTCATTGATATAACGACCGGCCATTTCCGCCGCCGCCTTGAGCGCCTTGTCGGTAAAACGCAGGTCATGGTGTTCTTCGTAACGGGATTTCAGGCCCTTGAGAATCTGGTACGTGGTCTCGACATCCGGCTCTTCGATATCAATCTTCTGGAAGCGGCGCGACAGTGCCCGGTCCTTTTCAAAAATACCGCGGTACTCGTTGTAAGTGGTTGAGCCAATGCAACGCAGCTTGCCTGATGCCAGGATGGGCTTGAGCAGGTTGGAGGCATCCATGACGCCACCGGAAGCAGCACCTGCCCCGATAATGGTATGGATTTCATCAATAAACAGGATGGAATCTTCTTTCTGGTCCAGGTCGGCCAGCAGTGACTTGAAGCGTTTTTCGAAATCACCGCGATACTTGGTACCTGCCAGCAAGGCGCCCATGTCCAGGGAATAGATCACGCTGTTGCTCAGCACCTCGGGAACATTGCCATCGACAATGTGCTTGGCCAGCCCTTCAGCAATGGCGGTTTTACCCACACCGGATTCACCAACAAACAACGGGTTGTTCTTGCGCCGACGGGACAATACCTGCACCAGGCGGGTAATTTCCTTGTCACGCCCAATCAGGGGATCGATACGACCGGCCTTGGCTTCCTCGTTGAGATTGGTGGCAAAGCTTTCCAGTGGCGACGGCGCTTTCTCACCTTCTGCGGCCTCTGTCTGGATTTCCTGTTCACCCTCATCGCCAATGCCGGGCGCCTTGGGCGTACCGTGCGTGATGTAGTTGACCACATCGCCTCGGCTGACGCCCTGCTTGCGCAGGAAGTACACGGCCTGGCTTTCTTTCTCACCGAAGATGGCGACCAGGACGTTGGCACCGGTGACTTCACGTTTGCCGGAAGACTGCACGTGAAAAACAGCACGCTGGATAACACGCTGGAAGCCCAGGGTCTGGTCAACCTCAGGATTGATTTCCGGTTCTGCGATGATGGGAATCTGGGTGTCGACATACTCGGCCAGGTCAAGACGTAATGCTTCCAGGTCGGCATTGCAGGCATCCAGGATTTCCCTGGCGGAGGGGTCGTCAATCAGTGCCAGCAACAGGTGCTCCACGGTGATGAATTCATGCAGCTTGCTGCGTGCCATGTTGGCCGCGATATTCAGTGTATTTTCAAATTCTCTGCTAAACATGTTCTCTGCTCAACGTTGTGGACTGGTTACTGGCTACTACTTTCTTTCCGGGACCTGCTCTTACAGATGTTGGTGCTGGTATGCGGCCTCGCCATCTGGCAACCGGGGGTGGATATCTATACGTTACCAGCAATGTGTATTACGACCAGGCTTTTCTGAAAAAAATGTCAGCGACTTCAACTTATCACTTTTCAACAAACGATGTCGCTTTCAATTCTGGTATGGGAGTGATATGGGGGTGAATAACAGGCTTTGCAATCCCGGGGCCATGGCATTGTCCTGGTCGACATGCGCCGGCTGATCACATTGAAGAGGATTGTCTCCAGGAGACTCCTGCCTAATCGTCTTCCACCTCAATATCACACAATAACGGATGTTCGGCTTCACGGGCGTAATCGTTTACCTGTACTGCCTTGGTTTCTGCGATTTCGCGCGGAAACACGCCGCACACACCTTTGCCTTCCGTATGTACTTTGAGCATAACACGGGTGGCGGTTTCCACATCCATACCAAAGAACTTTCGCAGCACGCCGACAACAAACTCCATGGGCGTGTAATCGTCGTTCAACAATACAACACGGTACAGCGGCGGTGGTTTCAGCTTTAACTCTTCCGGTGCCAGGGCCTCCCTGAGTCCACCAAAGCGTTGCAGGTCATCATCGCCATCTTCATTGCCGTGGCTGCGGATAATTAGCGGGTAATACTCTTTCATTGCTGTTCGGAATTACTGTCTTTTCAGGTTTTCAATTATTACTGCTACTGGGCTATTGTAAAACTGTTTAAAACTGCCTGGTTAAGTGTTCAATCAGGAAATCAGCCGGTACACCGGCCTGTGCGCCAGTGGCGGCGGAAGGAGCATTAACTATACCACGAATCAATATCCAGAATAGACAGCCAAAAGTAAAAAATGTTGTGCGTCATTCAGCTGACAATAAGGATATACGTCCCGTTTCAGGAATTTTCAAGCCGACGGCAAAGCATTTGACAACATAAAAAAAAGGGGTTATACGTTTCGTGCGTATTAACGCTAAACCGGAATTTGATCGAATTCTGAATACCGAATTATAAGAAGGGGTTAACGGAGATGAGTACCGGTCAAGTGAAGTGGTTTAATAATGCCAAAGGGTTTGGCTTTATTTTACCCGATGATGGTGGAGACGACTTGTTCGCACACTATTCATCAATATCCATGGAAGGATATAAAACATTAAAAGCAGGACAGTCAGTATCATTCGATGTTATCGAAGGGCCCAAGGGCTTGCACGCTGCCAATATTTTTCCGTCTGAAGAGGCGAACAAGGAAGCAAGCAAACCAGAGGCCGCAGCCGGAGAAGCTGCTGATACTGTTGAGCAGAATGACCAGGGGGATGCAGGGGACGCCGGCGCAGAAGATGATTCTGCTCCAGCAACCTGACCACACTCCAGGCGACCACAGGCACGTATTGCTGAATTTCCGTTCACTCGGAAAACGGAAGACAAGGTTCTAAAAAGTCTTCCTCAGTTAACACCTGTCTAATGTCAGCCTTGCCAGGTTGGTCCTGGTGCATTTTGTAAACTGAGCCTATACCTTCACTTCATGATTTACCGAAGCGGCTTCCATACGTCTTAAATTCCTGCTCCAATACCTGCCTTTCATTCTGCCCAAACCGCTGTACCCTACTTCGAAAACCTGCCATGTCCCGCTTAATCCTGTTCAACAAGCCCTTCGATGTGCTCAGCCAGTTTACTGACGGCAAAATTGACGGCGGGGGCAGGCGCACGCTGGCCGATTTTATTCCGGTGCCCCAGGTTTATCCCGCCGGGCGCCTGGACCGGGACTCGGAGGGCCTGCTGCTTTTGACCGATGACGGCAAACTGCAGCAGCGCATTGCGGACCCGAAACACAAGATGGCCAAGACCTACTGGGCACAGGTCGAAGGAGAGATTACAACAGAGGCGATTGCCAGCCTGGAAAAGGGCCTGGTACTCAAAGACGGGCCAACGCAGCCGGCCAGGGCCCGGCAAATAGAACCCCCTGACTTGTGGGAACGCATCCCCCCCATCAGGGAGCGAAAATCCATCCCCACCAGCTGGCTGGAACTGACCATCACCGAGGGGCGCAACCGCCAGGTCAGGCGCATGACTGCTGCAACAGGATTTCCGACCTTGCGACTGGTGCGTATCAGTGTCGGCCCCTGGTCACTGGAGGATATGAAGTGCGGTGAATATAGGGAAATCAAGCTGGATAAAAAAACGCTTGAGACACTGTAGGTGGGCAAAGGCCCTTCGGGCCGTTTGCCGACTTTTAGATGCCTCCGGTGTAACCACGATGGTGGCAAAGTACTCTTCGCGGCTAAAGCCGCTTCCTACCGACAGGCAGGCTTGTGGGAAGCGGCTTTAGCCGCGAATGATCATCCTGAAACGGTAAACTGACACCCTATTCATTCCAACGCTGGCTGGCGTCCACATCCGACTCTTTTGCCTCAACCCAGCTTTCACCATTTTCATCCCGGCATTTTTTCCAGAACGGGGCACGGGTTTTCAGGAAGTCCATGATGAATTCACCGGCGGCAAAGGCGGCCTGGCGATGCAGGCTGGCCACGGCAACAAAAACGATTTGCTCCCCTGCCCTGAGCTCACCAATGCGATGGATGACCGTGACATCCAGGATAGGCCAGCGTCCCTGTGCCTCGTGAATGATTTTTTCCAGGCTGGATTCCGTCATGCCGGGATAATGCTCCAGGATGAGCGATTCCACCTGTTTTTCCTGTTCCAGGTCACGTACCAGGCCACTGAAGGTAACAATGGCACCGCATTCCGGGTTTTCCCGGCGCAGCAATGCATATTCCTCTGCCAGGTCGAAATCTGCTTCCTGTATGGCTATTTTCATGACATTCAGCCCCCGGTAACCGGTGGAAAAAATGCCAGTTCATCACCATTGCTGATAGCAGCTTTCCTGTCCGCCATCTCGTGATTCACGGCAATCATCAATGAGCTTTCACCAAGGACTTCGGCCCAGGGCTCACCCCGCTCTTCTGCCAGGTGTTTGAGTAACTGGCCAACCGTGGCAACGCCCTGCGGAATCTCGATCTGCTCCATGTCGCGGTCCAGCGCCTCGCGAATACTGGCAAAATAATGAATGGCTATCATGTCTTTTCTCGCGCCTGGATTGGCGCCTTTTTCAGCCACAACAGTGGCAATTCAACGTGTGTTAACAGGCCCTAGGATCCACGCTTGTAGTGACCGGACTTGCCACCTGATTTTTCCAGCAACTGCACGGTATGAATCACCATGCCCTTGTCCACGGCCTTGCACATATCGTAGATAGTCAGTGCTGCCACGGAAGCCGCTGTGAGGGCTTCCATTTCAACACCGGTCTGGCCTGCCAGTTTGCAGGTAGCGGTGATCCTGACCTGGTTCGTCTCAGGCAGGGCGTCCAGGTCAACATTGACCGAACTGAGCATGAGTGGATGACACAGGGGAATCAGGTCAGAACATTTCTTGGCTGCCTGGATGCCGGCAATACGCGCCACGGCAAACACATCGCCCTTTTTATGCCCCCCTTCCATAATCAGTTTCAGGGTTTCAGGCTGCATCTCGACAAGGGCTTCCGCCGTTGCCTGGCGCCCGGTAACATCCTTGGCGCCGACATCGACCATGCGTGCCTGACCGTCAGCATCTATATGGGTTAACTTGGACATTCGACAGGTTATTCCGCTGGAAAAGTCCCATTATCCCTGTTCAACTGCTATTAATGAAGGGCCAAGGCTGCTTCCTGCATACCCAGGCAAGTTTCACCATGAGGGCTTTTCCGGTAGGATGCCCGCTTTTTACCGGCAGGCCATTTTTTCACTGCCATCGTTCGGAAATCACTGCCCATGACCTGGTTACCACACACCACCGTCGCCACCATCGTAGAACAGGATGGTCGCCTGCTCATGGTGGAAGAAGTCGATGAAGGCAACACGGTATTCAATCAACCCGCCGGTCACCTCGATGAAAACGAAACCCTGTTTGAGGCGGCGGTACGTGAAACCCTGGAAGAAACCGGCTGGCACATCACACTGACCGCTTTCCTGGGGACCTACGTGACACGTGCTCCTAACGGCATTACCTATGTCAGGCACTGTTTTGTCGGCACACCGCAGGCCCATGATCCGGCAATCACGCTGGACACCGGCATCATTGCAGCCCACTGGCTGGCACCAGAGCAGATCCTGGCACCGGGGTTTAATGCCCGCAGCCCCATGGTCGTGCGCACGGTCCAGGACTACCTGGATGGCAGGCGCCTGCCCCTGGAAACCATTTATCATCACGACACATGAAATCACCGGCACAAACCAGGGTTATTGTAGGCATGTCAGGCGGCGTGGACTCGTCCGTGGCCGCCCTGCTCCTGCTGGAACAGGGTTACCAGGTTGAAGGCCTGTTCATGAAAAACTGGGATGAGGATGACGGCACCGAGTACTGCACTGCGAAAGCCGACCTCGCCGATGCCACTGCAGTTTGCGAGAAGATCGGAATACGCCTGCACAGTGCCAACTTCGCCGCGGAATACTGGGACAATGTATTTGAACATTTCCTGACGGAATACCGTGCCGGACGCACACCTAACCCGGACATCCTGTGCAACCGGGAAATCAAGTTCAAGGCCTTCCTTGATTATGCCACCCACCTGGGCGCCGATATGATTGCTACCGGTCATTATGTCCGCCGGGGTGATGACAAGGGACAGGCCCAGCTACTCAAGGGGCTCGATGCCAACAAGGACCAGAGTTATTTTCTGTGTGCCGTCCAGGCGCAGCAGATTGCCCGCACCCTGTTTCCTGTCGGTGAACTTGAAAAACATGAAGTCAGGGCGATCGCCGAAAAGCATGGCCTGGTGACACACGACAAGAAAGACAGCACCGGTATCTGCTTCATCGGTGAGCGCCGTTTCAAGGATTTCCTGGAAACCTATATTCCGGCCCAGCCTGGTGATATTGAAACCGACGAAGGTGAAGTGATCGGGCAGCACAGCGGTCTGATGTTCCATACCCTGGGCCAGCGCCAGGGCCTGGGCATTGGCGGGCAGAAAGACCGCCCGGAGAATCCCTGGTATGTCGCGGACAAGGACCTGGAACGGAATGTACTGGTGGTGGTACAGGGCAATGACCATCCCCTTTTATTTTCCAACGGCCTGTATTGTAGCCCGGCTGACTGGGTCAGTGGACAAATGCCTGCCTTGCCCATGACATGTTCTGCCAAGGTACGTTATCGTCAGCCGGACCAGGCCTGCACTGTTACACTGGATAACGGACGCCTGCAGGTGGTTTTTGATAAACCACAGCGGGCCGTGACACCAGGTCAGTCAGTGGTGTTTTACCAGGACGATGTTTGCCTGGGCGGCGCTGTTATTGAATCTTCATTCCGTCATACGGAGTCATAAGCAGGACCATGGACAAGAATTTCAGACAATGCCTGGCACTCTCCGGGGTTGCCCAGTCGGCCTACATGGTCAGGCAACTGGCCAGCCATGGCATGGTCGGGCAGGACAAGCTCAACACCCTGGTCAGGAGCCTGCTGGTGACCTCCCCGCAAACGACCGTTGAAGTCTATGGCTCTGTCAGCCGTCTTAACCTGGGTATGCAGGTACTGCAGGAAATTGTTGGCAATAATGACCAGGACAGCAGCCTGAAAAGCCCGGACGTGATGCGCTATTTCCTGGGCATCCTGCACCTGGAACGCAAACTTGCCGGACGTGGCGACATGTTGCGGATTATCGGTGACCGGCTCGAGCGTCTCGATCATGCCGGCCTGGACAGTCCCGACCTGGCTACACCGGAACTGTTGCAGGCACTGGCTACCGTCTACCAGGATACCTTGAGTACCCTGTCCTTTCGGGTCCAGGTCACTGGTGAGGCATCTTTTCTGAAAAATACGGAAGTGGCGGAAAAGATCCGCGCCGTGCTATTGGCAGGCATTCGATCCGCCGTGTTATGGCAACAATCAGGTGGCAGGCGCTGGCACCTGTTTTTGAAACGTAAAAAAATCAGTCGCGACTTGCATTTGCTGATGACCCAGGTTCACGAAATACATTGATTTATGCAGGCTCAATTATTGGGTAGGTCGGGTGATGGGAGTCGTGGTTGTGTGCAACGGCTTCGATGGGGTTTTCGATAAAGGGAGAAAGGGAGAAAGGGCCGACACGTTGGGCCAAGCGAAAACTCCATGGCCAGCAGTACACCTGGGCATGAACGTTTTAAAGGGCGGTATAGTGAAGCGTTTGGCTGTCCCGGCCTCAGGACCAGGTTTCCAGGGACAGTCCTTCAATGCCGGCAAACGGCTTGCTGTTCAGGGCAAGCAGCATGGCATCCAGGCTCAGGGCATGGGCGGCGACCATGGCATCGTTCATGTTGATGGCCTGTCCGGCCTGCATGGCGCGTTGCTGAATAGCCGTATAGTTATCCACGGCCTCACGGTTCCAGGGCACCACATCTTCCAGACGTTCACAGAATTCTTCCACCAGGGACATATGCGCTGCCTGGCTGTCCGTGAGCAGCACACCGGCAACCAGTTCGGCGTAGGTAATGGCCGAGATCACCACTTCATCACCATTGACCGACCATGCCTGCAGACGTGACAACAATGAGGGCGGCTGCTCGCGCAGAACAAGGCGGCACAGATCGGAGGACAGCATGATGATCATGATTTCACCAGTCGGGGCCGGATCATCATGAAATCCTGGTCCGCAGGGGACAACTCGGCAAAGGATTCCCAGGTTTTACGGGCCGGGGTCAGGATCACGGCATTACCCCGCTTTTCCACGTTGACCGCATCTACTCCGCTGAAGGCCAGTTCCTTGGGAATACGGACCGCCTGGCTGCGGCCATTGATAAACAGCTTGGCCTTGATGGCCCGGTTTTCCTGACTTGATGAGTCACTCATGAGGTTTCTCCCACACACAGGGGACCCGGAATTGAGTCCTTACCGAGTATAGTCCTGCCTTATAATATGTCAAGCATATGCTTTTTATTGTATTGCGTCGAAAACGTAGTATTTATGCCCTATGACGCGGGGTCAAAAGGTCCAATTCATTAACAACTTGCAGTATAATGTGCCGCTTTTCACCAGTCCCGGCAGAACACCTCCATGACCCTGACCACCCTGAACGCCATTTCTCCTGTCGATGGTCGCTATCACAGTAAAACCACCGCCCTGCAAGCCTACTTCAGCGAATACGGACTTATCCGCTATCGCGTTATTGTCGAGATACGCTGGCTGCAGCGCCTGGCTGAAAATCCCGGAATAAAGGAAGTCCCTGCCCTGACAGCCTCGGCAAACAATTTCCTGGATGCCCTGATTGCCAACTTCGATGAAGGTGAGGCCGCCATCGTCAAGGACAAGGAAAGCGTCACCAACCATGACGTGAAGGCCGTAGAGTATTACCTCAAGGGCAAACTGGCTGCCATTGACGAACTGGCCAGCATCATGGAATTTGTGCACTTCGCCTGCACCTCGGAAGACATCAACAATCTCTCCTATGCGCTGATGCTCAAGGAAAGCATGGAAGATGTGGTGGCCCCCATGATGGAGGACGTCACCAACGCCATTCGCGAAAAGGCCCATGAGTATGCCGACGCCCCGTTGCTTTCCCGCACCCATGGTCAGACTGCAACGCCGTCCACCATGGGGAAGGAGTTTGCCAATACCGTGGCGCGCCTGCAGCGCCAGGTGGACCTGGTCAGAAACAGTGTTTTTCTCGGCAAGATCAACGGTGCAGTCGGCAATTACAATGCGCACCTGGCGGCCTACCCCGACGTTGACTGGGAAGCCAACGCCGAAGCTTTTGTCACCGGCCTGGGCCTGACCTGGAATCCCTATACCACCCAGATCGAACCCCATGATTTCATTGCCGAGTACTTTGATGCGGTCAGCCGTTTCAACACCATCCTTATCGATTACGACCGTGATGTCTGGGGTTATATCTCCCAGGGCTATTTCAAGCAGAAAACTGTCGCCGGTGAAGTGGGATCATCCACCATGCCACACAAGGTCAACCCGATTGATTTTGAAAACTCCGAAGGCAATCTTGGCGTCGCCAATGCCCTGATGCAGCACCTGGCGCAGAAACTGCCCATCTCCCGCTGGCAGCGTGACCTGACAGACTCCACGGTACTGCGCACCATTGGTGTCGGCCTGGCCCACAGCCTCATTGCCTACCAGGCCAGCCTGAAAGGTATTGGCAAACTCATGATCAATGAGACGCGCCTGCTGGAAGACCTGGACAACAGCTGGGAAGTTCTCGCCGAGCCCTTCCAGACAGTCATGCGCCGTTACGGTATCGATGAGCCCTACGAAAAACTCAAGGCCCTGACCCGGGGACAGGCCATCACCGCGGAAACTCTGGCTGTCTTCGTGGACACACTGGAACTGCCCGAAGAAGTACGCAGCGAACTGAAGAAAATGCGCCCGGAGACCTACCTGGGCAATGCGGCAGCCCAGGCCAGAAAGATCTGATGCTGCTGGATGCCCATGACAGCGTCAATCTTTCCACCTTCCTGTCCGATTACTGGCAAAAAAAGCCACTGCTGATTCGCGGCGCCCTGCCCGCTTTTGAAGATTTCCTGAGTCCCGAGGAGTTGGCCGGACTGGCCTGCGAGGAAGACGTCGAATCGCGACTGGTCTTCAACAATGCCAGCGGCTGGGAAATGAAACAGGGCCCGTTCAGTGAACGGGATTTTACCTTCCTGCCGGAATCCAACTGGACCCTGCTGGTCCAGTCCGTGGATCACTGGCTGCCGGAGGTGCAATCACTTCTCCGGGAAGTTGACTTCATTCCATCCTGGCGCCTGGATGACGTGATGATCAGTTACGCTGCCAAGGGGGGCGGTGTTGGTCCCCATTTTGATTACTATGATGTTTTCCTGGTCCAGGGACAGGGCAGCAGGCAATGGCAAATTGGTGCTGCCTGCGACAGCAGTACACCGCTGAACACCGACTCCGGCCTGAAAATCCTCGAAGAGTTTCACGCCGAACAGCAAGTAGACCTTCACCAGGGTGATGTCCTCTACATCCCCGCAGGCATCTCGCACTGGGGTACGGCACTGGATGCCGGGCTGTGCTACTCCATTGGTTTTCGTGCGCCGGACCTGGCCGACCTGCTTACTGCTTTCAGTGATGAAGTGGCCTTCAGCCTGCCGGCAGATATCCGTTATCGTGATCCTGCATTGATCCCGAACGCCAGTCCCGGTGAAATTACCGGTGACGCCCTGAAGCAGGTCAAAGGCCTGATCCAGCAGACCCTGCAGGATGATGGCACCATCCTGCGCTGTTTTGGCTGCCTGATGACCCTGCCCCGAATTCCGGACTTGATCCAGGAACCCGAGCAACAACTGACCCCGGCACAAATGGCCGTCATGTTGCAGAAAGGTGTCATCCTGGCCCGCAATTCCGCAGCACGTTTTGCCTGCCATACTCTGGAAGACCGGTTTGTCTTTTTTGCCAGCGGTGAATGCCAGGAATTGCCGAAGACAGACAAGCTGATGGCCCTGAATACCGAAATTCAGTCGGCTGTCGGGCGTCCCCTGAACCTGTCCCCCTTTCAGCGTAATGAAGACTGCCTCAACCTCTTGACTGGCCTTTACAACCACGGCAGCCTCGTCAGGGCCACAGGCGGAAATTAATCCGCCTGATTCAAGTGCTGTAACAAGACAAAACGCAGGAGCCCCAGATGACGACACGAATCGGTATTTTGCACCCCGGTGAGATGGGCAGCGCTGTCGCCGCTACGGCGAGCAACAGTGGCAACGATATTTACTGGTGTGCCTCCGGCCGCAGCCAGGCGTCCATATCCCGGGCTGAAGCACTGGGTTTGAATGCCATGAAATCCCTGCAGGAATTGTGTGATACCTGCGACATCCTGTTTTCAGTCTGTCCGCCTCATGCCGCCATGGATGTCGCCAACGCGGTCATCGACTGTCGGTTCCAGGGCATTTATGCAGATTTCAATGCAGTTTCCCCACGCACGGTCAAAGCCATTGGTACCCGCCTTGAAAAAGCCGGCATTGCCTTTGTTGATGGCGGCATCATTGGCCTGCCTCCTGCACGGCCAGGTACTACCTGGCTTTACCTCTCAGGTCATGAGGCGGAAAAAGTCGCGGCCTGCTTCAGTGCAGGCCCCCTGGAAACCGCCATCCTGGGCGAGGAGCCCGGTCAGGCCTCTGGCCTGAAAATGTGTTTTGCTGCCAACAGCAAGGGCACCGCGGCCATGCACACGGCCATTCTTGGCGCCGCTGAAGCCATGGGCGTGCGTTCCGCACTGGAAAAGCAATGGGACATTTACAATCCAGGGTTCACGGAAAAGTCCCATGGCCGGATACGGCAGGTGGCGCGCAAGGCCTGGCGCTTTACCGGGGAGATGGAAGAAATTGCCCAAACCCTGGCTGATAATGGCATGCCGCCAGAATTTCACCAGGGCGCTGCCGATATCTATTCGCGGCAGGAGGCTTTCAAGGACACCGCCACTGAACCCACAATTGAAGAAATACTGGAGGTAGTCAGCAAACCGGCCAGTAAATGACCGGTTGGCAACTGACAAGCATAACGGCGCACTGATTCTGTCGTGCAAGGGGCTGCCGGCAGGCCCGGCAGCAAGACGGGATCACTTACTGGCGCACACCTTCAATAGCCAGGACCAGGGTAATCGGTCCGGCATTGATGCCGTAATCACCGGTATTCAGGGTCATCTCGCCTTCGAAACCAACCCGGTAATCACCGAATGGGGTCTCGCCTTCACCGGTGCGAACCGCGTCAAAGGTGATCGGTTTGGTGACACCATGCAGGGTGAAGTCCCCGGCCACCCTGACCTTGCCGTCTCCCAGGTCCTGTACCGAGGTACTGGAGAAACTGGCGAGCGGAAAGCGCTCCACTTCCAGGTAATCCGGTGAACTCAGGTGAGTGTCCCTGGCTTCATGGTTGGTATCGATACTCGCAGGATTGATGTCGACCTGGATGCTGGAGGCACCAATGTCGTCAGCATCGTAGGTAAAACGGCCGGTAATATCATTGAAACGGCCCCACAATGAACTGATACCGATATGGCTTGCCTTGAAATGTATCGATGTATGCATGCCGGCACCGGAGCCGTCGATCACATACTCATCGGCCTGCACCGCGGTAACTGCGAACATCAATACCAACAGGGAAAATCTCTTCATCATGGGTCTCCTGAACATCTGCCAGAGCGTCAAGGCTCTACTATTGAAAGGCGAGCAACATACACTATCAGGACAAATAAAGTCCACTGGCACGCCAATTACGAATAACTGCTGCATTTTATATAATGCACACAGGTACACATGACATGAATTACCCGGAAAACTTACAGGAACCAGTTTCGCACCGCTTTTGCGTGGCCCCCATGATGGAATGGACGGACAGGCATTGCCGCTATTTCCTGCGCCTGTTTTCCCGCAATACCCTGCTTTATACCGAAATGGTCACCAGCGGTGCCCTGCTGCATGGCGATGCCGGGCGCTTTCTGCGTTTTAACCCGGAAGAGCAACCCGTTGCCCTGCAACTCGGCGGCAGTGATCCAGACGAGATGGCCCAGGCTGCCCGAATGGGCGAACAGGCCGGTTACCGGGAAATCAATCTCAATGCCGGATGTCCCAGTGATCGCGTACAGCGTGGCAAGATTGGAGCCTGCCTCATGGCAGAGCCCGAACTGGTGGCCGACTGCATGCAGGCCATGAGTGAAGCTGTCGCCATTGCGGTGACAATCAAGTGCCGGACCGGCATAGACGACCTGGACTCCTACGAGCACCTGGCCCGTTTCGTTGACACCATTGCCCGGCGGGGCTGCCGTACTTTCATTATTCATGCCCGCATTGCCATTCTGGAAGGGTTGAGCCCAAAACAGAACCGGGAGGTTCCTCCGCTCAATTATGAACGTGTCTTTGCCATCAAGAAGGCCTTTCCGGAACTGGAGATAGTCATCAATGGCGGCATCCGCACCCTGGACGAAGCAAAAACACTGCTCTCACATGTTGACGGGGTCATGGTGGGACGCGAGGCATACCAGAATCCCGGCATCCTGGCCGCCGTGGATCGTGAACTCTTCGGCAGCGCCCTGCCCGACAAGCTCCAGGATGAAGTCCTGGAAGAGTTCATGGATTACGTGAAAAAGGAACTGGCTGCAGGAACCGCCCTGAAACACATGACGCGCCATGTGCTCGGCCTCTTCCAGGGCATGCCCGGCGCCAAGCAGTATCGTCGCTACCTGAGTGAAAATGCCCACAAGGCCGACGCCGATATTGCCGTACTTGAACAGGCCGGCAGCTATATCCGGTCTTCCCGTTTTGTTTCGTCATCCATCCAAACCACGACACAGGAATTTTCATGCTGAATGCCATCAGTCGCTTTTTTGAAACCCATTTCAGCCAGGAAGAAGACAGCCAGGTTCATACTGAACAGCAGTTGCAACTGGCCAGTGCCGCATTGATGATCGAACTTGGTCGTTCTGACCGCAGTTTCGATACTGCAGAAACACAGGCCATGATCGAAATACTCAAATCCCGTTACGGGCTTGAACAGGAAGCCCTTGATGAACTGATGGCACTGGCTGAAGCAGAGGCCAGCGAAGC
>CAZROW010000028.1:29952-35577 GCA_964601805.1 uncultured Enterobacteriaceae bacterium
AACAGGAAGCCCTTGATGAACTGATGGCACTGGCTGAAGCAGAGGCCAGCGAAGCGACCTCGCTGTACCAGTTCACCAGCCTGATGAACGATCACTTCGAACGCAGCGAAAAAGTGAAACTCATCCTTAACATGTGGGAAGTGGCCTTTGCCGACGGCAAAATTGACCGCTACGAAGAACACCTCATTCGCAAGGTCAATGACCTGCTTCATCTGTCACACAAGGATTTTATACAGGGCAAGCAGGAAGCTCGCGCAAGGGCCGAGGCCGACTGATCAGCGGTTGGCTTTCAATGCCGAAACAAGGTCCTGGAATTCCGCCCGGTTATCTTCACTGAGTGTCATCAGGGTCTGGTGGGCCTCGATGACTTTTTGCCTGACATGATCCTCACTGTCATTCACCTGTGACAACTCATCGTAATCGGCCTTGCGGGGGTTGGCGTCCTCGACAATATCGCAAATCAGGTCAAAGCTCATGCTCTTGAGAATTTTCGTGATATCCGGGTTGGTTGAAATAATGGTGGGGCTGACATTGAAACGGTTACGCAGCTGGATAGCCATCTTGGCCAGCAGGCCTAGCGCGGTGCTGTCGATACCCTGGGTTTCAGTCATGTCCACAATCATGCGATCAAGGATGGGTTTGCTGTACAGGGTGGAGAAATAGTTATCCAGCGTGCCGCTCATCAGGACCCGCACATCACCGATGAACTTGAGTATGGGTATATTGTTTACGTTAGCAACGAGTATTCGTCCGCTGTTCATAGTCCTGTAGCACTTAATACGGCAATGTCATCCGGCACCTTGATATCACGGTGCAAGTTTAAACCCGTTTTGACTTCTTTGAAATCACCTTTGCAACTTGCGATGACTTCCAGCAGGCGATCCTCCTTGCTCTGCATACTGGTACCAGGCAAATGCTCCAGAATGCCGTCTGAAAACAGGAACAGGGCAAAATCTTCGGGCAACTCCAGCGTCTCGTTGAAATACTCGGCATCCTCCATCAGCCCAATGGGAAAACTGCTCTTCTTCGGTTCGATAAAACGGGCGCTTCCTTCACTGTAAAGAATCGGTAGCGGATGATGCCCTGCCACGCTGTACAACAGCATGTTGTTGCTGTCATCCAGGATGCCCATGCAGGCAGTGATATGTTTATCAAGACCGGTATCCAGCATGTCCTTGTTCAGCAAGGTCAGGATATAGGCCGGTGAAAATTCTGTACGAAAACGCCCCTGGATGTGTTCGCGCAACATCTGGGCAATGCGGAAGCGAAGCAGTACCGTGACAAAGGCCGAAGAGGAACCATGGCCTGATACATCCCCGATGTAGAAAAGCACCTTGTTTTTCGAAATCGGTTTGTAGTCGACCGAATCACCACTGAGGTACAGCGACGGAATCACGCGATGATCAAAATGAAAATTATTGATGTCCTGCGGCGGGATGGGCAGCATGCGCATCTGCACATGCCTGCCGGCTTGCTGGTCTGATTGGAAGACTTCAACACGCTCCTCCAGTTCCCTGTTGATCTCTTCAAGGTTTTTTCGATACCGCGTGTTTTCCTCGATCAGTCGAGCACGATTCAGTGCATTTTCTATCGAGATGCCCAGCATCTCCATGTCTTCAAGCGGCTTGAACAGGTAATCACTGACACCAAGGCGCATGGCCCGAATGACATCCTCCGTGTTACCCACGTCGGAAAGAATAATGATGGGCTGGGACGGATTCTGGGAAAAGATGGTATCCAGTGTCGCAAAACCTTTGTGGTCCGGCATGTTGATATCGCACAACACCAGGTTTGGACAGCTGGAATGAAAGGCGTCGATACCTTCGTCGCCAGAGCCGGCGAGTACGACGCGGTATTTATGATTGGGCAGGTTTGACAGGTAGGAGGCAATACTTTCCCGGACAACGGCATCGTCGTCTATAACAAGTATTACAATATTGTCCCCATTTTTCATCGACTAACTTTCCGGATCAAGTCCGAAGGCCATGATTTGGATACTCACTGGCCACTACTACTTACCCTGCACCTTTCATGTTGTCTTGAACCTGTAATGACATGTCAGGCGAAGAAGGAAACCTCTGATCAAGAGTCTGGAACACCTTACTCCCTTCTTACATAGCCTGCAAGATTTCACCGATAATCGGTTCACAAATTCATCCATATAACCTCACAAACGAATGATTTTGATGTAGAGTGTTCTGCGTACGAAGTGTTGAAGGACAGGTTATGGCATTTGCTTACGAAAAACGTGATTTCGAACGGGTCAAGGTCAACACGGCCGTGACATTGTATTACGGCGAACCGCAAAAGGTGATTGAAGGAATTTGTATCAACATCACTGATACTGGTGTCGGCCTGGAGCTGTCATCAATGATCCCCATCGGGACCGAATGCCGGGTCAAGGTACATGACGGCATCCAGAATCGGGAGCCTTTCCAGGCCCTGATCGAAATCAGGCATGCAGAACCCCTGGACAAGGGTCGTTGCCGGGTCGGCGCGATTATCCAGGAGATGTTCTGATCAGGAATTGATCAACAGCTCAGAACTCATCCCATTCGTCCATGACGGCTCCGTCATTGACCAGGTATTCACGCCGCTGCAGGTAGGCATCCCTGACAAAAAGATATTCATCACCGTCGATCATGGATTCCGCCGCCATGTAGAAAAGTCGCCGGTCGATATTATCCAGGGCGTAGAGGAAGAAGCGTGCTTCATCATCGTCTACCCAGAAGACCGGATTGAGCATGTAATCCGGAATCAGGCCTACGGCATCACGTTACGTGCTGGTACCAATGATGGGCAGCATCAGGTAGGGCCCGGATGGTACTCCCCAGTAACCCAGAGTCTGACCAAAGTCTTCGTTGTTCTTATACAGACCGAAACGGGTCGCTACATCCACCAGTCCGACAATCCCCACTGTGGAATTCAGAACAAAGCGCCCTGAGTCATGTGCGGCATTTCCCATCTTCAACTGCAAGAGGTCATTGACGACAACATTGATGTCATCCAGGTTTCTGAAAAAATTACCCACACCGATTTTTGCTAAATCCGGCATTACCGCGTTATAGGCCTGGGTGACGGGCTTGAACAGGATATCGTCAAAGTCCTGGTTAAAGCTGTAGATGTTGCGATTCATCTCAATGAAAGGGTCAACATCATCTCCCTGGGCATACAACGGGGACGATGCCAGAAAAAAAATGATCGCTGCACTTTGTGCCAATACGATGTTGTGAAATTTTCTCAAGATATTCATGATGAACGCGTTGTATAACTGCCTTGTAAGCACACTCTATTTTACGTCAAGGAACCTGGCTGAATTTGACAAGTGCATCACATTCCATGACATAGCCTGCCCCTGGTTGCCGGTGGCGCGATTTTCAGAAAGCTCCCCCGCCAGTAATCCCAAGATTCCTTTTTCCCTTTTTCCCTTTTTCCCTTTTCCCAATTATACAGACCGGAATTCCACCCCAGGATTCCCCGTCAGTTTATCGCCCGCCAGGCCTTTTCCAGCCGCTTTTCCGAAACCGGGTAACGGGTACCCAGTGCCTGGGCAAACAGGGACACTCTTAACTCTTCCAGCATCCAGCGAAAGTCTTCCAGGTCCTTGCTGCGCTTGTGCTGCCCCAGAAGCTGTTTGTGTTTTTCTTCATAACGCTGCCACCACCGAGCCAGCATGTCTGTCCATTGACTGTCCTGTGCCTGCTGGCGCGGATATTTTTCCAGGCGCTGTTCTATGGCCGAAAAATAGCGTGGGTATTCCGTGAGCAGTTCCACCGGCGTCTCGGCCAGGAAACCGGTGTGCACCAGTGCATCAATCTGTTGGGTGATATCCTGGTGGAGTTTGAGTGATTCCAGACCACTGAACTTTTTCAGCGCTCGCATAATCTGGCCGTGACTGGTCAGTATCCTGTATAGAAGTGACTCGAGCCGCTCGGATGTCTCGACCAGTTGCTGCCTGCCCTGCTCGTAAAGGCGGTCAAAATCTTCCCTGTCCTCGGGAAGGTCCTCAAACAGGCGAAAGGCGCTTTGGTAACACCCCATGACCAGGTCGTCTGCCAGGGCATCACGCCCTCCAAAACGCTGCATCACCGGTAACTGCGACGGATCCTGCAACAGGTTTTTGCGCAAATGCTTCCATAGTTGTCGATTACGCAGCATGTAAAGACGCGCGACCCCGGCCCGTGAGTGCTGGCTTGCCTGGTAAGGCGAGTCCATCAGTTTAAGGGAGACTGATTCCCCTTCATCTACCAATGCCGGCCAGGACTTCAGGGACAAGCCGCCATGCTCCAGTTCCTGTTCTTTTTCCAGGCGACCAAAATCCCAGTCCGTGATGCCCTGGTGTTCGATAGTGGCTGCCGAGAACTCGGCCATGACCTGTTGGGATTGTTCAGCAAAGCGTTCCTTCAGGCTGGTCACATCCCGGCCCGCACCCAAGGTCTTGCCTTCCTGGTCGAGGACATTGATATTCATTCTCAGGTGTTCGGGCAGGGAAAAGTCATTCCAGTTTTCCAGGGGTATGGCGATCGCGGTCAAACGCTGTAGCTGATGGGCGAGCACAGCTTTCAGGTCACCATCACCCTGCCGGATGTCCGGCAGCACCCTGTCCACATAATCCGGAACCGGCACGAAGTGTTTGCGCAAGGGCTTGGGCAGTGCGCGCAGCAGTGCTATGCATTTTTCCCGCAGCATTCCGGGAACCAGCCAGTCCAGATCCTCTTCCCTGAGCTGCATGAGGGCAGAAACGGGCACATTCACCGAGACACCGTCTGTATTCTGGCCCGGCTCAAAGCGGTAATCCAGGTCCAGGGTCAGATGCCCGGCCTGGAACTGGTCGGGAAAGTCTTCCGGGTTCAGGGAGTCATCGCTGGCATTGACGAGATCTTCCCTGGCAAAAAAGAGCTTCTCAGCCTCCACCTTGTCCAGCTTGCCCACCCAGCGTTCGAGGCTGGCCTGGTCAATGACCTCCTGTGGAATCAGTTCTTCATATAACAAGGCAAAATCCTCATCGCGTATCAGGATATCCTTGCGACGGGTCCTGTCTTCCAGGTTTTCTATTTCTTTACGTAACCGGGTGTTGTGCTGGTAAAACGCCAGGTTGGTATTGACCATTGATGACACCAGGCCGTCGCGAATGAATATTTCACGACACTGCACCGGATCGATCTTGCCAAAGGGCACCTTGCGCCTTTCCACCAGGACCAGGCCGTAGAGAGAGACTTTTTCATAAGCCATGACCCGGCCCCGTTTTTTCTCCCAGTGCGGTTCGGCATAGTGACGCTTGAGCAACGGGCCAGCCTGTTTTTCTATCCAGGACGGTTCCACTCTGGCATTCATACGGGCATAGAGCTGGGTGGTTTCCACCAGTTCTGCAGACAGGATCCAGCTGAACTTCTTGTTGAACAGGTTCGAGCCCGGAAAAATCCTGAACTTGCGATTACGAGCCCCCAGGTAGGTGGCATCATCCAGGCGGTTGGCGACATTACTCACCAGTCCGGCTAGCAATGACATGTGAACCTGCTCGTACGTAGCCGGTTCCACGTTCTCGCTGAACTTCAACTCGCGGGACACCAGCCTGAGCTGGCGGTGGACATCCCGCCATTCCCCCATACGCAGGTAGGACAGGAA
>CAZROW010000029.1:0-4232 GCA_964601805.1 uncultured Enterobacteriaceae bacterium
AGCACCACTCACCTCTTCCAACTCGTCCATTGTCAGTTCTCTCATTGTCTTACCTCCCTGTTAAGGTTTTTGCATTATTGCCCTCACAGTTGTAGTACAGGTTTCGACATTGCGCCAGTTCACGGCAGTTGATGGCGGCTGAAAAACTCCCAGATCAGTTTGCTGGCATCGATGGACTCAACCGCCTCGCCCTGTCCCGAACCCGGCCAGGTGTGGTTGCCATTGACGGTCTGGTAGAAGGTCAAATTGGCCGCCCCTGCACAATCTGTCCAGGTATGCAGCGTGACACCCTGGCCCAGGCGGTCATGTTGTCCCACCAGGGAACAGCCATTGGCCTGGCGCCACTTGTCCAGGGCCGTTTCCACGCCCATGCGCCAGTAAGGGCGCGAATCTGCTGCCACCTCGTAGGTGTTGACCTGGTCATCCATGGCATGAAAGGCAATGACGGGGATGGGACGCTTGAGCGTGCAGTCATCGGGGTACTGCAGGCCGGCAACCGGTGCAGCGGCTGCCAGGATATCCGAGAGTTCACAGGCCAGGCGGCTGCTGATGCGTCCGCCGCCTGAAAAGCCGGAGGTGTAGATGCGGGAACGGTCAATGGCCATCTGGCCGGCAATGTCCTCGATCATGTCCCTGACAAACTGGACATCATCCACGCCGTCTTCCACGTTGGCATTCCAGCTGCGCGCCGTAATGGAGTTGGTAAATTCACCGGCGGGAAAGGCCACGGCAAAACCATGCTGGTCTGCGATCGTGGTCAATCCACTGGTCTCTACCTGGTTACGTGGTACGCCACCTGAACCATGAAAGCTGAACACCAGGGGCACCGGTTCCCCGGCATAATTATCCGGCACATACAGCAGGTAACTGCGATCTGCCCCTGCCGATTCAAGTGCATGTTCCGAAAATCCGGCACCAGGTTGCGCGGTAATTGCCTGTGACAGAAACCCCATACAAACCAGCGCCACAAGCCTGGTTATCCCTGAACTTTGATACATGACATCCCCTCTATTTTCTTTTTATATGATTCAAACGTCGGGAAACGGCTCTTCGAGCCTATCCCGACCTACAACACTCTTGTCCCTTGCCTCTTGCCTCTTGCCTCTTGCCTCTTCTTAACAACCATCATACGTCGAAAAATCAGGCCATTCCAAGCCAGCCTGCTCAATTCGGATGCCGCTACCGGGGCAAGCTGGTAATATGCGCGGGCATGAGCCTGACCTCCTTGCTGTTTTCCCGTCACCAGCCCCTGTCCACATCGCAGATCATGCTGCTGGTGCTCGGTGCGGCCGTTCCCGGAATCCTGGTCATGACCTGGACTTTCGGACCGGGTATCCTGGTCAACATCCTCTGGCTTACCCTGTGTGCTGTCATACTGGAAGCCGCCGCCCTGAAATTGCGCGGCAGGAATATCGCTGCCGGCCTGGGTGATTTCAGTGCCATCGTCACGGCCCTGTTGCTGGCCCTGTCGATGCCACCGGCTGCGCCCTGGTGGGCAGGCCTGATCGGCATATTCTTTGCCATCGTGGTGGCCAAGCAACTCTACGGCGGGCTCGGGTATAACCCCTTCAATCCTGCCATGGTCGGCTATGCCGTCCTACTGATTTCCTTTCCCGTGACCATGACGCGCTGGCTGCTGCCCGCCAGTGCTGGCCAGGAGCTCCCCGGTATCACAGAATCACTCAGGCAGTTTTCAGGCAACGCCTCCCAATCGATGGATGCCTTTGTCGGGGCGACAGCCCTGGACCAGTTCAAACTCGACCGCGGGGGCATGACCGTGGCCGAATACATCAGTGACAACCCGCTCTTTGGCACACTCTCCGGTGCCGGCTGGGAATGGATCAATGTGGCCTTCCTTGCTGGCGGGCTTTACCTGTTATACCGGCGCCTGGTCAGCTGGCATATTCCCGTGTCCATGCTGGCAGTGATGACATTGATGTCCCTGCTGTTTTATGACGGCGGCAGTTCAGCCAGTCATGGCTCCCCGGTGTTTCACCTGTTTGGCGGCGCAACCATGCTCGGGGCCTTTTTCATCGCCACCGACCCGGTCACCGCCCCGGCAACCACCGCTGCCAAGCTCTGGTACGGCGCCATGATCGGCTTGCTGGTCTACTGCATTCGCATCTGGGGTGCCTACCCGGATGGCGTGGCCTTTGCCGTACTCTTAGCCAACTTCGCCGCACCGGCCATTGACCAGTGCATACGCCTGCAGCAGGCAGGAAAGTCCCATGTCAGCTGAGCCGGCTCACAGTATCCGCAGAAACAGCCTGGTACTGGGTGCCTTTTGCCTGGGTGTCGCCCTGTTGCTGGCCCTGGTCAACCTGTCCACCAGGGAACGCATTGCCGAACAACAACTCCAGGCACAACGACGTGCACTGGCCCAGGTGTTTCCTGCGCAATACCACGACAATGACCTGCTGGCCTCTGCGTTCACCCTGGATGCCAGCGTCGATGGGTTCGCGGCCTGGAACCTGATTGATGTCCTGCAAATCACCGAGGTGTTCCAGGGGTATATCGCCACCCGGGATGGCCGTTTCACCGGTGCCATCCTGCCGGTCCAGAGTCACACCGGTTACAGCGGCACCATCACTCTCCTGGTGGGTATAATGGATGACGGCACCATCACCGGTGTGCGCGTTCTTGAACATCGTGAAACACCCGGACTGGGTGACAAAATCGATATCGAGGTTTCCGACTGGATTCTGGCCTTCAACGGCAAATCCCTGGGCAATCCACCACAATCGCGCTGGCAGGTTGTCAAAGACGGCGGCGACTTTGACGGCCTGGTTGGCGCAACCATCACGCCCCGTGCCGTGGTGGATACCGTCAAACGCGCCCTGGATTTTTTCGAACTGAACAGGACACTGCTGGCAAACCGTGCAAACTGACTACAAACAGATCAGCCTGGAAGGTCTCTGGACCAACAATGCCGCCCTGGTGCAACTGCTGGGCCTGTGCCCCCTGCTGGCGGTCAGCAATTCCACCGTCAATGCCCTGGGACTGGGACTGGCCACCATCCTGGTCCTGGTGGGCTCCAATACCCTGGTCTCGCTGGGACGCAACTTCATTACCCCGACGATCCGCCTGCCGGTGTTTGTGCTCATCATTGCCGGCTTTACCACCTGTGCCGAATTGTTACTGCGGGCCTATGCCATCGAGCTGTACCAGGCCCTGGGCATCTTTATTCCCCTGATCGTGACCAACTGCACCATACTTGGTCGTGCAGAAAGCTTTGCCTCGAAAAGCCCGGTCCTGCCCGCCCTGTTTGACGGCCTGGTGACCGGCGTGGGCTTTGCCCTGGTCCTGTTGGTCCTGGGGATGTTGCGTGAGCTGGCTGGTACCGGCGCCATCCTCGCCAACATGGATCGCCTGCTGCCCATCAACAATGACTGGACCCTGATTTTTTTCACCACGGAGTCACCTTTCCTGCTGGCCATCCTGCCACCCGGGGCCTTCCTGTTCATGGGACTGCTGATTGCCCTGAAAAACCTCTTTGACAGGAAGATGGCGGTCTCCACAAACCAGGAACCAGAAGCCGTTGAACCCGGCAGTAAACGCGTCAGAGTAACCGGATGAACAAAGCCAAGCGCACAGAAATCTTTACCCGCCTGCGGAATGAAAACCCGACCCCCACCACGGAACTGAAATACGATTCGCCGTTTGAACTGCTCATTGCCGTTATGCTCTCGGCACAGGCCACCGATGTCAGCGTCAACAAGGCCACGGAAAAACTCTTTCCGGTGGCCAATACGCCGGAGGCCATTTACGCACTCGGTGAAAAGAAACTGAAAGACTTCATCAAGACCATCGGCCTGTTCAACACCAAGGCCAAAAATGTCATCAAGACCTGCAAGATCCTGATCGACCAGCACCACTCACAGGTCCCGGGCACCCGCGAAGAACTGGAAGCCCTGCCCGGCGTCGGTCGCAAGACTGCCAACGTGGTTCTCAATACGGCATTCAGGGAAATGGCCATGGCCGTGGATACGCATATTTTTCGCGTCTCCAACCGGACCGGCATTGCGCCGGGCAAGAACGTAGTGGAAGTGGAAAAGAAACTGATGAAGTTTGTGCCGGAAGAATTTTTACTGGATGCCCATCACTGGCTCATCCTGCATGGACGGTATACCTGCATCGCCCGCAAGCCTCGATGTGGGTCCTGCGTTATTTCGGATCTTTGCGAATATAAAAAGAAAGAGCTGGATTGAGCCGGGATGTTCCATCATGCCGGA